>JAIXPL010000065.1 GCA_027486255.1 Comamonadaceae bacterium
CGAGTTCTCCTCGCGCATCGCGCGCAACACGCAGCTCATCATCCAGGAAGAGACGCACATCACCAACGTGATCGATCCCTGGGCTGGCAGCTACATGATGGAAAAGCTCACCCAGGACATGGCCGACAAGGCCTGGGCCATCATTGAAGAGGTCGAGGCCATGGGCGGCATGACCAAAGCGGTCGACTCCGGCTGGGCCAAGCTCAAGATCGAGGCGGCGGCCGCCGAGAAGCAGGCCCGCATCGATTCGGGCAAAGACGTGATCGTGGGCGTCAACAAGTACAAGCTCGCCAAGGAAGATGCGGTCGATACCCTTGAGATCGACAACGTCAAGGTGCGCGAGGGCCAGATCGAGCGCCTCCAGACGATCCGCGCCAGCCGTGATGCAGCCGCTGTACAGCAGGCACTTGCTGCGCTCACCTCTGCGGCCGAGAGCGGTCAGGGCAATTTGCTGGATCTGTCGATCCAGGCGATCCGCCTGCGCGCCACCGTGGGTGAAGTCTCCGATGCGCTGGAACAGGTTTACGGGCGCCACCGCGCCGATACGCAAAAGGTCACTGGTGTGTACGCAGCTGCTTACGACTCGGCCGAAGGCTGGGAAAACCTCAAGAAAGAGATCAAGGACTTTGCCGAGCAGCAGGGCCGCCGCCCGCGCGTGATGATTGCCAAGCTCGGCCAGGATGGCCATGACCGCGGCGCCAAGGTGGTGGCCACGGCGTTCGCGGACCTGGGCTATGACGTGGACATGGGCCCGCTCTTCCAGACCCCGGAGGACTGCGCCCGCCAGGCCATCGAGAACGATGTGCATGCGGTGGGTGTCTCAACCCTGGCTGCGGGCCACAAGACCCTGGTGCCGGCCATCATTGCCGAGCTGCGCAAGCAGGGTGCTGACGACATCATCGTCTTCGTGGGCGGTGTGATCCCGCGCCAGGACTACGACTTTCTCTACGAGGCCGGCGTCAAGGGCATCTACGGCCCGGGCACACCGATTCCGGCCAGCGCCAAGGACGTGCTCGAGCAGATCAGGAAGGCCCTGGCCTGAGCCAAAGCAATCTGTAGGAGCCCGGCCTCCGGGCGATTCCCCTGCAGCCTTCATGAACGACTTTCATCCCACCGCCCAAAGCATCGTGGCACCCTCCAGTGCCATGGCGCAGCGCCGCGCCATGGCCAAGGCCATCACGCTGCTCGAGTCCACGCGCAGCGACCACCGCGCTCAGGGCGATGCGCTGCTCACGGACTTGCTGCCGCACACAGGCCAGAGCTTTCGCCTGGGCATCAGCGGCGTGCCGGGCGTGGGCAAATCCACCTTCATCGAAGCGCTTGGCCTGTACCTGATCAAGCAGGGCCACCGCGTGGCGGTGCTGACGATTGACCCGTCCTCCACCGTCTCGGGCGGCTCCATCCTGGGCGACAAGACCCGCATGGAGCAGCTCTCCGTGAACGAGCGGGCCTACATCCGGCCCAGCCCTTCCAGCGGCACGCTCGGTGGCGTGGCCGAGAAGACCCGCGAGGCCATGCTGGTCTGCGAAGCCGCGGGGTATGACGTGGTGATTGTGGAGACCGTGGGCGTGGGCCAGAGCGAGACCGCGGTGGCCGGCATGAGTGACATGTTTGTCCTGATGCAGCTGCCCAACGCGGGCGACGATCTGCAGGCCATCAAGAAAGGCGTGATGGAGCTGGCTGACCTCGTGGTCATCAACAAGGCCGACATCGACGCCCACGCCGCCACCCGGGCCGAGGCCCAGATCACCAGCGCCCTGCGGCTCTTCGGGCAGCACGGACACCCCGACCATGCCCACCACAACGAGGCCATATGGCATCCGCAGGTGGTCCAGACCAGTGCCCTGCAAGCGCAGGGCGTGGACCGGTTCTGGGCTGCCGTGGAACGTTTTCGCCAACTGCAGACCACCAACGGCCGTCTACAGCAGCGCCGCCAGCAGCAGTCGCTGGCCTGGATGTGGGAGCGCGTGGAGGCGGGCCTCAAGCTCGCCTTCCGCCAGGACCCCGCTGTCAGCCACCTGCTGCCCGAGCTCACCAGACAGGTCGCGCTGGGCCAGATGCCCGCCTCCACCGCCGCGCGCCAGCTGCTGGCCGCCTATGCACGCTGAACCCCTTTCGTTCCCTTTTCCCAGCCTTTGAAGAAGGACCACCATGCAGGACATCCTTGAACAACTCGAAAAAAAGCGCGCTGCTGCCCGCCAGGGTGGAGGGGCCAAGCGCATTGACGCCCAGCATGCCAAGGGCAAGCTGACCGCCCGCGAGCGCCTGGAGGTCCTGCTGGACCAAGGCACTTTTGAAGAGTGGGACATGTTCGTGGAGCACCGCTGCACGGACTTCGGTATGCAGGAGCAGAAGATTCCGGGCGACGGCGTGGTCACCGGCTACGGCATGATCAATGGCCGTCTGGTCTTTGTCTTCAGCCAAGATTTCACGGTCTTCGGTGGAGCGCTGTCGGAGTCCCATGCCGAGAAGATCTGCAAGATCATGGACCAGGCCATGAAGGTCGGCGCTCCGGTGATCGGCCTCGATGATTCGGGCGGCGCCCGCATCCAGGAGGGCGTGGCTTCGCTGGGTGGCTATGCCGAGGTGTTCCAGCGCAACGCCATGGCCTCGGGCGTGATCCCGCAGATCAGCATGATCATGGGCCCCAGCGCGGGTGGTGCGGTGTACTCGCCGGCCATGACGGACTTCATCTTCATGGTCAAGGACAGCTCCTATATGTTCGTGACCGGCCCCGAGGTGGTCAAGACGGTGACGCACGAGGAGGTCACGGCCGAGGAACTCGGTGGCGCCCTCACGCACAACACCAAGAGCGGCGTGGCCGACGGCGCCTTTGAGAACGATGTCGAGGCCCTCCTGATGCTGCGCCGCCTCTACAACTACCTGCCGCTGTCCAACCGCGAGAAGGCCCCGGTGCGACCCAGTGGCGATCCGATCGACCGCGCCGACCTCAGCCTCGACACCCTGGTGCCCGAGAACCCGAACAAGCCCTACGACATGAAGGAGCTGATCCTCAAGACCGTGGATGACGGTGACTTCTTCGAGATCCAACCCGACTACGCCAAGAACATCATCGTGGGCTTTGCCCGCATGGACGGCCAGACCGTGGGCGTGGTGGCCAACCAGCCGCTGGTGCTGGCTGGCTGCCTGGACATCAAGAGCTCCATCAAGGCCGCGCGCTTTGTGCGTTTTTGCGATGCCTTCAACATCCCGGTGATCACCTTCGTCGACGTACCCGGCTTCATGCCCGGCACATCGCAGGAGTTCGGCGGCATCATCAAGCATGGCGCCAAGCTGCTCTATGCCTATGCCGAGTGCACGGTGCCCAAGGTGACCGTCATCACCCGCAAGGCCTACGGCGGCGCTTATGACGTGATGGCTTCCAAGCACCTGCGTGGCGATGTGAACTTCGCCTGGCCCCATGCCGAAATTGCGGTGATGGGCGCCAAGGGCGCGGTGGAGATCATCTTCCGCGAGGAAAAGAAGGACCCGGCCAAGCTCGCTGCCCGCGAGGCGGAATACAAGGCGCGCTTCGCCAACCCCTTTGTCGCCGGTGCGCGTGGCTTCATCGACGATGTGATCCTGCCGCACGAGACCCGCAAGCGCATCTGCCGCTCGTTGGTGATGCTCAAGGACAAGAAGGTCGAGAACCCATGGCGCAAGCACGGCAACATTCCGCTGTGATGCCTTTTGTATGCGCTGGATCGGGCCGCGTGGGCGTTTTGCTCCGTGTCCCCCGGCCTTCGGCCTCCTCCTTTACCTGCGCAAAACGCCCACGCAGCCCGATCCGGGGCGCGGGCCTTCACACGGCCTTCGGGCTGAGCCACCCCTCCGCAAGGAGCGCGGTGTGTGTGTCGGAGCGAAGTAAAGGAGGAGCCGGCCGACGGCCGGCGGGGGACATGAGCGCAGACGCACACGCCGCGCTCCTTGTGCGCGAAGAACCCACTGGCAGCCACACACACTGACTTTTGCATCGGAGAATTTCATGTTCACCAAGATCCTCATTGCCAACCGTGGCGAAATCGCCTGCCGCGTCATCGCCACCGCCCGCAAGATGGGCATCCAGACCGTGGCCGTGTATTCGGAGGCCGACAAGGACGCCCGCCATGTGCAGCTGGCCGACGAGGCCGTGCTGCTCGGGCCTGCGCCCTCGCGCGAGTCCTACCTGGTGGCCGACAAGATCATTGCGGCGGCCAAGGCCACCGGTGCCGAGGCGATCCATCCGGGCTACGGCTTTCTGTCGGAGAACGAGGACTTTGCCCGGCGCGTGGAAGAAGAGGGCATGGCCTTCATCGGCCCCAAGCACTATTCCATTGCGGCCATGGGCGACAAGATCGCCTCCAAGAAGCTGGCCAACGAGGCCAAGGTGAACACCATCCCCGGCTGGAACGACGCCATCGAGTCGGCCGAGCGTGCGGTGGAGATTGCCAAGGGCATCGGCTTTCCGGTCATGATCAAGGCCTCGGCTGGTGGCGGCGGCAAGGGCCTGCGGGTGGCTTTTAATGACAAGGAGGCCTTTGAGGGCTTCACCTCCTGCCGCAACGAGGCGCGCAACAGCTTTGGCGACGACCGCGTGTTCATCGAGAAGTACGTGCTCGAGCCCCGCCACATCGAGATCCAGGTGCTCGGCGACAGCCACGGCAACGTGATTTACCTCAACGAGCGCGAGTGCTCCATCCAGCGCCGCCACCAGAAGGTGATCGAGGAAGCGCCTTCGCCCTTCATCTCGGACGCCACGCGCAAGGCCATGGGCGAGCAGGCCGTGGCCCTGGCCAAGGCCGTGAAGTACCAGAGCGCCGGCACGGTGGAGTTTGTGGTCGGCAAGGACCAGGACTTTTACTTCCTGGAGATGAACACCCGCCTGCAGGTGGAGCATCCGGTCACCGAGTGCATCACGGGCCTGGACCTGGTGGAGCTCATGATCCGCGTGGCCGCGGGCGAGAAGCTGCCGCTGGCGCAAGATCAGGTCAAGCGCGAGGGGTGGGCCATCGAGTGCCGCATCAATGCAGAAGACCCTTTCCGCAACTTCCTGCCGTCTACCGGCCGGCTGGTGCGCTTTCAGCCGCCCGAGCAGGGCATGCAGCAGGCCGACACCGAGCACCTCTATGGCGTGCGGGTCGACACCGGGGTGCAGGAGGGCGGCGAGATCCCGATGTTCTACGACTCCATGATCGCCAAGCTCATCGTCCACGGCAAGGACCGCAACGAGGCGATTGCCAAGATGCGCGAGGCCCTCAATGGTTTTGTGATCCGCGGCATCAGCTCGAACATTCCTTTCCAGGCGGCGCTGCTGGCGCATCCGAAGTTTGTCTCGGGCCAGTTCAACACCGGCTTCATTGCCGAGCACTACGGCAAGGGTTTTGCAGCCGAAGATGTGCCGCACAGTGACCGCAATTTCCTCGTGGCGCTGGCCGCTTATGTGCGCCGCAAGTCACGCGAGCGCGCGGCCCGCATCGGCGGACAGTTGCCCGGCTACGACGTCAAGGTCGGCCAGCATTACACCGTGATCGTGCTGGGCGCGGCCGGCCAGCACGAGCAGGTGCAGGTGACCATCGACGACACGGGCGGCATCCACGGGCCGGCGGTCATCCAGGTCGGTGGCAAGGCCTATGCCATCGAGAGCAGTTCGCGCCTCAATGAGATCTGCATCGAGGGCACGGTCAACGGCCAGCGCTTTACCTCGCAGGTCGAGCGTGGCTCGGCCAAGAACCCGCTGGCCCTGGTGGTGCAGCACAACGGCACCCGCATTGAGGCGCTGGTGGTGTCGCCGCGCATGGCCGAGCTGCATCAGCTCATGCCCTACAAGGCACCGCCCGACATGAGCCGCTTCGTGCTCTCACCCATGCCGGGCCTCCTGGTTGAAGTGGCGGTGCAACCGGGCCAGAAGGTGCAGGCCGGTGAACGCGTGGCCGTGATCGAGGCCATGAAGATGGAGAACGTGCTGTTCGCTGCAGCCGATGGCGTGGTGGGCAAGGTGCTGGCCAACAAGGGTGAGTCCCTGGCCGTGGACCAGCCCATCGTCGAGTTCGCCTGACATGGGAAGGGCGCTCTGCCATGGATCTCATCGCGTTTGAATCTCAGCTCCAAGCCGAGGGCTACACCGTGGTCACCACCGTGACCCAGCCCCCCGGCTACCAGATGGGTGAGCATGCCCATGCCTTTGATGCCTGCGCCCTGATCACTCAGGGCGACTTCAGCATCACCGTGGACGGGGTGGCTCGCCACTACGCCACGGGCGAGATTTTTCGCCTGCCTGCCGGCACCCTGCACACAGAAAGTGCCGGCGCGCAGGGCGTGACATACCGCGCCGGTCGGCGCAGCCAGGAGTCTTCGTGATGAATCGTCCCTTCAAGGTGCTGGGCATCCAGCAGATCGCCATCGGTGGCCCCAGCAAGGCGCGGCTGCGCACCCTGTGGGTGGACATGCTGGGTCTGGAGCTCACCGGCAACTTTGTGAGTGAACGTGAGAACGTCGATGAGGACATCTGCGCCATGGGCGCTGGGGCCTTCAAGGTGGAGGTCGACCTCATGCAGCCCCTGGACCCCGACAAAAAGCCCGCCGTTCACACCACGCCGCTCAACCACGTGGGCCTGTGGATCGACGACCTGCCCCGTGCGGTGGACTGGCTGATCGCCCAGGGGGTGCGCTTCGCGCCGGGCGGTATCCGCCAGGGTGCGGCCGGTTTTGACATCTGCTTCCTGCACCCCAAGGGCAACGAGGAGTTCCCCATCTCGGGGGAGGGCGTGCTGATTGAGCTGGTGCAGGCCCCGCCCGAGGTGGTCAAGGCCTTCGCGGCCCTGCAGGCCCAGCCTGTTTGAGGCGCGCGCTGCGGCTTAAGCGCCGCGACGGGCGCGGGCGCGGGCCAGCGCCGCTTCAATGACGGCGCGTTTCTTTTCTAGCTCTTCTGGATCGGACAACTCGGTGTGCGCGGGCAGGTCAGCCAGCTTGGCCCGCGCCTTGTCTTCCAGGCGCTGGGCCTGGCGTGCCTGTGCCTTCACCAGTCTGACTTTGTGCGTTTCATAGCGGGCCAACGATTGGTCAGCCTGCGCGGGTGACCAGGCAGCCCAACCCGTGGCCTGGGTCACGGGCTCCATGCGGATGCAGTCCACCGGGCAGGCTGGCAGGCACAGCTCGCAGCCCGTGCAGTGCGCCTCGATCACCGTGTGCATGCGCTTGTGGCGGCCCAGGATGGCGTCGGTCGGGCAGGCCGGCAGGCACAGGGTGCAGCCGATGCACCAGGCCTCGTCGATCACGGCCACACCTCGGGCCCCTTCGTGGCCGTGAACGGGGTTCAGGGGCTGCACGGCCTGACCGGTGAGGGCCGCCAGGCGTTCGATGCCTTCTTGCCCGCCGGGTGGGCATTGATTGATGGGCGCCTCGCCGGCCGCCATGGCCTCGGCGTAGGCACGGCAGTCGGGATAGCCGCAGCGGGTGCACTGCGTCTGCGGCAAGGCTTGGTGAAGGCGATCGGCCAGCGAGTGCTCACGCATGGTCAGAGGGCCAGAGGGATGCCAAATCAGCTAGCCCTGCACAGGCCGGGCTGAGGGGAAGCCAGCGGGCCTCAAGCCCGGGTGCGGGTGGTTTTACGCGCGGCTGTCTTACGAGCGGCCGTCTTCTGGGCAGCGCTCTTGCCGATGCTGCTGCTATTGCGGCTGGCCGTGGTGCGGGTGGTCGAGGCCTTGGCAGCAGTTGCACCGGGCTTGTGGTGCTGAGCGATGAAGGTCTTGACCTCCGGGTACACCGCTTCGCGCCACCGGCGGCCGCTGAAGATGCCGTAGTGGCCGGCACCCTTGACCTCGATGTGTTTTTGCAGGGGCTTGGCGATGCCGGTGCACAGACCGTGGGCGGCTGCGGTCTGGCCCGAGCCGGAGATGTCGTCGAGTTCACCCTCGATGGTCAGGTGCGCCGTGGTCCTGATGTCCTGCGGCCTGACCAGTTCCAACTGGCCTTCGGGGTTGCTGACTTCCCAGGTGCCCTTGACCAGCTTGAATTCCTGGAACACCGTTTTGATGGTTTCCAGGTAGTAGTCAGCGTCCATGTCCAGGACGGCGTTGTACTCGTCGTAGAACTTGCGGTGTGCTTCGGCGCTGGCGTCATCGCCCTTGACCAGGTCTTTGAAGAAGTCGTAGTGGCTGCTGGCATGGCGATCGGGGTTCATGGCCACGAAGCCGGCGTGCTGCATGAAGCCCGGGTACACCCGACGGCCTGCGCCGGGGAAGTTACTGGGCACACGGAAGATCACGTTGTTCTCGAACCAGCTGTAGCTCTTGTTCATGGCCAGGTTGTTCACGGCCGTGGGCGACTTGCGCGCATCGATGGGGCCGCCCATCATGGTCATGGACAGGGGCGTGGTCTCGCCGCGCGAGGCCATGAGTGAGACGGCTGCCAGTACCGGCACCGTGGGTTGGCACACGCTGATGACATGGCAGTGACCATAGTTACCTTGGATGTGGCGGATGAATTCCTGCACATAGTTCACGTAGTCGTCCAGGTGAAAGCTGCCGTCGGACAGCGGCACCATGCGTGCATTGCGCCAATCGGTGATGTAGACCTTGTGGTCCTGCAGCAGGCTCTTGACCGTCTCACGAAGCAAGGTGGCGTAGTGGCCTGACAGGGGTGCCACCACCAGCACTGCCGGCTGGGTCTTGAGCAGGGTGAGAGTTTTGACATCGTCGCTCAGGCGCTTGAAGCGCCGCAGCTCGCAGAAGGGTCTGTCCAGTTCCACCCGTTCTTGCACCGCGACCGGTACGTCGCCGACGTTCACAGACTCGATGCCGAAAGCTGGCTTCTCGTAGTCCTTGCCCAGGCGGTAAAGCAGGCTGTAGCCTGCGGCCATGCGCTGGGCCAGAGGGTGCTGACCGGCCGGTGAGTGCGGGTTGTTGAAGATCTTGGCCGCTGCCTGTGCAAAGTCGACAAAGGGTTCCATCAGCGTGCGCTGGGTTTCGTAGACTTGGTAGAGCATGGTGGTTCGCTTTCGCTGGCAAAATCAATGTTGCAGTGCAGCAATATAGCAGCTGCTGAGCTTTCTTTTCAAAGATTAAACACTAATCTTGTGAGCGCATGTCAACGGCTTGTCATGCTGCTGAAAGCTTGTTTTTCTAACGAAACAGACGCTTGCGTCTGTTCACTTCCTGATGTGCATGTCCTCTGACGCCATTTCCATTTCCCAGTTCCAGTCCCTTCGCCCCTCCGAGCGCTTGCCCGTGGTGTTTCTGGGGCATGGCAGCCCCATGAATGTCATCACTGACAACGACTGGAAACGTCAATGGCAGGCCCTGGGGCAGGAGTTCGGTCGTCGCTGGTCACGCCCACAGCTGATCCTGTGCATATCGGCCCATTGGCTGACCCAGGGTTGGGCTCTCACGGCCATGGATCAGCCGCGCACCATTCATGACTTTGGTGGCTTCCCTCAGGAACTCTTTGATCAGCAGTACCCTGCGCCCGGGTCGCTGCAGGCCGTGCGCGAGATCAGCCGCTACGTGCGCCAGAGAGCTTCGCGCCCTCTGGATTTGGATCAGCAATGGGGCCTGGACCATGGCGCCTGGGGGGTGCTCAAGCCCATGTTCCCCGAGGCGGATATTCCCGTGGTGCAGCTGAGCATAGACTACAGCCGCCCCCCTTCAGAGCACTATGCCTTGGCTGCGCAGCTGCGCGGCCTGCGCGAGCGGGGCGTGCTCATTGTGGGCAGCGGCAACATCGTGCACAACCTGCGCATGATGCAGCGCAGTGCCCCCAACGACCAGGCCTACGACTGGACCATCGAGTTTGATGAGACCGTGGCCGACTGGATGGCCCAGGGCGATCTCCAGCAGCTGCAGCACTTTCTAGAGCTCGGCAGCCTGGCCCAGATGGCCCAGCCGACGCACGAACACTTCTTGCCCCTGCTCTACAGCGCCGGGGCGGTGGAGGCGGGCGAGTCCTGCCGATTTTTCAGTGCCAATTACCAGGGCGCCTCAATCGCCATGCGCTCCGTGGTCTGGGGCGAGACCTGAGCTGGCGGCCTTCAGACCACCTTGGCGATGGAGGCGCAGACGTGGTCGATGTTCTTGCTGTTGAGGGCCGCCACACACATGCGGCCGGTGTCGGTGCCGTAGACGCCGAACTCGCTGCGCAGGCGCACCATCTGGTCTTTGGTGAGGCCTGAGTAGCTGAACATGCCGATCTGGGTGGTGATGAAGCTCATGTCCTGCTTCACACCGGCCGCCTTCAGGCCATCCACCAGCTTCTGACGCATTTCTTTGATGCGCACGCGCATTTCGGCGAGTTCCTGCTCCCACTGGGCACGCAGCTCGGGGGTGTTGAGCACGGCCGCCACGATGGCGCCGCCGTGGGTGGGCGGGTTGGAGTAGTTGGTGCGGATAGCGATCTTGAGTTGGGACAGCACGCGGTCGGCTTCTTCCTTGCTCTCGCACAGCACGCTCAGAGCCCCCACGCGCTCACCGTAGAGGCTAAAACTCTTGGAAAACGAGGTGGAGACAAAGCAGGACAAGCCAGCGGCGACGAACTTGCCGATGACGGCGCCGTCTTCAGCGATGCCGTGGCCAAAGCCCTGGTAGGCCATGTCCAGGAAGGGCACCAGTTGGCGGGCCTTGACGGCAGAGACCACCTGGTCCCACTGGGCCGCAGAGATGTCGTAGCCGGTGGGGTTGTGGCAGCAGGCGTGCAGCACGACGATGGTGCCCGCAGGTGCGGCGTTCAGGGCGGCCATCATGCCCTCGAAGTTCACGCCACGCTTGGCCGCGTCGTAATAGGGGTAGGCCTCGACCTGAAAGCCAGCATTGGTGAACAGAGCGCGGTGGTTCTCCCAGCTGGGGTCGCTGATCATCACCTTGGCCTGGGGCGAGAGGCGCTTGAGGAAGTCGGCGCCTACCTTCAGGCCGCCGGTGCCGCCAATGGCCTGCACCGTGGCCACTCGGCCAGACTTGACGGGCTCGCTGTCCACACCGAACACCAGGCCCTTGACGGCGCTGTCATAGGCGGCGATGCCGTCGATGGGGAGGTAGCCGCGCGGGCTGGGTTTGTCGGCCATCAGCTTTTCGGCGGCCTGCACACACTTCAGAAGAGGGAGCTTGCCGTTGTCGTCGTAGTACACGCCCACGCCCAGGTTGACTTTGCTGGGGGTGGTGTCGGCGGCGTATTGTTCGTTCAGGCCCAGGATGGGGTCGCGCGGGGCCATTTCGACAGCGGTGAACAAAGACATGAATTTCCTTTGAATAGTGGGGTGGGGCGCCCGAGCCAGCTCAGCGGCAGGCCCGAGTGGCCGGGGTTTCGTTGCGCGGGGACGGCGCAAATCGCGTATCCTGACCAGTTGCCCGGATTTTAGCGGGCCAGGATGAGATCGAGATGCCCCAGACTGCGGCTGCCCCCCTTCCCGTGACCCCCGATGAGACAGCGCCCTCCGGCGAGTTCGTGCGTTTTCCCGGCTCGCCTTTCGAGCTGTTCATGCCTTACCCGCCGGCGGGCGATCAGCCCGAGGCCATTCGCCAGTTGGTCGAAGGCGTGGAGGACGGCGAGGCCTTCCAGACCCTGCTGGGCGTGACCGGCTCGGGCAAGACCTTCACCATGGCCAACGTGATTGCGCGCCTGGGCCGGCCGGCCATCGTGTTCGCGCCCAACAAGACCCTGGCTGCTCAGCTGTACAGCGAGTTCCGCGAGTTCTTCCCTAAGAATGCTGTGGAGTACTTCGTGAGCTACTACGACTACTACCAGCCCGAGGCCTATGTGCCCCAGCGCGATTTGTTCATCGAGAAGGACTCGGCGATCAACGAGCACATCGAGCAGATGCGCCTGTCGGCCACCAAAAGCGTGCTCGAGCGGCGGGACACCGTGATCGTGGCCACCGTGAGCGCCATCTATGGCATCGGCGCCCCGGAGGACTACACCGAGATGCGCTTCATCCTGCGGCATGGCGACCGCATGGGCCAGCGCGACATCATCGCGCGACTGATCCGCATGCAGTACACGCGCAACGACACCGATTTCGCGCGCGGTTGTTTCCGGGTGCGCGGCGATGTGATCGACGTGTTTCCGGCCGAGCATTCGGAGCTGGCCATTCGGCTCGAGCTGTTTGACGATGAGATTGAATCGCTGCAGCTCTTCGATCCGCTGACCGGCCGCGTCAAGCAGAAGATTCCGCGCTTCGTGATCTACCCCAAGAGCCATTACGTCACGCCCCGCGACAAGGTGCTGGCGGCCGTGGAGGCCATCAAGCTAGAGCTGTCTGATCGGGTCAAAGAGCTGCTGGCGGCCGGCAAGCTGGTGGAGGCCCAGCGCATCGAGCAGCGCACGCGCTTCGATCTGGAAATGCTCAGCGAGGTGGGCCACTGCAAGGGCATTGAAAACTACAGTCGTCACTTGAGCGGGTCCGCCCCCGGCAGCCCGCCGGCCACGCTGTGCGACTACATGCCCAAGGACGCCATGATGTTCTTGGACGAGAGCCACGTCATGATTGGCCAGCTCAACGCCATGTACAACGGCGACCGGGCGCGCAAGCTCACCTTGGTGGAGTACGGCTTTCGTCTGCCCAGCGCCCTGGACAACCGGCCGCTGAAGTTTGAGGAGTACGAGTCCAAGATGCGCCAGGCCGTCTTCGTGTCGGCCACGCCCGCCGCTTACGAACAGGGGCGCGCCAGCAAGGTGGTCGAGCAGGTGGTTCGGCCCACGGGCTTGGTGGATCCCATCGTGGAAGTGCGGCCCGCCACCCACCAGGTGGACGATGTGCTGGAGGAAATCCGCATCCGCGTGGTCAAGAACGAGCGGGTGCTGATCACCACCCTGACCAAGCGCATGGCCGAGCAGCTCACCGACTACCTCAGCGACAACGGCGTGAAGGTGCGCTACCTGCACAGCGATGTCGACACGGTGGAGCGGGTCGAGATCCTGCGCGACCTGCGCCTGGGCGCCTTCGATGTGCTGGTGGGCATCAACCTGCTGCGCGAAGGCCTCGACATACCGGAGGTCTCGCTGGTGGCCATTCTTGATGCCGACAAAGAGGGCTTCTTGCGGGCCGAGCGCAGCCTGATTCAGACCATCGGCAGGGCTGCCCGCAACCTCAATGGCCGCGCCATCCTTTATGCCGACCGCATCACCGACTCCATGCGCCGGGCCATGAACGAGACCGAGCGCAGGCGCCAGAAACAGATCGCCTTCAATGAGGCGAACGGCATCACGCCGCGTGGCGTGGTCAAGCGCATCCGCGATCTGATCGATGGTGTCTACAGCGAGAAAGCCGGACAGGACGCCCAGAAGCTCGATGCGCAAGCCTTGGCTTTTGAAGACATGAGCGAGAAGGATGTGGCCCGTGAGATCAAGCGCCTGGAAAAGGACATGATTGAGCACGCCAAGAACCTGGAGTTCGAGAAGGCGGCCCGGGTGCGTGACCAATTGGCCCGCCTGAAGGCCCAGGCCTTTGGCGCGCCGGGGGGCGACAGCATCGCCCCGGCCGCCTGAGCCCCTTTCTGCTCCCGTTGGTTTCTGCTCAGTCAAAAAATGACTGATCGGTATTGATTCCCCAGCAAATCGCTTGGATTTTTTGCTATAGTTGACCGCATCACTCAAGAAAACACAAAAGCAGACCGCAGCTGATGACCTCAGCCAGTCGGAGAGGGTGGGAAACGGGTCGGCGGTCTTCACCGTCGACAAGACCTCAACGGTTAGTCAAGCCATCATTGAAGGAGCTTGAAAAATGCGCCTCACAACCAAAGGCCGCTTTGCGGTCACTGCCATGATCGATCTGGCTCTGCGCCAGAACAACGGACCTGTCACCCTGGCTGCCATCAGCCAGCGCCAGCAGATTTCTCTGTCCTACCTGGAGCAGCTGTTCGGCAAGCTCCGTCGCCATGAGTTGGTCGAGTCGACCCGTGGCCCCGGTGGCGGCTACACCCTCGGTCGCAAAGCTGCCGAGATCACGGTGGCCGACATCATCGTGTCGGTGGATGAGCCTCTGGACGCCACCAGCTGCGGCGGCAAAGAAAATTGCAATGGCGACGGTGGTCGCTGCATGACCCACGAACTGTGGTCTTCGCTGAACAGCCGCATGGTGGAGTTCCTCGACTCCGTCACCCTGCAAAAGCTGGTCGATGACCAGATTGCCAAGGGCGTGGTCATTGAGAGCACCCCCCCGGTCAAGAAGGCTGTGTTTGCTGCGCCGGTGGTCAAGCCAGTGCGTGTGAATGCGCCCAACTCGGTGTTCGCCCTGGGCAACGCCTTCTCAAAGACCTGAGCATGAGACCTTTCCCCTGGCCCGCAGGTCCGGGCCAGCGGGACTGTCTCCACTTCATTTCATTGATTCCCTGGATCACCCAGTCACCATGCAGACCCCTCACTTCCCCATTTACATGGACTACAGCGCCACCAATCCCTGCGATCCGCGGGTGGTGGACGCGATGATCCCCTGGCTGCGCGAGCATTTCGGCAACCCGGCATCGCGCAGCCATGCCTGGGGCTGGGAGGCCGAGGAGGCGGTGGAAAACGCCCGCGCCCAGGTGGCTGCCCTGATTGGGGCTGACCCTCGCGAGATTGTCTGGACCAGCGGCGCCACCGAATCGAACAACCTGGCCCTCAAGGGCGCCGCCCACTTTTACAAGACCAAGGGCAAGCACCTGATCACCGTCAAGACCGAGCACAAGGCGGTGCTGGACACCTGCCGCGAGCTCGAGCGCCAGGGCTTCGAAGTCACCTACATGGATGTGCAGTCCGATGGCCTGCTGGATCTGGAGGCCCTTAAAGCTGCGATCCGCCCGGACACCATCGTGGTGAGCGTGATGTTCGTGAACAACGAAATCGGCGTGATCCAGGACATCCAGGCCATCGGTGCGCTGTGCCGCGAAAAAGGCGTGATTTTTCACGTCGACGCCGCCCAGGCCACCGGCCGCATAGACATCGACCTGGCCTCCCTGCCGGTGGACCTCATGAGTCTGACCTCGCACAAGACCTACGGACCCAAGGGTATCGGCGCCCTGTACGTACGCCGCAAACCGCGCGTGCGCCTGGAGGCGCAGATGCATGGCGGCGGGCATGAGCGCGGCATGCGCTCGGGCACGCTCCCCACGCACCAGATCGTGGGCATGGGTGAAGCCTACCGCATTGCCAAGGAAGAGATGCACGCCGAGAACGAGCGCATCCGCTCCCTTCAGCAGCGCCTGCTCAATGGTCTCAAGGATGTGGAGGAGGTGTTCCTCAATGGCCACGCGGAACGCCGCGTGCCCCACAACCTGAACATGAGTTTCAACTTTGTGGAAGGCGAGTCGCTGATCATGGGCATCAAGGGCCTGGCGGTCTCCAGCGGTTCGGCCTGCACTTCCGCTAGCCTGGAGCCCAGCTATGTGCTGCGTGCCCTCGGGCGCAGCGACGAACTGGCCCACAGCAGCCTGCGCATGACCATCGGGCGCTGGACCACGGAGGAAGAGATTGATTTCGCGGTCCAGTCCATTAAAGACAATGTGGCCCGCCTTCGCGAGCTGTCTCCCCTGTGGGAGATGTTCAAGGACGGCGTGGACTTGTCCACCATCCAGTGGGCCGCGCACTGAGCGCATGACAAATTCACGAGGCCGCCGGCCAAGCCGGCAGCTCTCACAGCATCAGGAGTGAAGACATGGCATACAGCGACAAAGTGGTTGAGCACTACGAAAACCCCCGCAACGTTGGCTCCTTCGACAAGGGCGACGAGACCGTGGGCACCGGCATGGTGGGTGCTCCGGCCTGCGGCGACGTGATGAAGCTGCAGATCAAGGTCAACCCGCAGACGGGTGTGATCGAGGATGCACGTTTCAAGACCTACGGCTGCGGCTCGGCGATTGCATCGAGCTCGCTGGTCACCGAGTGGGTCAAGGGCAAGACCTTGGACGAGGCTGCGTCCATCAAGAACAGCGCCATCGCCGAGGAATTGGCTTTGCCGCCGGTGAAGATCCACTGCTCCATCCTGGCTGAAGATGCCATCAAGGCGGCCGTGGACGACTACAAAAAGCGCCACGGCCAAGCGGCCTGAGCTTTCTGCAGAACCTGAGACCTGTCGGACAACATTCCCATGGCTGTGACCCTGACCGACGCGGCTGCGCGTCATGTGACTCGTTACATCGCCAAGCGAGGCAAAGGCATCGGCATTCGCCTGGGCGTCAAGACCACGGGCTGCTCGGGCCTGGCCTACAAGCTCGAATACGCCGATGAGGCTGCGCCCGAGGATGTGCTGTTCGAGGACAACGGCGTGACGGTGCTGGTGGACCCCAAGAGCATGGCTTACATCGACGGCACCGAACTCGACTTCGTGCGCGAGGGCCTCAATGAGGGCTTCAAGTTCAGCAACCCCAACGAGCGCGACCGCTGCGGCTGCGGCGAGAGCTTTCGCGTTTGAGCCTTCCCGGGTCCGCCCGGTCAGAGCGGCCCCTGTTTTCCATGAATCTCCAATCCAACGACTTCGAGCTGTTCGGTCTGCCACAGCAGTACGCGCAGGACCGGGCCCTGGTGGAGAGTCGGTGGAAGGAGCTGCAGAAAATGGCGCACCCAGACCGCTTCGCCGCCGAGGGCGCCGCCGCCCAGCGGGTGGCCATGCAGTGGTCGGTGCGCATCAACGAGGCGCACCAGCGCCTCAAAGACCCGCTCAAGCGCGCCGCCTACCTGTGTGAGATGCGTGGCGCGCCCATCGGCGCCCATGACAACACCGCCATGCCGCCGGACTTTTTGATCCAGCAAATGGCCTGGCGCGAGGCGCTCGACGATGCTCAACACACCGACGAACTCGAAGCCCTCTATGACCAGACCCAGACCGCTCGGTCCGGTGCGCTGGCAGACATTGAGCGCAGCCTCGACCAGCAGGCCAGCCCCGCAAAGGCCGCCCAGGCCGTGCGCCGGTTGATGTTCATTGAGCGCTTTGCCCATGAGGTGCAGGAGCGCCTGGACCGCCTGTCAGCCTGAGGCTCACCCGCTCGCTTATTTCTTTCTTCCATGGCACTTCTTCAGATTTCCGAGCCCGGTCAAGCCCCCGACCCGCACCAACGGCGCATCGGCATCGGCATCGACCTCGGAACCACGCACTCGCTGGTGGCCGCGGTCCGTCATGGCGTGGCCGAGTGCCTGCCCGACGAACAGGGCAGGGTGATCCTGCCCAGCGTGGTCCGTTACCTGGAAGGGGGCGGCCGCCAGATCGGCCTGGATGCCCTGGCCTCGCAGGTCGACGACCCGCTCAACACCATTGCCTCGGTCAAGCGCCTGATGGGGCGCGGCCTGGCCGACGTGAAGGCTCAGCTGCCCTACGAGCTGATCGACAAGCCCGGCATGGTGGCCATCCGCACCCGTGCTGGCGAAAAAAGCCCCGTCGAGGTCAGCGCCGAGATCCTGGCCACCTTGCGCTACCGCGCCGAGGACAGCTTCAATGCCGACATCGATGGCGCCGTCATCACGGTACCCGCTTACTTTGACGAAGCCCAGCGTCAGGCCACCAAAGATGCAGCCCAGCTCGCCGGCCTGAACGTGCTGCGCCTGATCAACGAGCCCACGGCCGCCGCCATCGCCTATGGCCTGGACCACCAGAGCGAAGGTCTGTTTGCCGTGTACGACTTGGGTGGCGGCACCTTTGACATTTCCATCCTGCGGCTCACCCGCGGGGTGTTTGAGGTGGTGGCCACCGGCGGAGACTCGGCCCTGGGCGGCGACGACTACGACCGGGCCATTGCCGACTGGCTGCTCGCCCATAACGGCGTGGCAGCTGCTGCCGTTGCGTCCTTGAGCGCTTCGGCGCGGGCGCAACTGCATCGCCAGGCGCGCCAGGCCAAGGAGACCCTCAGCACACAGGACAGCGTGGCCCTGGACGTGGTGCTCGACGGCCGCCCCCTGTCGGCCAAGCTCGATCGCACAACCCTGGCCCAGGTCACCGCGGCCCTGACTGACCGTACTTTGTCTGCGGTGCGGCGTGCACTGCGCGATGCCCAGCTGGGCAAGGACGAGATCCAGGGCGTCGTGATGGTCGGCGGCTCCACCCGCATGCCTGTGGTGCAGGAAGCGGTGCGCGCATTCTTTGGCCGTGAACCCCTGACCAACCTCAACCCCGACGAAGTCGTGGCCCTGGGCGCAGCCCTGTCGGCCCATCAACTCGGGGGCAACCGGGGCGGCGACGACCTGCTGCTGCTCGATGTGATTCCGCTGTCGTTGGGCATCGAGACCATGGGCGGGCTGGTCGAGCGCATCGTGCCGCGCAACCAGACCATCCCCACGGCCATGGCCCAGGACTTCACCACCTACAAAGACGGGCAGACCGCCTTGGCCCTGCACGTGCTGCAGGGCGAGCGCGATCTGGTGGCCGATTGCCGAAGCCTCGCCCGCTTCGAGCTGCGCGGCATCCCGCCCATGGCGGCGGGCGCTGCCCGCATCCGCGTTTCTTTCACGGTGGATGCCGATGGATTGCTCACCGTGAGTGCCCGCGAGCAGCTCAGCGGCGTGGAGGCGCAGATCGACGTCAAGCCCTCCTACGGCCTGGCCGACGAAGACATCGCCCGCATGCTGCAAGAGAGTTTTTCCACGGCCCAGCAGGACATCCAGGCCCGGGCGCTGGCCGAGGCCCAGGTCGATGCCGACCGTATGTTGCTGGCCACGCAGAGCGCCCTCGATCTTGACAGCGAATTGCTCGCCCAAGACGAGCGTCTTCGCATTGATGCGCTGATGGCTGCCCTGCGCCAAGTCCGCCCAGCCGGCGATGCCGCTGCCATCGAGGCCGCCACCCAGTCCCTGGCCCACGGCACCGAGGCCTTTGCCGCCATGCGCATGAACAAGGGCATCCAGCAGGCCCTGGCCGGCAAGAACATCGCCACGATTTAACCGAGACACCATGCCCATCATCAAGGTCCTTCCCCATCCGGAATACTGCCCCCAGGGGGCCCAGATTTCCGCGCCTGCCGGTACCTCTATCTGCGAGGCGCTGCTGGACAATGACATCAAGATCGAGCACGCCTGCGACATGAGCTGCGCCTGCACCACCTGCCATGTGGTGGTGCGCGAGGGTTACCAGTCGCTCAACGAAGCCGACGAGAACGAAGAAGACATGCTGGACCGGGCCTGGGGCCTGGAGCCGCAGTCCCGCCTGAGCTGCCAGGCCATCCTGGCCCAGCAGGACGTGACGGTGGAAATTCCCAAGTACTCCATCAACCACGCCAAGGAAAACCACTGAGCTCCTCGGGGGCCAGCGGGTTCAGCGGGCCTGAAAGAGCGGGTCTTCGGGCCTGAAGCAGTCCAGCAGCGCCTCGGGCATCTGGGGCGCTTGTGTCTGCAGATGCCGACGAATCAAAGGCGCCGGCCGCCAGGGCAGGGTGCTGCCACTCCAGATGGCGCTGTCCACCACCTGCACGCCTTCTGCTTGCTGGCGCAAGGCCACCACGGCGGGGCTGAGCGCGTCGAAGCTCACCTCCGCCAGCAGCCAGTCGCCCTGAGCCAGGAGTTGGCGCAGCTGTGCGCTCTGTGAGTCGGGCGGGCTGAAGGCCTGGATCGCTGCCAGGGCCAGGCCCGCTTCGGCTGAGGCAGGCCCGTGCGTGTGCACCTCCTTGCAGCTCACCCGCAGGCCGCTGGCCTGGTCTTCCAGCCAGCCAATGGGGTCGTGCAGCTTCTCCTGCATTTTCACGAAGCGTCGCCCATCGATCACGGGCAGGTCCACATGGGCGTTGAGCACGCCCAGGGTGGTTAAGGCCAGCAGGGTGAGCGCCACATGTTTTTTCATCAGGGGCGCAGTATTCCATGGCACAGCGATAATTCCGCCCATGCGCCAAATCGTCCTCGACACTGAAACCACCGGTCTGTCCGCCGAGACGGGTGACCGCATCATCGAGATTGGCTGCGTGGAGCTGGTGGCCCGAAAGCTCACTGGGAACAACAAGCATTTCTACCTGAACCCAGAGCGTGACAGCCATGAAGACGCGCTCAAGGTGCACGGCATCAGCAACGAGTTCCTCAAGGACAAGCCCAAGTTCAAGGAAGTGGCCGATGAACTGCTGGCCTACCTGCAAGGGGCTGAGCTGATCATCCACAACGCGCCGTTCGACATCGGCTTTCTGAACAAAGAGTTCGAGCTGATGGGTCGCCCGCCTTTGAAGGCCTTCCTCGGTGGTGTGATCGACAGCTTGGTCTTGGCCAAGGAAATGTTCCCTGGCAAGCGCAACTCTCTGGATGCCCTGTGCGACCGTCTGGAAGTCGATAACTCAGGTCGCACCTTCCACGGCGCCCTGCTCGATGCCGAACTCTTGGCCGAGGTCTACATCAACCTCACGCGCGGCCAGAACAGCCTGGCCATGGACATGAGCGCCGATGAAGGCCCCATCAATGCGTTCAAGACCGTGGACCTGCGGGCCTTTGACTTGCCCGTGCTGGGGGCCAATGAGTCTGAGTTGAGCGCCCACTTGGCTGTGCTGGAGGGCCTGGACAAGGCCAGCAAGGGCCAGACGGTCTGGAGAAAAATGGAAGTCCCCTCTGCCCCGTGAGGGGAAGAGGGAAAAAACCGGCTATACTCTTTGGCTTCGGTAGGGCGATTAGCTCAGCGGTAGAGCACTGCATTCACACTGCAGGGGTCACATGTTCGATCCATGTATCGCCCACCAACCATTCATAAAAAACGCCACCCTCGGGTGGCGTTTTGCTTTGCAGTGCCGGAATAGTGCTGGGAATCAACCTTCGACTGAGGGTCAGGTTTTCTGGGTCAGGCCCATACATGCGGGCAGATCCTCATGCACGGGCGTGAAGCGATCACTGAGCCATCACGGCCTTTCGCATGCCGTCCAACCTGCCGTTCTAGCGAGGGCCATGGACAGGTACGCGCATGGTGGCGCACGCTCATTCTCAGTGGCTTTACTCAGACGTTCTTTCGAGCACGACAAGAGGAGGGCGCGGTCCCTCGGTCTTTGCCGTGATGGGCGGCATCGGCAGCGAATCGTCGCCAGGCACGATCACGAAGGTGTGCTCCAAGCTGTACCACCTGCCATGCACGTCTGCGTCTGGCGCCCGATCGTCGTCGTGCGCGACATATTGACCGACCAGGCTGCGAGTGACGCCAAACTGCACGTCTGTTTCCAGGTGCGGGTCATCGCTCGAATACAACTGGGAAAACTGTGTCTTGTAGCCCTGCTTGTGAACCATGAAATGGATATGGGCCGGGCGCATGTTGTGTCGCCCTTGCGCGCGAATCAGCGCCCCGACAGGGCCGTCCACCGGAATGGGATAGCCCGAGGGCTTCACCGTGCGGAAGCGGATGCATCCATCCGAATCCGTATGAAACTTGCCTCTTAAATTCATGTGGGCTTGTTCAGGATCCTGGTTTTCGTAATACCCTTCCCCGGAAGCTTGCCACACGTCAACCACCGCATCGGGAACGGGCTGCCCATGTTGATCACGGATCCTGGCGGTAACAAACACTGGTTCTCCCGGTGTCGGTGAGCGCACGATGGAGCCGCCTTGGGGCGTGAGGGGTGAGTCCTTGCGCCAGAAAGGCCCCATGAGGTTGGCCGTGGTTTTCTCGTCTGCACCGTTGCCATTGTTCAGCAGGCAGACAAGGGCAGACACCCCCAAGGATCCGGCTGCAAGCACAACCTCGTTGTGCGAGGAGTGGGTCAATTGACCAGCCTTGGCCACGACTCCGCAGATCTGCCGGAATTCGGCCTCGGTCAGTGCGGTCTCTCGCACGAATGCATGCAAATGGCGGACTGCTGCAGCAAGCAGCACGCGCAGGCGGGCGTCGGGCGTGCGTTCGACCTCCGCCAAAACTGCCTCGGTCAGGTCCGATTCGGTATCGACGATCATCGTTACTTGATGTGAAGTCCACCGTCCACGACGAGGGTCGTGCCGGTGATGAAGGACGCTTCGTCGCACGCCATCCAGAGGATGGGATGAGCGATCTCGCGCGGGTCGGCCCAGCGTCCCAGCAACGAGGTGTGCTGGCGCTGCGTTTTCAGCTCCTCGATGTCCTTGCCGGCGGCTCGGGTTCGCTCGATGTGAAAGTCGGTCAGCGTGGAGCCTGGGCAGACGACGTTGGCCCGGACACCCCAGTCCGCCTCTTCGAAGGCCAAGGTGCGTGTCATTGCAATCAGGGCGGCTTTGGTGGCATCGTAAATCGCCATGCCCTTGCGTCCCTTTACCGCGTAACAGGAAGAGACGTTGACGATGGCCCCCTTGCCCGACTTGCGTACAAAAGGGAGCACGGCCCGGCAGAAGTTGGCGTTGCCGATCATGTTGACGGCGACAACGGCTTGCCATTCCTCGGGCTGCGCCTGCGAGAGCGCCGAATAGTTGCGCATGGCGGCGTTGTTCACCAGCACGTCGATGCCGCCAAAGCGTTCCACGCAGAGCGCCGCCGCGGTATCTGCAGTGTTCTTGTCGCCGACGTCACCCGCGTAGGTGCATAACCAGCTGTCTGCGTTTTGTTTGCGGATGTTGGATTCAGTGTGTTGCAAGGCCTTTGCATCGCAGTCCACGATCATGACAGCGGCCCCTTCGGCGCAGAACAGCGCTGCAGTGGCTGCGCCAATGCCGCCCCCTCCACCCGTGATCAGGGCCACTTTTCCCTTCAGACGCCCCGTCACAGCGTATACACCGGTTTGTTCCCGTCGTACGTCAGATGGTCCTTGGCCCATTCCTGCGGTTTCTGGTCGTGCGGCAGTAGCACGCCCGCCGCTCGCACACTTTGAGCGCGCGCAGCCGTTGCCGTGGGCGATTGACCCTGCTCCAGGCCGACCGTGGCCTCGTAAAGCATTCGCCGTGCCATGGAGATGGCTCGATCGGAGGGCAGCAGCTTTTCGATGTCGTGGTTCTGTATGGGTCCCATGCTTTCCTGCAGCGACGCATCCTGCGCCGCAAAGCCCATGACGCCGCTGTAACTGCGGCGCTCTTTCTGTGCAATGCGATCGATCAAGTAGTCGTTGTCCTTGTTCGCCGTAGGTCGCCACGTGCCGCCCGGGACGTTGGTACCCGACTCGTATTCGCAGTGCACACCTTTGCCTTCTTGCAAGTGCATGCGCTCCTCTTGCGAGAGGGGCTTGTCGGGTCGGAAGTTGATGCTCCACGCCCAGCAGTTGTGGTCGTCGATGGGCACCCACACATGCCCGCCGAGCGCGTGATCACCGAACGGCGGAATCAGGTTGTACCAGGGGAAGATCCACTGCGTCACGCGCCAGTAGTAGGAGTCCGGTTCACCCTTGCGGCGACCGAAGAGCGTCAGGCCGCCGTCGTGCTTGTCGATCTCGAAGGTGACGTTGCCGTCCTTTTTGATGTAGTCGTTGGCCTTAGCTCCTTGGTGAAAAGGGTCGTTGTCCACTTCGAACTTGTGCACGAAGGACACATGGCTGGTGTCGATGCCACCTTCCATGGCCTGAAGGTAGTTGCATTCCTGCAGGCGCTTGGACACGAAGACATGGTCGTCCGGCAGGTTGGCCCACTCGATCCCCGGCGGTTCCGGTTGCATCTCCTTGGGCCCCATGTAGCCCCACACTATCCCCGCGCGCTCGATGCATGGATAACCCGCGATGTGAAACTTTTCGCACATCTGCGGCGCCTGTGGGATGTCAACGCACTGGCCGTGGATATTGAACTTCAATCCATGATAAGCACAACGAATACCGTTTTCTTCGTTCCGACCGAAGTAAAGCGATACGCCGCGGTGCGCGCAGAACTCACTGATCAGGCCCGCCCGACCCTGACTGTCGCGGAAGGCAAGTAGTTTTTCGCCCAGGATTTGCACGCGGACCTGAGGCCCATCCGACTCGGCAATTTCGCTGGACAGCAGAATCGGCACCCAAAACCGGCGAAGCAGATTACCTGTCGGCGTACCGGGACCCGTCCGCACCAATGTCTTCATCATGTCTTTCATGGTCTTATGTCCATTTTATGGGTTATGTGTCCATTCTACGAACAGCAACTTGATGGTCAATACCCGAGGTCAGGGGCCTGACGGGCCTCCAAGATGGCGGGTGAGTGTTTTGCCCATATCCTTCAGAGCCACTCCGAATTCATGCACCCTGGCTTCGGTAAGCCGGACATCCGGACCGAAGACACCCAGGGAGCCGGCCACCGCGCCCGATCGGTCGAAGAACGGCACAGCAACTGCATAGGCACCCTGAATCAGTTCGTTGTGCCCCATCGCATAGCCGCGGGCACGCGTCACTTCAAGCTGTTCACGCAGCCAGCCCAGGTCTGTTTGCGTGCCGGCTGCGTACGCCTCAAGCTGTCCTTCCTGCAGCGGCGTGAAGGCCAGGATGGCGCGCCCACTGGCTCCCCGCACCAGCTTCTCGCTGTATCCGATGCCGCGTCGAAAGCTGATCGTCTGAGGGCTCTGCATCTCGGCAATACACAGCCGCATATCGCCTCGTGGGACGAACAGCGCGACTGTCTCTGCAGTCAGTGTCCAGGCTTGTGCCATCACGGGACGCGATAAGGTGCTGAGGTCCAGCGTGCTGCTCCACACATGGGCCAACTGGGCGACGGCCGGCCCCAGCCGAAAGCGCTGGGGCTCCCGGGAGGACGAGACAAACCCTTTCTTCTCCAGAGTGCCTAAAAGCCGATACAGGGTCGGTCGACTGAGCCCGACTCGCTTGACCAAGTCGGCCACCAGGAGGTCGGGCTGCTCCGGGCTGAAAGCTGCGAGAACGTCCAGCGCCCGCTCCACAGCACGCACGCCCTCCGGGCCTTTGTCGGCAGGGATTTTTTGTTCGTCCAATTCAGCGTTCATGGTTCTAAGGGTTTTGCATCAGTTCAACCCATTGACAGATCTATGAGTATCTCGAAAATAGCATCACATGTCCATCAGGCGGACATTTGGTGTGCGCCCACCTCAGGGTGCCCGGTCAAAGGAGCAAGCATGCACAAGCGACATTTTCTCGTCCGTATGGCGGTTGGGGCGGCGGCCGCCGCCTTCGCATGGACCACCCCCGGCGCGATGGCCCAAGAATGGCCCGCCAAGCCCATCCGGATCCTCGTCAGCTTCGCTCCCGGGGGCTTGACGGACACCATTGCCCGCGCGCTGCAGCAAAAGCTTCAGGAAGGATTCGGTCAGCCCGTGCTCATCGAAAACCGGCCGGGTGCCGGCGGGACACTGGCAGAGGGTCTACTGGCCAAGTCCCCGCCGGACGGCTACACCCTGTTGCTCAGCGCCGACAGTGTCCCTGCCAATCCTCACCTGATCCCCAAGCTGCCTTATGACACGTTCAAAGACTTGGCGCCTGTGAGCATGCTCGCCCGCATTCCACTCGTCATGTTGGTGAACAACAGCGTCCCGGCGACGACGGTGAAAGACTTTGTGGCCCATGCCAAGACCCAGGGCGGTAGCTACGGCAGTCCGGGCATAGGCACCAGCAATCACCTCTATTTCGAAGTGTTCAAGGACCTTGCAGGCGTCGACATGCCCCACATCGCGTACAAGGGTGGCGGTCCGGCGATGACTGATCTGATGGGAGGCCACATCAAGTCGCTCCTGATCTCCAGCACTCTGGCCGTTCCGCAGGCCAACGGCGGCAAAGTCAAGGCCCTGGCCGTCACAAGCGACAAGCGCTTGGCGCAGATGCCGAATGTCCCGACGTTCGCAGAAGCCGGTTACCCCGATTTCAAGCCCCAGCAGTGGACCGGCCTGTTTGTCCCCAGCGGAACGCCCGCGCCTATCGTGGCCCGGATCCATGCCGAATTCGCGAAGGCCGTGCGGGCGCCCGAGGTGGTGACGAGACTGGGCGAATTGAACGCCGAACCCGTGATGAGCTCGCAAGCAGAGTTCACGAGCTTTCTGCGCAACGAAACGCAAGTCCTCGGACGGCTGATTAAGGCGCGTGGTATCACCGCCCAGTAGCGGCCTCTGGCGCTTTTGTGCCCGAGCGTTGGCACAGCGCCGACGCGCCCTTGGTGATGGCCTGGAACCTGCGCCATGACGGAACCAGTACCTCCGGTCGACATCTTGCACGTCCACACCACGCCGCGATCGCGGGATCACAAACGCACCACAGGAGAAAAAATGATGAGCAACACAACGCGGCGACGGTTCGCCTTGACCGCTGGCTTGGCGGGCATTGCGCTGGCCTCTGCTCAGGCCCTGGCTCAGGAATGGGCACCTAGCAAGCCGGTGCGCATCATCGTGCCGATCGTCGGTAGCACCAACGATGTCCTGGCGCGGCTCATTGCACCCAAGCTTCAGGAGGCTCTGGGTCAGTCCTTCGTGGTCGAGAACAAGCCGGGTGCTGGCGGGAACATCGGGGCCAACGAGGTGGCCAAGGCTGCCCCCGATGGGCATACGCTGCTGGTGGGCTACAACGGCCCCCTGGCTATCAATGTCGGCTTGTTTGACAAGATGCCCTATGACCCCACCAAGGACTTGGCGCCGATCACCCTGGCGGTCAAGTCACCTCAGTATCTGGTGGTACATCCGGGTAGCGGCTTCAACAATGTCGCCGATTTCGTGGCCAAGTCCAAGGCGGCCCCCACGAGGTATTCCTACGGGTCCGTCGCGCTGGGCAGCGCCTCGCATCTGACCATGGAAATGTTCAAGTTGGCCGCGGGCTTTCAGATGACCCACATCCCTTACCGGGGGGCCGCTCCGGCCGTGACCGATTTGATTGCAGGCAATGTTCAGGCCGCCTTCCTGGTGCCGGGCAACGTTCAGCAATTTGTCAAGGAGGGTCGGCTTCGCTTGCTGGCCTCCACGGGGACCAAGCGCTTTGCCAGCACGCCCGACGTCCCCACCCTGAGTGAGACCTACAAGGACTTCGAGGCCACGTCATGGATCGGCTTCCTGGCCCCGGGGGGCACGCCCGCGCCCATCATTGACCGATACCACCGGGAGATGGTGAAGATCCTCAATCAGCCGGATGTGCGCAAGAGGCTGCAGGACATGGAATTCGAGATTGTGGCCAGCAGTCCCAAGCAATTCAGTGACTGGATCAGCACTGAAATCGGGCGCTGGGGTGTGGTGATCAAGGCCACCGGTACCAAGGCCGAATGAGCATGGCCGCGTGAACTCGCATCCGATGCTTGGGTTACCGATTTACTCGCGTTTGCGGTAGCCTTGCTGCACCGTCGGCAAGCCGCCAGCATTCACACTGCAGGGGTCACATGTTCGATCCATGTATCGCCCACCAACCATTCATAAAAAACGCCACCCTCGGGTGGCGTTTTTCATTTCTTCCCCAGCATTCTTTGGGGCCCGAGCAAACCAGCGCTTGCTGGTCGCCTGGGCCATGGTGCTTCAGATCAGCGCAGTGCTCAGCCAGGGGAAGGCGCACACCAAGAGCAGCACCAAGAACATCGCGCCCACAAAGGGCAGGGCGCCTGCAAAGATGCTCTCCACCGACACCTTGGGGTCGTTGAGGGTCGACTTGACGGTGAACACCGAGATGCCGAAGGGCGGCGTGAGCAGTCCCATCTCGACGGCCAGCACCGTGATCACGCCGAAGTGGATCAGATCAAAGCCGAAGGCCTGTGCAATCGGTGCGGCCACAGGCGTCATGATCAGCAGGATGGAGCTGGAGTCCAGGATCATGCCCAGCAGCAGCACGATGGCGATGTACAGCGCTAAAAAGCCGTAGGGTCCGAGACCCGCATCGCGCACCACGTCGGCAATCGCCACGGGGACGCCCGCCACGCTGAGCATGCGGCTGTAAAAAGCCGCAGCCACCAGCAAGATCAAAATGGTGCACGACACGCTGCCGGTTTCATGCAGCACGCGCCAGAGATTGCCCTTGCCCAGCGACTTGCGCAGCAGCGCGATCACCAGCGCACCGAAGGCACCCACGCCACCGGCTTCGGTGGGCGTGAAGAAGCCGCCGTACAGACCGCCCAGCACCAGCGCCACCAGGGCAGCGATGGGGAGCAGCTTGCCAGCCATCTGGCTGCCGGTCAGCGTGATGCCGATGCGGTTCTCGCGCGCCAGCTCAGCTTGGCGCTCAAGATCGAACACCTTGCCGGGTGTAAAGCGCGCCATCAGCATGATCATCACCGCGAACACGATGGCCAGCATGAAGCCGGGAATCACGCCGGCGATGAACAGCTTGCCGATCGATTGCTCGGCCAGTACGCCGTAGATGATCATCAACAGGCTGGGCGGAATCATCATGCCCAGCACCGAGCTGCCGGCCACGGTGCCGGTGGCAAAGGTGGTTCGGTAGCCGTGGCGCACCATCTCTGGGACCGCCACACGGGTGAACACCGCCGCCGATGCGATCGATACGCCCGTGACCGCCGCGAACACCGTATTCGCCGCCACGGTGGCCACGCCCAGACCGCCACGCACCTTGCGCAGCAGCACTTCGGCCACGGTGAAAGTGTCCTTGCCCACATTCGATATGCTGACCAGCAAGCCCATCAGCACGAAAAGCGGGATGGTGGCGAAGATGTAGTCGGCCACACCGTTGTAGGCGGCCATGTACATCAGCCGCATGGCCATGTCGATGTTGTCTCGCACCAGCCAGACGCCGAAGAATCCGACCGCCAGCAGCGCCACGCCAATGTGTACGCCCAGCAGCACCAACAGCACGAGGCCGCCAACTAGCAGGCCTCCCAGTCCAAGCTCGCTCATGCGCCACCTCCCAATGGATCGTCCACAGGTCCGGTCTTGCCGTGTTGGCGCAGGATGCCGGGAATCGTTAGTACATAGCAAAGTGCGGCCGCCGCGGAGCCGGCAATGATCAGGCCGCGAAACGGCCAAGCCGGCACGCTGTACACGCCTTGCACACCATAAAACTCGTTGCTGGCCCAGGAATTGCGGAATTCTGGCCAGGCCATGGCAGCCAGTGCGGCGAACAGGGCTGCGCCTACCAGCGCGTTGAACACGTCAAGCGCCGTCACTGCAGCTGGTGAGCGCTTGCCAATCAGGTTCAGCAGGAAGTCGCTGCGGGTCATGCGGCCGCTGCACACCGCTGCGGCCAACTGCAAGAAGACGATGGACGCCACCGAGCGCGCCGAGAACTCAGCTACGCCAGTGATGGGGCTGTTGAGAAAGTCGCGGCCAATCACGTCGGCCACCACCAGGCACATGATCACGAAGATCCATACCGTACCGACCGAGGCCAATGCTTGGGCAGGAAAGTCCAGTGGATGTCGCGCTCTGGGCGCAGGAGCGTCAAGGTCAACGTCAGCAGCCATGATCTATGGAGTCTTTCAACAATAAAGTCCGTCCGGTCGACCTCACCGCATGGTGAGGACGTGCCGGACGGACCGGGGTCATCAGCGCGTCAAGCGGCCTTCAGCGGGCAGCCTTGTCCCAGTCACGCAGAGGCTTGATGCCTCGGGCGCGCAGCTCGTCAAAGTAGGCGCGCAGCACCGACTTGCCTGCATCGCCAGTGGTCTGCAGCCACGGGCTGATGATGTCGGGCAGGCCGTTGATCCACTTGGCGCGCTCGGCGGCCGGCAGCTCAGAGATCTGCAGACCGGCGGCTTTCATCGTGTCCATGGCGCGTGCAGACGATGCGGTCACATGCTTGCCGTGGGCGATCGAGGTGGCGCGGCCAGCCTTGACGAAGGCGTCCTGCACATCCTTGGGCAGCTTATCGAAAAAGCTCTTATTGGCCGCCACGCTGCCAAAGTACATGGCGCCGACATCCACGCGGGTCAGGTACTTGGCCACCTCGTGCACACGGGCCGGAGCGATGCCGCTGGCAAAGCTCAGAGCGCCCTGGGTCACGCCGGTCTGGATGTTGGTGTAGTAGGTGGTGAGTGCACCTTCCACCGGTGTGGCGCCGGTATCGCGCATCCAGTTGGCCGAGGTGCCCGGCGCGTGGATTTTCTTGTTCTGCAGTGCGGCCATGTTGGTGACCGGGAAGTTGGCGTACACGTCGTAGCTGTCGGTAATCAGGCTCGACAGCGGCACCATGTTCTGCGCTGTCCAGCTGGCCCTGAGCGCAGGATGGTTGGCGTTGAGCTTGTCGAAAATCTCAATCAGCAGTTCGTGGTTGGTGGTGGCAAAGGGCGTGAAGTAGGTCACGTTTTGCAGCGGCATGGCGGAGTTCTCCCAGACCGTACCGACCATGCCCACATCGACGATGCCGTCTTTCACGGCAGCGCGCGTTTCGTTGAACTTGTACAGCGTGCCGCCGTAGTTCTCACGCCAGCGGATCTGGTATTTGCTGCCGCCTTCCTTGAGCAGCTTGTCCACCTCGGGCTGGAACACCTCTTTCATGGCGTAGGCCCAAATGTTGGTGGCCGGATGGCTCGAGCCGATGTTCACGGTGATGGACTGCTGGGCGGCGGCGCCACCAGCGGCCAATGCGCTGCCTAGCGCGATCAGCCCAGACAGGGCCATTTTTTTGAGCTTCATGCGATCTCCTCTTGGGTAAATGACGGCTGAGGCCAGCCGAGGGCGGGTGACATTGCAGCCCTTCGGCTGCGGCGGGGGGGAAACACTTTCATGCGGTGCGTCGACAGTCATGCTCGCTTTTTGGCGCGCAGTGTGGTGGTGTGGACGGGCTGCGTTGGCCGCGATGGGGATTCTGTGCCGAACAGCGCGCGGCTGGCGACAAGGTAGCCGCGCACGCGGTCGCGCACCAGTGCCTCGCTAAAGCGGTCGGGCGCCGCGTCGCTGGCCACGCCCTGCGCGTAGATCCAGCGGCGCATCGGAATATAGAAAAAGCCGCCATGCAGCCCCATCAGCAGCTCGGTTTCACGCTCGCTGGCACGCGCACGGCTGCTCACGCCCCGAAAGCGCCGAGTTTCACGAATCAGGCGCGTGAACAGGCGTTGGCGCAGCAGTGAGAAAAAGCGGTCCGTGATGGTGTGGTCGGTCAGCCCGGAGAACACCAAGATTCGTACAAATTCGCGGGTGAGCGCGGCATTGACGTACTCGACGTAGAAGTCGGTCAGCTTGTCCTCGGGCGAGCCCGCCGCATCGTCGAGCAGCGTTTCCCACTCGGGCTGCCAGCGCCCCTCGAACAACTCCAAATACACGCGGTCGATCAGCGCCTGCTTGGTGGGGAAGTAGTGGTAAAGCAGCGCATGCGTCACGCCAATGCTGCTGGCCAGGTCCCGCAGTTGCCCGTCCAGGCCCTTGTCGGCAAAGAACTGGATCGCGCCATCGAGAATCTGGCGCTCGCGCTCAGCCACACCCAGCCTGCGGCGTGCCACAGGAGCAGCATCTCCTGCTCGGGCCACGGCGCGAGGGCGATCAGGGTTTTTCTGGATGGGCACGCTATTTACCAGGCGGTCAATTTTGCCTAGGATTGTTGACCTCCTGGTAAACAAAAACACTCGTGAAAACCCCAAGACCTCACGCGGCATGCGTCCAGCATGCGAGCGCCTCCGGAAAAAACGCATGGAACTGACTGGCAACATCGTCATTGGCGCGGCCCGTTCGCGTGTGTGGGCCGCCCTTAACGACCCTGAGGTGCTGGCCGTCTGCATTCCCGGCTGTGAGGCGGTCGAGGTGGTGGGTCCGCTCGAGAAGACAGTTCGCGTCATGATCAAGGTCGGTCCGGTGCGTGCACGCTTTGCCGGCCGCATCTTGCTGGGTGACGTGGTCGAGGCTGAGCGCTGTTCCTTGAGCTTTGAAGGGTCGGGCGGTGCAGCCGGCATGGCCCGTGGCCAGTCCCAGGTTCAACTTTCCGATGAAGACACCCCCGAGGGGCTGCACACCCGGCTGAGCTACACGGTGCAGGCATCTGTTGCTGGCAAGCTCGGCCAGGTGGGCGGCCGCATGATTGATGCGGCGGCCAAGCAAATGGCCGATCAGTTCTTTGGCGCCTTCCAGGCCCACGTGGCACCGGTCAGCATCCCTGCGACTGAGCCCGCACCCGATGCGCCCCTTGCCGCTTCCACCCCCGCTGAAGCGGCCGCATTGCCCGCGGCGGCCCTCGCCCCAGTAGCAGCCGCGGCACGCCCGCAGCCCCCGGTGCCCCCCGCTGACACTGAATGGCTGCGCATCAAGTGGTTCGCCCTCGGCGCCTTGGCCACTGGCTTCGGCGTGTGGGTCGGCACCCGCCTGTGATTCAAACTGCACACCCCTGAGGAGTCCGCATTGAAATCGCCCCAATTCGACTACTGCAAGCCCACCTCCATCGACGAGGTGTTTACGCTGCTCGCGCAGCATGGCGATGACGCGCGCATCCTGGCCGGCGGCCAGACGTTGATGGCCACGCTCAACATGCGCCTGTCCGAACCGACCCTGCTGATTGACATCTCTGGTCTGCAGGCCCTGCGCGGCATCCGCGTACAGGGCGATCGTCTGTACATCGGTGCGCTGACCACCCACACGGACATCGAGGGCAGCGATCTGGTGGCGCAACATGCGCCGCTGTTGGCGCAGGCCGCTCCGCACATCGCGCACCGGGCCATTCGCAACTCGGGCACCTGGGGCGGCTCCATTGCCTATGGCGATCCGGCTGCTGAATGGCCGTGCGTCCTCTGTGCCCTTGACGGCATGGTTCACCTGCAGGGCCAGGGCGGCGCACGAAAAGTGTCCGCCACCGACTTTTTCCAAGACCTCTACACCACCGCATTGCAGCCTGGCGAGCTGGTCGTGGGCGCCGATGTGCCGCTGGCGACTGCCGCCGACTGGGTGGGTTTTGACGAGCTCGCCCGCCGCCATGGCGATTACGCGGTAGCGGGCTTGGCCGTGGCCGCACGTTTTCAGGGCACGCTGGCGCAGCGCGTCAACCTGAGCTTTCTGGGCATTGGTCCTATTCCGCTGCGCGCCCGCCGCACCGAGGCCCTGCTGGCAGGCAAGACACTGGATGCCGCGACCATCGAGATCGCTGTGGCCTCGCTCAAGGCCGAGCTCGACCCGCTGCCCGACCTCACCCATCACGCCGGCACCAAGCGCCACCTGGCCACCGTGCTGGCGCGCCGCCTGCTGCAGGCCGCCCACGCCAGCCGCAGCGCCATCCCGGCCTGAAATCACCTGAACCGACGGAGACTGTCATGGCATCGCTTCACACCATTCATGTCGAGGTCAATGGTCAGCCGCAGCTGCGCAGCGTGCAGCCGCGCCAGCACCTGGTGGACTTCATTCGCAACGAACTGGGCCTCAAGGGCTCACACCTGGGCTGCGAGCACGGCGTGTGCGGCGCCTGCACCGTTGAGGTGGACGGCCGCATCGTGCGCGGCTGCCTCACCCTGGCGGTGCAGACGCAGGGCTGCAAGGTGCGCACCATCGAAGGCCTGAGCGACGACGGCGACGTGCGCGACCTGCAAGAAGCCTTTGTTCGCAACAACGCGCTGCAGTGCGGCTTTTGCACCCCAGGCATGGTCATGGCGGCCAAAGAGCTGCTGGAGACCAAACCCGATGCCACACGCGAGGAAGTGCGCGAGTGGATGAGCGGCAACTACTGCCGCTGCACCGGCTACCACGCCATCGTCGACGCGATCTGTGAAACCCTGGCTGAACGCGCCCGCAAGGGCCAGAAGGTGGGCGCATGAACACGAGCACCCTGATGCCCCTGGACGAGGCCGTGATCTCCAGCACCATCCAAGCCGGCTCCGAGGTTGAGGAGCGTCCCACCACCCATCCGGCCGATGCAGGCGACAAGCCCCTGCATCACCTGACTGAAGACCCGCGCTACATCGGCAAGAGCGTCGAGCGTCCGAGCGCGCGCAAACTGGTGCAGGGCCAAGGCACCTACATCGACGACATCGAGCTGCCACGCATGGCGCATGTGGTGTACTGGCGCAGCCCGGTCGCACACTGCCGCATCAAGGGCATTGATGCATCGGCGGCAAGGGGCATGCCGGGCGTGATTCTGGTGGCTGACGGCCACGACATCGCCAAGGTCTGCAAGCCCTGGGTGGCGGTTTTGGGGCACTTGGCAGGCATGAAGTCGGCGCCGCAATACCCACTGGCGCTGGACCGCGCTTGCTGGCAGGGAGAGCCAGTGGTGGCCATCGTGGCCGAGACGCGCGAACAAGCCGAGGACGCGCTGCAGCTGCTGCAGGTGGACATCGAGGAGCTTGATCCAGTGGTGGACATGGAAACCGCGCTCGACGCCTCCACACCGCTCATTCACCCCGAGCTTGGCGACAACCTGTGTTTTACCCGCAGCCTGAACGTCGGCGAGGTGGACGATGCCTTTGCCAATGCCGACGCGGTGGTGGAGACCACCTTCGAGTTTGGCCGCCACACCGGCGTGACGCTGGAGCCTCGCTGCCAGATTGCTGAATGGAATTCAGCCGATCAAAAGCTCACCGTCTACCACTCGTTCCAGGCGCCGCACATGATGCAGGACCTGTACGCCCGCCAGTTCGACCTGCCCGAGTCCCATGTGCGCGTGCTCTGCAAGGACGTTGGTGGCTCCTTCGGTATCAAGGTGCATGCCTATCCGGATGACTTTGCCACCGTGGCGCTGTCCATCATGTGCAAGCGTCCCGTCAAGTTTGTGGCTGACCGTCTCGAGAGCTTCACCAGCGACATCCATGCGCGGCACCACCGGGTGAAGGCGCGGATTGCCACCCGCAAGAGCGGCGAGATTCTGGCCTTCGAGATGGACGACCTCACGGGCATCGGCCCCTATTCGATGTTCCCGCGCACCAGCGCCATTGAAGGCAACCAGGTGGTCAACTTGGTCGGCGGCCCCTACAAGCACAAGCACTACCGCGCACAGCTCAAGGTGGTTTTCCAGAACAAGACGCCTACGTGCCAGTACCGTGGCGTGGGCCACCCCATTGCCTGTGCCGTGACAGAAGGCCTGGTGGACCAAGCTGCCCGTGCCATCGGCATGGATCCCCTGGAGTTTCGCAAGAAGAACGTCATCCCCGATGACGCCTACCCGGCCACCGGGGCCAGCGGCATCAAGCTTGAGGTCTTGTCCCACGAGGCCTGCTTGCGCAAGATCGAGCAGATGATGGACTACCCCAAGCTCAAGGCCGAGATCGAAGCCTTGCGCGAGAAGGGCATTTACCGCGGCATCGGCTTTGCCGCTTTGATTGAGCTGACCAACCCCAGCGCCGCGTTCTATGGTGTGGGTGGTGCGCGCATTGCGTCGCAAGATGGTTGCACCATTCGCCTGGACCCGAGTGGCGCGCTCAGCGTGAGCGTGAGCGTGGGCGAGCAGGGCCAGGGCAACGATGGCATCTACCGCCAGATCGCCGCCGACGCGGTGGGCGTGGATCTGGAGATGGTTCGCCTGGTGCTCAGCGATACCGATGTCACGCCCTACGGCGGCGGCACCTGGGCATCGCGCGGTGCAGGTGTGGGCGGCGAGGCGGTGCTGCTGGCCGGCCAGGCGCTGCGCGCCAACATCGTGAAGACCGCTGCAGTCATCCTCAAGCGCGATGCGGCCGAGTTGACCATCCGCCGTGGCAAGGTGGTGGATGCCAAGACCCTGGAGCCTGCGCTTGACTTTACCGAGCTGGGGCGCATTGCCTATTTCCGATCGGACACACTCCCCAACGATTTCACGCCGGAGCTGATGGTGACACGCCACTACGCCCAGCGCGACTACCCCTTCATCTTCACCAATGGCGTGCAGGCCTCGTATGTGGAGGTCGATCCCGACACGGGCTTCGTCAAGTTGCTCAAGCACTGGGCGGTGGAAGACTGCGGCCGCGTCATCAACCCCAAGCTGGTGGACGAACAGATTCGAGGCGCCATCGTTCAGGGCATTGGTGGTGCGATGCTCGAGGAGTGCCTCTACGACGACCGCGGCCTCATGATCAACGCCAGCATGGCCGACTACCTGGTGCCGATGAGCGGCGAAATGCCCGACATCGAAGTCGCCCACGTGCAGACGCCCACTCGCAGCTCGCAGCTTGGCGCCAAGGGCGCGGGCGAGGCCGGCACGGCAGGGGCGCCCGCAGCTGTGATGAACGCGATCAACGATGCCCTGTCGCCCTTCAAGGCGCAGTGCTGGTCGCAGCCACTCACGCCGCAAAAGATTCTGCAGGCGCTCGGGAAGGTCTAAGTCTGCAAGGCCTCAGGCCTTGAAAAGTTCGGCTGCGCAGCCTTACAGCGTCTCGCGCACCAGGGTCACGAAGCTGTAGGCCAGGCCCTGGGCGGAGGTGCCCGATTGCCGCGCGCTTTCTCGCCAACCTGGCCCCAGGGTGGGGGCGTAGGCGTCGCCTTCGTAGGCGCGGTCGATTTCAGTGAGTTCAATGCGGCTGGCCATGGGCTCGGCCTGCGCGTAGATCTCGGCGCCGCCCATCACCCAGATTTCTTGCGCGTCGGCGCACAGCGCGATGGCCTCAGCCAAGTTGGCGGCGCGCTCAGCCCCTGCAGCGGCCCACTCGTTTTGGCGCGTGAGCACCACGTTGCGCCGGCCGGGCAGGGGGCGAAAGCGCGGAGGCAGGGAATCCCAGGTCTTGCGGCCCATGATGACGGGCCAGCCTTGGGTGAGTTGCTTGAAGTGCGCCAGGTCCTCGGGCAGGTGCCAGGGCATAGCATTGTCTTTGCCGATCACGCCGTTGGCAGCGCGGGCGTAAATGAGGTTGATGCGCGGCATCGCAGGCGGGTGGCTGGACAGGCTCAGACCGCTACGGGCGCCTTGATGGCCGGGTGGTGCTCGTAGCCCAGCACCTCGAAGTCGTCGAACTCGTAGTCGAAGATGCTGGGCGGGCGGCGCTTGATCGCCAGGCGCGGGTAGGGAAGGGGTGCGCGGGAGAGCTGCAGGTCTACCTGCTCTTGGTGGTTGGCGTAAATGTGGCAGTCGCCGCCGGTCCAGATGAAGTCGCCCACCTCCAAGTCGCACTGCTGGGCCACCATGTGCGTGAGCAGGGCGTAGCTTGCAATGTTGAAGGGCACGCCCAAGAAGATGTCGGCGCTGCGCTGGTAGAGCTGGCAGCTCAATTGGCCGGGCCGGCCGTCCTGGCCGGGCGCCACATAAAACTGGAAGAAGGCATGGCAGGGCATGAGCGCCATCTTGGAGAGCTCGGCCACGTTCCAGGCGCTCACGATGATGCGGCGGGAATCGGGATTGGTTTTGAGGGTCTTGATGACCTCGGCAATTTGGTCAATGTGGCCGCCGTCTGGGGTGGGCCAGCTGCGCCATTGCACCCCGTACACCGGCCCCAGGTCGCCGTCTTCGCGGGCCCATTCGTCCCAGATGGTCACGCCGCGTTCCTTGAGCCAGTTGTTGTTGCTCGAGCCCTGCAGGAACCAGAGCAGCTCATGGATGATGGACTTGAGGTGCACCTTCTTGGTGGTCACCAGCGGAAAGCCCTGCCGCAGGTCAAAACGCATCTGGTGGCCGAACACGCTCTTGGTGCCCGTGCCCGTGCGGTCGGCCTTGAACACGCCGTGGGTGTTCACGTGGCGCATGAAATCTTCGTATTGGGAGGGCGTGGACATGGCGGCGTAGAGGGCGGGAAAGAAGGCTCAATCCATTGTAGGTGCCTGCCCCGCTGCGGCCGGGCGGTGGCCGGGGGGAGGGGCTCAGCGCAGAAGCACCCGGCCGGGGTTGAGGATGTTCTGCGGGTCCAGGGCCTGCTTGATGGCATGCATCATGCTCAGGGCCACGGGCGACTTGTGATGCACCAGTTCACCGGCCTTGAGGCTGCCCACCCCATGCTCGGCGGAGATGGAGCCACCGAAGCGGCGCACTGCCTCATAGACCAGGTCATTGACCTTTGCCTCCTGGGTGAGCAGGAATTGCCGGGCGTCGCCACCGGCGGGCGCCTGCACGTTGTAGTGCAGGTTGCCATCGCCCAGGTGCCCGAAATTGACCAGTCGCACGCCGGGGATGTCGCGCGCCAGCAGGGCGTCGGTTTCGCGCACAAACTGCGGAATGGCCGAGATGGGCACCGAGATGTCGTGCTTGATGTTCAGGCCTTCTTCAGCCTGCGCCAGCGGAATGCTCTCGCGCACATGCCAGAGCTGCTGGGCCTGGGCGATGTTCTCGGCCACCACGGCGTCCGTCACCAGGCCCTCTTCCAGGGCTTTTTCCAGCAGGCGCTCGAACATGGCGCGCGCATGCTCGGCCGATTCATGGTCGGAGTTCTCCAGCAACACGCAATAGGGTGTGGCTTCGTGGAAGGGCACCCGCTGCTGGGGGAAGTGCTTGGCCACCAGACTCAGGGCGAACTGCCCCATCACCTCAAAGCCCGTGAGCGAGGCGCTGAGCTCACGCTGCGCCAGACCCAGCAGGGCCACGGCCTCGTCCATGCCGGGCACGGCTGCCCAGGCCGTCAGGCGCGCGGACGGCAGGGGATGCAGCTTGAGCGTGGCCGCGGTGATAACGCCCAGCGTGCCCTCGCTGCCAATGAACAGATCGCGCAGGTCGTAGCCGGTGTTGTCCTTGCGCAGGCCCGACAAGCCCTCCCACACCTCGCCCTGCGCCGTCACCACCTCCAGGCCCAGGCAGAGCTCGCGCGCATTGCCATAGCGCAGCACCTGGGTGCCGCCGGCATTGGTGGCCAGGTTGCCACCAATGGTGCAACTGCCTTCGGCCGCCAGACTCAGGGGAAAGAGCAGGCCTTGCTGGCGAGCGGTCTCCTGCAGGGTCTGCAGGATGCAGCCGGCCTCGGCCGTGAGCGTGAGGTTGGCGGCATCCAGGCCGCGCACCCGGTTCATGCGCTGCAGGCTCAGCACCACCTGGGTGCCGCTGTCGTCGGGCACGGAGCCGACCACCAGGCCCGTGTTGCCGCCCTGGGGCACGAGCGAGGTGCCCGCCTGGGCGCAGGCCTTCACCACCTGCGCCACTTCCTCGGTGGTGCCGGGGCGCACCACGGCCAGGGCCTTGCCGCGTGCGCGTTTGCGCCAGTCGGCCTCCCAGGCGCTGAGGTCACCCTCGGTCAGCACATTCGCCGGACCGCAGATGGCGGTCAGTTGCTGCAGCAAGGCGGTGTGGGACATGGAGCGGTCTTTCAGGCGGGTGTATCGGGTGATTGGGCTGCTTGCTTGAGCCGAATCCGCACATGCATCGCGCAGGCGGTGAAGAGCACCAGGCACAGGAATACTTCAATCAGGGCCAGCACATTGCCTGGTGGTTTGTCGCTCCAGGCCCTAACGGCGCCTTCCATGAAGTACAGCCACACCATCAGGCTGACCCAGCGGTAGGTGTAGAGCTTGTTCTTCAGGAAACCACCCAGTGGTATGCACAGCGGCAGCACCTTCAGGGCCAGCAGTGATCCGCCGGGGCGGATGGGGGCGAGCCACATCTCCCAGGCAAGCCCGAGGATGATCAGACCCGTCAGGCTGGTTAGCGCCAGCAGGCGCGTGAGATCGATGTGGCTGCGGTGGTTCATGGGGATGGCATGATACCGGCCATGAATGTTCAGCAGTGGTTCGAGGACTTGTCGCGCTTTCCCTGGCGCGACACGGCCATCACCCTGCGCCAGCGCTTTCGGGAGGACCGGATGGGCCTGGCCGCCAGCAGCCTGACCTTCACCACCTCCATCGCGCTGGTGCCTTTTTTCACGGTGGCCCTGGCCATCTTCACGGCCTTTCCCATGTTCGCCAAGCTGCAGGTTTTGCTGCAGGCCTGGCTGGTGGAGAGCCTCATCCCCGAGAACATTGCGCGCCAGGTGCTGGGCTACCTCACGCAGTTCACCCGCCAGGCCAATCGCCTGGGGGTGGTGGGCTTGGCCGTGCTGGCGGTCACGGCGGTCGCCCTGGTGTTCACCATCGACCGCACGCTCAACGCAATCTGGCGCGTGCGCCAGCCCCGGCCCCTGACACAGCGCCTGCTGATTTACTGGGCCGCTGTCACCCTGGGGCCCTTGCTGCTGGCCGGCAGCCTGGCGGCCACCTCTTACGTGCTGCCCCTGGTGCGAGGCGGCGGCGGGGCGCCGTCGAACCTGGTTCAGTTCTTCATCGACCTCCTGGAATTTTTGATGCTTTCGGGTGCGATGGCGGCGCTCTACCGCTACATGCCCAATACCTACGTGAAGTGGTCGCATGCCTGGGTGGGCGGGCTCTTCGTGGCCGTGGGCATGGCGGTGGCCAAAAAAATCCTCACGCTCTACCTTCAATCGGTTCCCACCTACTCGGTGGTCTACGGTGCCTTTGCCACCGTGCCCATCCTGCTCGTGTGGATCTACATGGCCTGGATGATCGTGCTCTCGGGTGCGGTGATCACCGCCTACCTGCCCAGCCTCTTGCTGGGTGTGCGCCGGCGCGGCACAGGGCCAGGTTTTGCTTTCGAGCTGGCGCTGGATGTCCTGCGCCAGCTCAAGCAGGCACGCTCGACGCACGATCGTGGGCTACTTGCATCGACGGTGGCCGAGCGCCTGCGCACCGACCACCTGCAGATAGACAGTGTGCTGCGCGTGCTGGTAGACCTGCACTGGGTCGGCCAGCTGGCCACGCAAACCACCGACACCGAGCCCGTGTTTGTGCTGCTGGCCGAGCCTGAAAGCACCATGCTGGCGCCTCTGGCGACCGAGCTGCTGCTGGAGAAAAACGAATCCACCGAGCGCCTCTGGCACAGCGCAGCCTGGGAGCGAACGCCCCTGGGCGCGGTGCTCTGAGTCAGGCGCCCAAGAAGCGGCGGATGGCCAGGTGCAGTGCGGTCTGGCCGCCTGTTCGCTGGACTTGAACACCCAGGAGGTGCTCTGCGCTTGTGCTGTGCTTTCGTGCTTTTCGCCCTGGGAAATGTGGGCTATATTGCATGTCACACCGCGCCCCTCAGAGGGCGGGAAAACGCGAAGGCCGCTCGCGCGGCCCGCCGCAGTTGAAAAAAATCCAAGGAGGAGTGCCATGAAGGTTTCAGACATCCTGCGCGTCAAGGGCGGCACCTTGTTCACGGTCCAGCCCGACGAGCCCCTGGCCAATGCGGTGCAGATCATGGCCGACAAGGACATCGGCTCCCTGGTCGTGATGGCCCATGGCGACCTGGTGGGCATGCTGACCTTCCGCGAGGTGATGGCCTGCATCGTCAAGAACGGCGGCGCCATCGGCGAGACCCTGGTGCGCACCGCCATGGACGACCACCCGCTCACCTGCACCGCCGAGACCGAACTCGACGAGGTGCGCCGCATGATGCTCGAGCGCCATGCGCGCTACATGCCGGTGCTGGACCAGCGCACGCTCATGGGCGTGATCAGCTTCTACGACGTGGCCAAGGCCGTGGTCGACAGCCAAAACTTCGAGAACAAAATGCTCAAGGCCTATATCCGCGACTGGCCTTCGGCCGACGAGGCCGACGTCAAGCTCGGCTGACGGCCTGGCCGCCCGGCCGGTCGGGGATAATCAGCCCCATGAGCGGCAACACCTTCGGACACCTTTTCGCGGTCACCAACTTCGGCGAATCCCACGGCCCGGCCATTGGCTGCGTGATCGACGGTTGCCCCCCTGGCCTGGAACTCACCGAGGCCGACATGCAGGCCGACCTGGACCGCCGCCGCCCCGGCACCAGCCGCCATGTCACCCAACGCAATGAGCCCGATGCCGTGGAGATCCTCTCCGGCGTCTACGAGGGCAAGACCACCGGCACCCCCATTGCCTTGCTGATCCGCAACACCGACCAGCGCAGCAAGGACTACGGCAACATCCTGGACACCTTCCGCCCGGGCCATGCCGACTACACCTACACCCAGAAGTACGGCCTGCGCGACCCGCGCGGCGGCGGCCGCTCCTCGGCCCGCATGACCGCGCCCATGGTGGCCGCCGGCGCTGTGGCCAAAAAGTGGCTTCGCGCGCAGCACGGCATCGAGTTCAAAGGCTGCATGACCCAGGTGGGCGAGATGCCCATTGCCTTCGAGTCCTGGGACCATGTGCCCCACAACCCTTTCTTTGCGCCCGTGGCCGATGTCAGCGCCTTGGAGGCCTACATGGATGCGCTGCGCAAGGCAGGTGACTCCTGCGGCGCCCGCCTGCGCGTGGTGGCCACCGGCATGCCGGTGGGCCTGGGCCAGCCGCTGTATGACAAGCTCGATGCCGACATCGCCTACGCCATGATGGGTATCAACGCCGTCAAGGGCGTGGAGATCGGTTCGGGGTTCGACAGCGTGGCCCAGCGTGGCACCGTGCACGGCGATGCGCTGACCCCCCAGGGCTTTGCCTCCAACCACGCCGGCGGCGTGCTCGGTGGCATCAGCACCGGGCAGGACCTGGAGGTGAGCATTGCCATCAAGCCCACCAGCTCCATCATCACGCCCCGGCCCTCTATCGACCGTGCGGGCCAGCCCATCGAGGTGGTCACCAAAGGCCGGCATGACCCCTGTGTGGGTATCCGCGCCACGCCTATCGCCGAGGCCATGCTGGCCCTGGTGGTGATGGAGCATGTGCTGCAGCACCGCGCCCAGTGCGCTGACGTGCGCGTGGACACGCCGCGCATCGCCGGGGCGGCTGTGCGTTGAGCGCCAGTCCCTCCATGGCCCCGGCCCGCCAGCTGGTGCCGTTTGCGGCCCTGTCCGCCAGTTACTTCGCGCACATCGGTTTTTTCAATCCCTACCTGCCGCTGTGGCTCAAGGACATGGGTCTGAGCCTGGTGACCATCAGCCTGCTGGTGTCGCTGCAATCGGCCACACGCCTGTTTGCACCCTACGGCTGGGGCTGGCTGAGCGACCACACGGGCGAGCGCATCAAGCTGCTGCGCTATGGCGCCACGGCCGCCTTGGTGGCCTCGCTGGGGCTGTGGTTCGACGGCGGCGTGGCCTGGCTCTTTGTGGTGCTGCTGGTGATGTTCAGCCACACCAGCGCCATGATGCCCATGAGCGAGGCGGCCATGGCCCACCTGGTCAGCCGCGGTGGCGTCTTCGATGCCAAGCGCTATGGCCGGGTGCGGGTGTTTGGCTCGGCCGGCTTTTTGGTGACGGTGATGGCCGCTGGCGCCTGGTTCGAGCAGCAGGGCATGCGGCATTTCCCTGCCTGGACCTTGCTCACCATCCTGGCCGTGACCGTGAGCGCCTGGTGCCTGCCCAACGTGAAGGAACCCGTGGAGGCGCACACCCCGCGCCAGAGTGTGTGGCCGGTGCTGCGCCAGCGCCCGGTGCGGCTCTTTTTTGGCGCGGCTTTCTGTCATGTGCTCTCGCACATCGGCATCTATGTGTTCTTTTCGCTGTACCTGGACGAATTGGGTTACAGCAAGACCATGATTGGCCTCTTGTGGGCCTTGTCGGTGCTGGTGGAGATTGCCTGGTTCGTCACCCAATCGCGCTGGTTGCCGCGCTGGAGCCTGCCGGGCTGGCTCATGGTGTGCTCGGCCCTGATGGTGCTGCGCATGGTCCTGACGGCCGGGGCCGCCGAGCAGCTCTGGGTGCTGGTGCTGGCCCAGTGCCTGCACGCCTTCACCTTTGCCACGCACCACACCGTGTGCATTGCCCTGCTGTCCCAGCATTTTTCGGGGTCCCTGCGCGGGCGGGGGCAGGCGCTTTACACCGTGGTTGCCTACGGCGTGCCGGGGCTGCTGGGCGGTGTGGCGGGGGGCTGGTTGAGCAGCCGTTGGGGCCTGTCCAGCGTGTTCTGGGTGTCGGTGCTCACCAGCGTGGTGGCCACCTGGCTGGCCTTTCGATGCTGGCGCGGCACGGCGCAGACCATGTCAGCCCAAGAACCCGGCTGAGGCTTTAGTGGGCCCTCATGGGTCCTACAGGCCTTACTTCGCCCAGGAGTCTTTCAGGCCCACTGCCAGGTTGAACACGAGATGGTCGCTGCGGTGGTCCACTCGGTCGGCCACGAAGTAGCCGTGGCGCTCGAACTGGAATTTGTCATCAGCCTGCGCGGCGATCACACCTTGTGCGCCCAGTGAAGGCTCCACGTAGGCCTGCCGCACTTGCATGCTGGCCGGGTTGAGCTCGTCCAGGAAGTCTTTTTCGCCCGCCCCCGGCTGGGGCACGGCAAACAGCCGGTCATACAGGCGCACCTCGGCCGGCAGGCCGTCGCTGACCCCCACCCAGGTGATCACGCCCTTGACCTTGACGCTGTCGGCCCCTGGCGTGCCGCTCTTGGTGTCCGGGATGAGCCGGGCCTGCACCTCGGTGAGCTGGCCCTGGGCGTCGCGCAGGGCGCCCGTGCATTCGATGACGTAGCCGTACTTCAGGCGCACCTTGTTGCCCGGGAACAGTCGGAAGAAGCCCTTGGGCGGGGTGTCCTCGTAGTCGCTGCGCTCGATCCAGACCTCGCGGCCCATCCGGAAGCGGCGTGTGCCGCGTTCGGGCGCGTGCGGGTGCACTGGCGCGGCGCAGTCCTCCAGGTGGCCCGCACCCATGAGCTCGTCCCAGTTGGAGAGCACGAGCTTGACAGGGTCGAGCACGGCCATGGCGCGCGCAGCCGAGGTGTCCAGGGTCTCGCGCAGGCAGCCTTCAAGGGTGCTGTAGTCGATCCAGCTGTCGCTCTTGGTCACGCCAATGCGCTCGGCGAAGAGTTGCAGGGCCTCGGGCGTGTAGCCCCGGCGGCGCAGGCCCACGATGGTGGGCATGCGCGGGTCGTCCCAGCCGCTGACCTTGCCCTCGCTCACCAGCTGGGCGAGCTTGCGCTTGCTGGTGAGCACGTAGGTCAGGTTCAGACGGGCAAATTCGTACTGGCGCGGGTGGGGGGCCGGGATCAGCCCGCCTGTCACGAGGTGGTCTAAAAGCCAGTCATAGAAGGGGCGTTGATCTTCAAATTCCAGCGTGCAGATGCTGTGCGTGATCTGCTCGAGCGCATCTTCGATGGGGTGGGCGAAGGTGTACATCGGGTAGATGCACCACTGGTCACCGGTGTGGTGGTGTGTGGCCCGGCGGATGCGGTAGATGGCCGGGTCGCGCAGGTTGATGTTGGGCGAGGCCATGTCGATCTTGGCGCGCAGCACGGCGGCGCCGTCGGCGAGTTCGCCGCCCCGCATTTGGCGAAAGCGCGCCAGGTTTTCGGCTGGGCTGCGGCTGCGAAAGGGGCTGTCGACACCCGGCTTGCCGAAGTCGCCGCGGTTGGCGCGCATCTGCTCCGGGGTCTGTTCGTCCACATAGGCCAGGCCTGCCTCGATCAGGTACTCGGCGGCCCGGTACATAAAGCCGAAGTAGTCGCTGGCCTGGTAGAGGTGGGCGCTGCCGCCGGCTTCCCAGGAAAAGCCCAGCCACTTCACCGCGTCGATGATGGAGCGGACGTACTCCTGGTCTTCTTTTTCAGGGTTGGTGTCGTCAAAGCGCAGGTGGCACACACCACCGTAGTCGCGGGCCAGGCCGAAGTTCAGGCAGATGCTCTTGGCATGGCCCACGTGCAGGTAGCCGTTGGGCTCGGGCGGAAAGCGCAGGCGCACGCGCGCACTGTCCAGTGGAGCGGCCTGGTGGTGGGCGGCATCGCCGGGACTGCCGGCCCAGCGGCGCGAGGCATAGGTGCCCTCGGCCAGGTCTTTTTCGATGATCTGGCGCAGGAAGTGGCTGGCCTTGACCGTTTCTTTTTCTGGGGAGGTGGGGGCGCTGGCGACCGCATGGGGCTTGGAACTCATGCGTTGATTTTAGTCGTCGCTTGGTCAACGCCCTCTCGCGCCGCCCCTCAGTGCGCCTTCGAGTCCGCCCAGGGCTCACCGATAATGCGGCCTTTATCCGAAAGCCTGCGTGGACACTGAATTGCTCATCAAGGCCGCCCTCATGGGCGTGGTCGAAGGCCTGACTGAATTCCTGCCGATTTCCTCCACCGGCCACCTCATCCTGGCCGGGGCCCTGCTGGGCTTTGATGACGAGCGGGCCAAGGTCTTCGACATCGCCATCCAGACCGGTGCCATCTTCGCGGTCATCTTGGTCTACTGGCAACGCCTGCGCGAGACACTGGTCGCGCTGCCCAGTCAGGCGCAGGCGCGCCGCTTTACGCTGAACGTGCTGGTGGCCTTCATTCCTGCGGTGGTGGTGGGTCTGCTGCTGGGCAAGGCCATCAAGGCCCACCTGTTCACGCCGGTGGTGGTGGCCAGCAGTTTCATTGTGGGTGGCTTCATCATTCTCTGGGCCGAGGCCCGCCACCGGCAGGCCGGGGGCGTGGTGCGCGTGGATTCGGTGGACGACCTGGCCCTGTCCGACGCCTTCAAGCTGGGCCTGATCCAGTGCCTGGCCATGGTGCCGGGCACCAGCCGCAGCGGTGCCACCATCATCGGGGGCATGTTCTTGGGCCTGTCGCGCCGGGCGGCCACCGATTTTTCGTTCTACCTGGCCATTCCCACGCTGATCGGCGCCGGGGTCTACAGCCTCTACAAGGACCGGGCATTGCTGGCCTGGTCTGACCTGCCGATGTTCGCTGTGGGCCTGTTCTTCGCCTTTGTCAGTGCCTGGCTGTGCATCCGCTGGCTGCTGCGCTATGTGGCCACGCACAGCTTCGTGCCTTTTGCCTGGTACCGCATTGCCTTTGGCCTGCTGGTGCTGCTCACTGCCCACATGGGCTGGGTCAGCTGGGCGGCGTAAAGCGCTCAGCCTTTGAGGCTGAGCAGGTTCAGCACGCTGGCTTCGATGGCCGCGGCGGCGACCTCGGGCCGCTCCATGGGAAAGAGGTGGCTGCCGTCGAGCATCATCACCCGGCCCTGGGTGATGCGTTGCGTCAGTGCCATGCCCACCTGACGCATTTCAAGTGAGTGTGTGGCGCCGATGTAGCTGGCCGGGCAGCGCAGCGGATGGCGCCGCAGCAGCCCTTCCAGGTGGTGCGGCAGGGTGTTGTAGATGGCGGTCTCCACCTCGCGGTCGAAGCTGAGCACGCGCTGGCCCGCATGCCGCAGGTCCTCGGGCCCGGCCTCCCGTGTGCCCTGCGTGATGTAGTCGTGCAGCACGCGCGCATCCCAGCTGGCGAACACCTTTTTGCCCTGAAAGTGGGCCTCGACCTCAGCCAGGTCGCGCCAGGCCTCTTTGCGCCGGCGGCTCACTGCGCCGGGCGAGACCGAGCCCACCAGCCTTGAGCGCTTGGCCACGCTCAGTGCCGCAGCCTTCCAGCCACCCACCAGGGGCGAGTCGAGCATGACCACGCCACGCACCGGCTGGCCGCCCAGGCGGGGGTGCTGGGCTGCGCACATGAGGCTGAGAAAACCGCCCAGTGAATGGCCCACCAGGCACACGCCCTGAGCGTTGGTGTGCACCTGGCCCGAGGCAAAGTCGGCCAGTTGCTGCACCAGGTGCGGCCAGTTGCTGGTGACCGGGTAGCGCGGGTCGTGGCCGAATTTCTCGATGGCCGCCACCGCAAAGCCGCGCTGGCGCAGGGCCTCCAGCATCACACCGTAGGTGCTGGCAGGAAAGCTGTTGCCGTGCGAGAAGACCAGCAGGGGACGGGGCGCCGCAGACACCGTCAGATCAACTTTTCGTTCGGGTTGCTGATCTTCTTGAGCTCGCCCAGGCGATCGGCCGGCATTTTCAGTGGCGTGTCGGTGTGGGCGTCGTCCCACACGGGGTCTTCGATGCTGTCAAACACCTCGCGCAGCCGCTGTCCCCAGCTGTTGTGCATCATGCGGTAGTAGGGGTTGTTCTGGTCGATGCACACCAGCTTGTCGCTCTGCAGGCGGTTGTTCTCATAGACCACCAGGTCCAGCGGGAAGCCCACCGAGAGGTTGGACTTCATGGTCGAGTCCATGGACACCAGGGCGCACTTGGCGGCTTCTTCCAGGGGGGTGGCCGGGGTGATCACCCGGTCCAGCACGGGCTTGCCGTACTTGGACTCGCCGACCTGGAAGTAGGGCGTCTCGGGGGTGGCCTCGATGAAGTTGCCCGCCGAGTACATCTGAAACAGGCGCATGCCCTCGCCCTTGATCTGGCCACCAAAGATCAGCGAGACGTTGAAATCGACATCCGAACTCTTGAGTGCCCGGGCATCGCGCTCGTGCACACGCCGCACCGCCGAGCCCAGCACGCGGGCGGCGTCGAACATGCTTTTGGCGTTCCAGATGGTCAAGGGTTCGTCGCTGTCCGGGTCCTGCAGCTTTTCCACCTGCAGGATCTCACGCACCGACTGCGAGATCGACAGATTGCCCGCCGACAGCAGCACCATGAAGCGGTCGTCCGGGCGCTCGTAGACGATCATCTTGCGGAAGGTGGAGATGTGGTCCAGCCCCGCGTTGGTGCGCGAGTCCGAGAGGAACACCAGGCCGGCATTGAGCTTGATGGCAACGCAGTAGGTCATGTGCGTGAGCTGGGGCCACCGGTGGCGGCCACTTTTTTGAGTTGGTAAAGGGCGTCCAGGGCCTCGCGGGGGCTGAGGGTGTCCGGGTCGATCTGGGCCAGGGCCTGGTCTGCGGCGCTGGGTTCGGGGCTGGCGGCGGCCGGCGGCGGCGCAAAGAGGTCGACCTGGGCCTGGGCCTGGCTTTGCGACTGCTCCAGCGCCTGCAGGGCATGGCGTGCATGCTGCACCACCGCGCCGGGCACGCCGGCCAGGCGCGCCACCGCGATGCCATAGCTGCGGCTGGCCGGGCCAGGCTCGATGTGGTGCATGAACACGATGTCCGCACCCGACTCCACCGCGCTCACGTGCACGTTCACCGCCGCATGGTGCCGGGCGGGAAACTCCGTCAGCTCGAAATAGTGCGTGGCAAACAGGGTGAAGGCCTGCACCTTGTTGTGCAGGTGCGAGGCGATGCCACCGGCCAGCGCCAGGCCATCGAAGGTGGAGGTGCCGCGGCCGATTTCGTCCATGAGCACCAGCGAATGCGGCGTGGCTGCGTGCAGGATCTGCGCGGCCTCGGTCATCTCCAGCATGAAGGTGGACTGCGCGTTGGCCAGGTCGTCGGCCGAGCCGATGCGGGTGTGGATGGCATCGATGGGGCCGAGGCGGCAGGCCTGAGCAGGAACGTAGGAGCCCATGCTGGCCATAAGCACGATCAATGCCACTTGGCGCATGTAGGTCGACTTGCCGCCCATGTTGGGGCCGGTGATCACCTGCATGCGGGTCTTGCCGCCGAGCAGGCAGTCGTTGGCAATGAAGCCGCCCGAGCCCTGTTCGGCCAGCCGGGCCTCAACCACGGGATGGCGGCCCTGCTGAATCTCGATGCAGGGCTCGCGCACGAATACCGGGGCGCACCAATTCAGGGTGAGCGATCGTTCGGCCAGGGTCGACAGGGCATCCAGCGTGGCCATGGCGCGCGCCACCCGGGTGAGGGCGGGCACGAAGGCCTGCAGTTCGTCGAGCAGCTGCTCGAAGAGGATTTTTTCGCGCGCCAGGGCCCGCTCCTGCGCCGACAGCGCCTTGTCTTCAAAGGCTTTGAGCTCGGGGGTGATGAAGCGCTCGGCGTTCTTGAGCGTCTGCCGGCGCCGGTAGTCCTCCGGCACCTTGTCAGCCTGGCCCTGGCTGACCTCGATGTAGAAGCCGTGCACGCGGTTGAACTGCACCCGCAGGTTGGCAATGCCGGTGCGCGCCTTCTCGCGCGCTTCCAGCTCCAGCAGGAAGCCGTCGCAGTTGGTCTGGATGGCGCGCAGTTCGTCGAGTTCGGCGTCCCAGCCATCGCGCATCACGCCGCCATCGCGCACCAGCGCAGCCGGCTCGTCCAGCAGGGCGCGCTCCAGCAGCTCAGCGCAAGCAGGCGGGGGCTGCAGATCTTCCAGCAGTTCGGTCAGCAGGTGGGGGCCGAGGGGGGCGCGTCCGAGCAGCTCGCGCAGCAAGAGGGCACGCTCCAGGCTGTGGCGCAGGGCCACCAGCTCGCGCGGGCGCACCTGGCGCAGCGCCACGCGGGCAGTGACGCGCTCCACGTCGGTGCTGCCCTTGAGCTGGCTGCGCAGGTGGGCAAACAGGCCCTCGCGCAGGGTGGCGATGCCCTCCAGGCGTGCCTGTGCCTGGCTGCGCTCGCGCCGGGGCGTGAGCATCCAGTGCCGGAGCAGGCGGCTGCCCATGCCGGTGACGCAGGTGTCCAGCAGCGAGAACAGGGTGGGGGCGTCTTCGCCCCGCAGCGTCTGCGTGAGTTCCAGGTTGCGCCGCGTGCTCAGGGGCAGCTCAATCAGTTCGCCCGAGCGCACCACCTGCAGGCTGTGCAGGTGGGTGAGCGCCCGGCCCTGGGTGTGCTCGGCATAGCCCAGCAGCGCGCTGGCCGCGGCGTGGGCCAGCGGCAACTGCTCGGCCTGCCAGGCCATGAGCGAGGCGGCCTTGAGCTGATCGAGCAGGCGCCGCTCGCCCAGCGCCGCGTCAAACTGCCAGGCCGGCCGGGCCGTGACCGTGCAGGCACCTGAGGGCAGGCTGCTGCTGTCCTTGCGCAGGCGGGCTTCGAAGGCGGGGGTGAGGTCCACGCTGCACACCAGCTCGCTGGGGGAGACGCTCGCCAGCCAGGCGCCCAGCTCGTCGCTGTCGCATTCGGCCAGGTAGAGCGCGCCCTGGGTCACGCTCAGCCAGGCCAGACCGCATTGGTTGCGCGTGCCTTGGTGCACGGCCAGCAGCAGAGACTCAGACTTGTCGCTGAGCAGCTCGGCATCGGTCACGGTGCCGGGGGTGACCACGCGCACCACCTTGCGTTCCACCGGCCCTTTGCCTGCGCCCACCTCGCCCACCTGCTCGCAGATGGCGACCGACTCGCCCAGCTTGATCAGCTTGGCCAGATACCCTTCGGCCGAGTGGTAGGGCACGCCCGCCATCCGGATGGCTTCGCCGCCTGACTGGCCCCGGGTGGTCAAGGTGATGTCCAGCAGCTCAGCAGCCTTCTCGGCATCGGCGTGGAACAGCTCGTAGAAATCCCCCATGCGGTAGAACAGCAGGGTGTCGGGGAAGTCCTTCTTGATGGCCAGGTACTGCGCCATCATGGGTGTATGACCCTTGTCGCCCTGGGCTGGCAAGGCAGCGGCTGAGGCCAGGGCCTCGGGCTTGTCCGTGCGGGATTTACCGTTGGAAGTGGTCACAGGGTCGCAGGTGGATGGTGCGGCGGGCCTGGGCAGAGACCTCGGCCAGGGCGAAGGCTGATTGGTTCAGCGTTCGGACCCGCCGCAGGGCAGTGGACTCAAAAAGGGGCTTGTCGGGGGTCGGGCTTGCCAGCTTTGTCGGCCGGCAGGGCTGGCGATTTGAGCTTGCGGGCCTTGAGCAAGGGCTTTGCGGCGGCTGGGCTGGTTCCTGCCGCCGGGGCGCTGGACGCCTCGTCCTGCAGCTTGTCATGCACCTGCATCTTGTCGGCCACGCCCGCGAACTTGCTGTACTTGCTGAGGGTGCTGACCAACTGGGCGTAAATGCGTGGGTTGCCTGCCACACATTCGCCCTGGTCCATGAAGTCGGCATCGCCTGTGAAGTTGCCCACCAGGCCGCCGGCCTCGGTCACCAGCAAGGAGCCGGCGGCCACGTCCCAGGGTTTGAGGCCGGTTTCGAAGAAGCCGTCGGTGTAGCCCGCGGCCACATAGGCCAGGTCCAGTGCGGCGGCACCCGGGCGGCGCACGCCCGCGCACTGGCTCATCACCTCACCCAGGAGGCTCAGGTAAGTGCGCAGCTTGTCGCCGGGGCGGTAGGGGAAGCCGGTGGACAGCAGGCAGTCCTGCAGGCGACTCCTCTTGGCCACGCGGATGCGCTTGTCATTGAGGTAGGCGCCCCGGCCCCGGGTGGCGCAGAACAGGTCGTTGCGCGTCGGGTCATAGACCACGGCTTGCTCCACGCGGCCGCGCACGCTCAGGGCGATGCTCACGCAGTAGACAGGAAAGCCGTGAATGAAGTTGGTGGTGCCGTCCAGCGGGTCGATGATCCACTGAAACTCTGAATCTCGGGCGCCGTGCTCGCTGCCCGATTCTTCGGCCAGGATGCCGTGGCCTGGGTAGGCGGTCAGCAGGGTCTCAATGATCACGTTCTCGGCGGCATGGTCGATTTCGGTGACGAAATCGTTCGTCTGCTTGGCCGATACGCGAACGGCTTCCACGTCGAGCGCGGCCCGGTTGATGATGGCGCCGGCGGCGCGCGCAGCCTTGATGGCCACGTTGAGCATGGGGTGGAGAGTGCTGGACATTGGAGCTGAGTAAAGAGCGGCAGGGCTGCCGGGCCGGCAACCGGCGGGCAGAGCAATCGCGCGATTTTACGGGCTCCGGACGGGCCAGACCCCAGGGGCCGGTGCAGGGGGGACAATGGACTCTTTCCTTCGCCCTATCGCCGCCCCACACCATGCGCACCCGCTTTGTCCTGATTCACACCAGCCACGCGGGCAACGTGGGAGCGGTGGCACGGGCCATGAAAGTGATGGGATTTGAGGACCTGGTGCTGGTGGCGCCGCGCTGGGATGATGTGCTGAGCCGGTCCGAGGCCATCGACCGCGCCAGCGGTGCCACCGACGTGCTCGAACGTGCCCGGGTGGTGGCCACACTCGACGAGGCCCTGGAGGGCATGAGCCACGTCTGCGCCACCGCCATGACCCCGCGCGATTTTGGCCCGCCCACCCGGGCACCGCGCGTGCATTTTGCGCAACTGCTGGCGCCGGGCCAGCCGGCGCCGGGAGGCGTGGCCTTCCTGTTCGGATCCGAGCGCTTTGGCATGCGCAACGAGGACGTGTACCGCAGCCATGTCTGCCTGAGCATTCCCACGGCCCCGGATTACGGTTCGCTCAACATCGCAGCGGCGGTGCAGCTCATTGCCTACGACTGGCGCGAGGCGCTGGGAGGTTTTTCCCTGGGGACCGATGCCCATGCGCCTGAGGAGGCCGATGCGGCCCAGGTGGCGGCCATGCTGGCGCACCTGGAAGAGGCTCTGGTGGATGTGGGCTTCCTGGATCCGGCCACGCCCAAGAAGCTCATGCCGCGGCTGAACCAGCTCTTCAACCGCGCGCGCGTGAGCCCTGAGGAGATCCACATCCTTCGCGGCATGGCCCGCGCCATGAGCGCGGCGGCGCGTCAAGCATCACCAGGGCAGGACAGCTAGACTCGGGCCCCTATGCTTTCGCGCATCCGTTCCGACGTCCAATGCATTCTTGACCGCGACCCGGCCGCCCGCACGGCCTGGGAGGTGCTGACCTGCTACCCGGGCCTGCACGCCATCGTCCTGCACCGCCCTGCCCACTGGTGCTGGAACCATGGTCTGAAGTGGTTGGGGCGCTTCATCTCGCACCTCTCGCGCTTTCTGACCGGCATCGAGATCCATCCGGGCGCCAAGATTGGGGAGCGCGTCTTCTTCGACCACGCCATGGGCGTGGTGGTGGGCGAGACCGCCGAGATCGGCGACGGCTGCACCATCTACCAGGGCGTGACCCTGGGCGGCACCTCGCTCTACAAAGGCGCCAAGCGCCATCCCACCCTGGGACAGAACGTGGTGGTGGGGGCAGGGGCCCAGGTGCTGGGCGGCTTCACGGTGGGCGACGGTGCGCGCATCGGCTCGAACGCGGTGGTGGTCAAGCCCGTGCCGGCCGGGGCGACGGCCGTGGGCAACCCGGCCCGCATCATCCAGGCCGAGGCCGACGTCAAGCGCGAACAGGCGGCCAGCCAGATGGGCTTTTCAGCCTACGGTGTGACCCAGAACGACGACCCGGTGTCGCAGGCCATGCGCGGCCTGATCGACAACGCCTCCTCGCAGGAGCACCAGATTGCCTTGCTCTGGCAGGCCATTGAAAAGCTCTCCGAGGCCAAGGCCAATTGCGTGCCCAGCGAAGCCCAGCGCAAGGAAAACTTCGAGGCCGACAAGCTCAACCAGCTGATGGGCAAGTAAGCGCGCCCTGGGCTTCAGCTCTCTGGCCGCGGGCGAATAGCCGTCTTGGGCCTGAAGGCCTTGCACACCTCCTCGCGCGTGTCCAGATAAGGACCGCCAATGAGGTCGATGCAATAGGGCACCGCCGCAAAAATGCCTGGCACCACGCTCTGGCCTTGTGCGTCTCGCACGCCTTCCAGGGTTTCCTTGATGGACTTGGGTTGGCCCGGCAGGTTCATGATCAGGCATGGGCCACGGATCACCGCCACCTGGCGCGACAAGATGGCCGTGGGCACGAACTTCAAGCTGATCTGACGCATCTGCTCGCCAAAGCCCGGCATTTCCTTGTGCGCCACGGCCAGTGTGGCCTCGGGCGTGACATCGCGCAGTGCGGGGCCGGTGCCTCCGGTGGTCAGCACCAGCGCGCAGCCGCCATCGACCAGCTCGATCAGGGTCTGGCTGATGCCTTCGCGCTCGTCCGGGATCAGCCGCTCGACGAACTCGATGGGGTTGTACAGCGCCGCCACCAGCCACTCCTTGAGCGCGGGCAGGCCTTTGTCTTCGTAGACGCCGCTGGAGGCGCGGTCGCTCACCGACACGATGCCGATGCGCACGGGATCGAATTCAGTCATGGTGGAGCTGCTCCTTCACCAGTTGAAAAATGTCGCGGTAGGCGCGTCCGTGGCGCAGGGCTTCGCCGGGCTTTTCGGGCTTGGCGTCCTTGCGGGCCTGGCGCACCAAGGCGCGAAGCTGTTGTGAGTCGGTGTCGGGGTGCAAGGTCAGCCACTGGCCCAGGGCATCGTCGCTGCCGATCAGGCGCTCGCGCCACTGCTCGGCCTCATGCAGGGCGCTGGCTTCCTCGGCGCTGCCCTGGTGCTGCACCTGCAGGGCATCGCGCACGGCTTGCAGGGTGTCCTCGTCGAGCTGGCGCATCAGCTTGCCGATGAACTGCATCTGGCGGCGTTTGCCCTCGAAGTTGGTGATGCGCTTGGCCTCGGTCACGGCGTCCACCAGTTTGTCGGGCAGTGGCAGGGGCGTGAACAGGCCTGCACGCAAGTCCAGGAGTTGTTCGCCCAGCGCCTGCAGCTCCGCGCTCTCGCGCTTGAGGTCGGTGCGGCTGGTTTCAGCCCCGCCCTTGAGCTCGCGCTTGAGCTCGAGGTCGAGGTCGCTTCCTTCGGCCACGAACTGGCCTTTGACGAAGTACCCCTTTTTGGGTTTGCGTGGCATGTGGGGAATGGACGGGCGTGCCCGTGTGGATCAATCAGGGTCGGTATCATAGTTGCCCACCCTCAAGATCGATTGACGTGAACCACAACGCAAGCCCAGCTTCCAGCGGTTTTAGCTACAGCCGCGATTTTTTTGAAGAACTCGTTGACGCCGCGCTCGCGCACGCCAAGAAGATAGGCGCCACCGACGCCGGGGCCGAGGCCTCCGAGGGTTGCGGCCTGTCGGTGAGCGTGCGCAAGGGTGAGTTGGAGAACGTCGAGCGCAATCGCGACAAGTCGCTGGGGGTCACGGTCTACCTCGGACAGCGGCGCGGCAATGCCTCGACCAGTGATTTCTCGCAAGCGGCCATTGAGCAGACCGTGCAGGCGGCCTACGACATTGCCCGCTTCACCGCCAGCGACCCCACGGCCGGTCTGCCTGATGCGCAAGACATTGCCACCGAACACCCGGAGCTGGACCTCTTTCACCCCTGGACGGTCACCGCCGAAGAAGCGGCGCAACTGGCCCTGCAATGCGAGGCAGCCGCTCTGGGCACCAGCCGCCTGATCACCAACAGCGAAGGCGCGGGCGTGTCGGCGCAGCAAAGCCATTTCTTCAGCGCCCACACGCGCGGCTTCAGGGGTGGCTATGCCTCCTCGCGCCACAGCCTGTCGGTGGCACCGATTGCCGGCAAGGGCTCTGGCATGCAGCGGGATGCCTGGTACAGCTCCATGCGCGATGCCCGCGAGCTGGCCAGCGCGCAGGCGGTGGGCCGCTATGCCGCCGAGCGCGCGCTCTCGCGCCTAAATAGCCGCAAGATCGCGACCACCGAATGTCCGGTGCTCTTTGAGTCGCCCCTGGCCGCAGGCCTGCTCGGTGCTTATGTACAGGCCACCAGCGGTGGCTCGCTCTACCGCAAGAGCACCTTCCTGCTCGACTCCCTGGGCCAGCAGGTGTTTCCGGCGCACATCGACATCACCGAAGACCCGCATGTGCGCAAAGGCAAGGGCAGCTGCCCCTTCGACGAAGAGGGTGTGGTCACGCGTGCGCGCAAGGTGGTCGATACCGGGGTGGTGGGCGGCTACTTCCTGAGCACCTACTCGGCCCGCAAGCTGGGCATGCGCACCACGGGCAATGCTGGGGGGTCCCACAACCTGTGTCTGACCAGCCGCCAGACCCGGCCCGGCGACGACCTCGACGCCATGCTGCGCAAGCTCGGCACCGGCCTCTTCGTGACCGAGCTGATGGGCCAGGGCGTGAACTACGTCACCGGCGACTACTCGCGCGGTGCCTCGGGCTACTGGGTGGAGAAGGGGCGCATTGCCTTCCCGGTGGAGGAGATCACCATCGCCGGCAACCTCAAGGACATGTTCCTCGGGATCGAGGCCATCGGCGCCGACACCTACAACTACGGCGCCAAGACCGTGGGCTCGATCCTGATCAAGCGCATGAAGATCGCCGGCAGCTAAAGCTGCCGGTGCGTCGTTGTCAGCCGGCCAGGGCCGCCTTCACGGCCGCGGACACCTGGCCCATGTCGGCCTTGCCTGCCAGTTGCGCCTTGGCCGCGCCCATCACCTTGCCCATGTCGCCAGGGCCGCTGGCCCCCAGGCTGGCCACGATGGCTTGGACGGCGGCCTTGACTTCCTCGGTGCTCAGGCGCGCCGGCAGGTAGCCCTGCAGCACCACAATCTCGGCGGCTTCCTTGTCGGCCAGGTCCTGGCGAGCCGCTTTGGTGAAGGCCTCCACCGAGTCTTTGCGCTGCTTGATCAGCTTGTCCACCACGGCCACCACGGCCACGTCGTCCAACTCGATCCGCTCATCGACTTCCTTTTGCTTGAGGGCGGCCAGCAGCAGGCGGATGGTGGCCAGGCGCTCGCTGTCCTTGGCGCGCATGGCGGTTTTCATGTCGTCGGTGATCTGGTCTTTCAGGGCCATGGTGGGGTCTTTCCAAGGTGAGGGGCAGAAATGAAGAAGCCCGCTGGAGCGTCCTCGAGCGGGCTTGTCTGAAGCAGGCGGCCTGGATGAACAGACCGCCCGTGTAATCAGTACATCTTCTTGGGCAACTGCATGCTGCGAATGCGCTTGTAGTTGCGCTTGACGGCAGCGGCTTTCTTGCGCTTGCGCTCGGACGTGGGCTTCTCGTAGAACTCGCGGGCACGCAGATCGGTCAGCAGGCCGAGCTTCTCAATGGTGCGCTTGAAGCGGCGCAGGGCCACGTCGAAAGGTTCGTTGTCTTTTACACGAATGGTGGTCATTGAAGGGTCCAGTTGGTGCGCCGCGGGGGAACTGATCAGGTTCCTTGTAGGCACGGGTTTGCTAGCAAAGCCTGCGAGTATAGCACCGGCAGCGCTTCAGCCCCGGCTTCTCAGGGCCTGCGCGCAGGCATGGGCGGAGGCCCAGGCCCACTGGAAGTTGTAGCCGCCCAGCCAGCCGGTGACGTCGACCACCTCGCCAATGAAAAACAGGCCCGGCTGCTTCGATTCCAGGGTTTGGGAGGACAAGTCGCGCGTGTCCACGCCACCGGCCGTGACCTCGGCCTTGCGGTAGCCCTCGGTGCCCGTGGGCATGAGTTCCCAGCGGGTCAGGCCTTCGGCCAACGCGGCCAGGGCTTTGTCCGGCACGTCAGAGATCGGCTGCTGCAGCCGCTCATCGCGCCCGGCCCAGGCCTCGGCCAGGCGTGTCGGCACGAGCTGCGCCAATTCATTGGCCACCCGTTTTCGCGAGCGTGCCTTGGCTTCAAGCAGGTGCGCCTGCAGGTCTTGGGCGCGCGCAAATTCGGGCGCCAGGTTCAGCTTCAGGGGGCGATCCTCCTGCCAGAAACTCGAGATCTGCAGCACCGCCGGCCCGCTCAGGCCTCGGTGGGTGAACAGCAGATCTTCGGCAAAAGCCATGTCGCGCGCCTTGCCTTTGCCCGCCATGGGGGTGGAGATCATCACCGGCAGGGCCAGTCCAGCGAGTTCGGCAAAGGGCTGCCAGGCGGCCTCCTCGAACACCAGCGGCACCAGGGCCGGCCGGGGTGTCACCAGCCGAAGCCCGAACTGCTGGGCCAGGCGGAAGCCGAAGTCGGTGGCGCCGATCTTGGGAATCGACAGGCCCCCCGTGGCCACCACCAGCTGCGGGGCCACCACCGGCCCGCGATCGGTCTGCAGGCGGTAGTGGCCATCGCCATGGCTGACGGCGCCCACCTTGCAAGGCTGCCAGCGCTCTACGCCGCCAGCCTGGCATTGCGCCAGCAGCATGCCGATGATGTCTTCGGCCGAGCGGTCGCAAAACAGCTGGCCCTTGTGCTTTTCATGGAAGGCAATGCCGTGCTGTTGCACCAGGGCGATGAAATCCTGCGGCGTGTAGCGTGAGAGGGCGGAGCGGCAAAAGTGCGGGTTCTCGCCCAGGAACTGCGCGGGGGTGGTGTCGCGGTTGGTGAAGTTGCAGCGACCGCCGCCGGAAATACGGATTTTCTCGGCCACCTTCTCGCTGTGGTCCAGCAGCAGCACGCGCAGGCCACGCTGGCCGGCCTGGGCGGCGCAAAACAGGCCGGCAGCACCTGCCCCAATGATGACCACATCGAAAGAATGCATGTGGCGGGAGTGTAGGGTGCCACCCACCCCTGGCCGGTGGAAAGCTCAGGCCACGCGGCCCTGGGCTGCCGGGTGCTGCGCGGCCAGGGCCAGGCAGGCCGTGACCTCACCCACCACGATCACCGAGGGGCTGGCCATGCCGGCTTGTGTGATGTCCTGCGCCAGACGAGCCAGCGTGGTGGCCAGGTGCCGCTGGCTGGGCAGGCTGGCGTTTTGCACGACGGCCACAGGGGTGCTGGCGGGCAGGCCGCTGAGCAGTTCTTCTTGGATGCGGGCCGCGCCGCTCACGCCCATATAGATCACGAGTGTCAGCTTGGCGCTGCGGGCGGTGGCCGCCAGGGCGCGCCAGTCTGTGCCCGAGTCGCCGGGCTGAGCGTGTCCGGTGACAAACACCACGCCATGCGCATGCTCGCGGTGGGTCAGGGGCAGGTTCAGCGAGGTCACAGCCGCCAAGCCCGAGGTGATGCCGTTCACGACCACGGGTTCGATGCCGGCTTCGCGCAGGTGTTCCACCTCCTCGCCGCCACGGCCGAAGATGAAGGGGTCGCCCCCCTTGAGCCGCACCACACGCTCTGCCTTGCGGACCTCGGTGATCATCAGCTTCTCAATGAAGGCCTGCGGCGTGGACTTGCAGCCACCGCGCTTGCCCACGTAGATGACGCGGCATCCGGGCTTGGCGAGCGCCACGATCTCGTCGCTGACCAGGTCATCGACCAGCAGCACGGTGGCCGCTTCAATGGCCTTGAGCGCCTTGATCGTGAGCAGCTCCGGGTCGCCCGGGCCGGCACCAACCAGGGTGCAGGAGCCCATCGGTGATGCAGGGTGTGTCATGGGCTGGGCTCCAGGGCCTGAAGCTGTGAAGACAGGGCCACCAGATGCCTGACCTGTGCGGCGATCGGGGTGGGCACGGGCAAGTCCCCGGCCAGCACGGCCTGGGTGTAGCGGGCGGTCGACGCGGCGTCCACCTCAGTGGGCAACTCGGGCAGGACGGCGAGGGAGCCTTCCTGTTTGGGGGAGAGCAGGCGGCGTTGCCCGGCCACGAAGGCGTCCATGGCCGGCTGGCGCCGGGGGTCGGCCACCGGCTCGCCTTCGGTACCGCGCAGCAGCAGGGCGTGAGCGCCCGTCAGCTCGAAAGTCTGCGCCATGGACAGCGCGTATTCGGGGTGCGTGTAGTTGCCCACGACGATGGCAGGTCCTGCGCAGGGGTTCATGAGCTTGACCAGGCTGTGCGCGGGGTTGCGCAGGCCCACGGTGCGCCGCACATCCAACAGGCGTTTGAGGCCCGGCAACATCAGCTCGGTGGGCGCCCAGCCCACCTCACCGGCGGCCAGTGGCCGCATGTCGCTCAAGGGGGCGACACCCAGCAGGCTGAGCACTTCGGAGCCCAACACGCGCGCCGATTCCGTCGCCGTGCCATGGATCAGCACCGGCAAGCCCTCGCGGGCCAGCAGCAGCGCCAGCAGCGGCGTGAGCACTGGCAGCTTGCGCGCGCCGTTGTAGCTGGGCAGCACCACGCAGGGCTGGGAGGTGGCGGGCAGGTGCGTCAGGCGCTCGTGCGTGGCATCCAGAAAGCCAGCCATTTCCTCGGGCGTTTCGCCCTTGATGCGCATGGCCAGGCAGAAAGCGCCCACCTCGAGGTCGCTCACGCGCCAGTCCAGCACCTGGCCAAACAGGTCGCGGGCCTGGCTGCGGCTGAGCGCACGTGCGCCGTCCTTGCCGCGTCCAATCTCCTTGATGTAGTGGCTGATGCCCATGGCTTGATTCTCTCTGACCATAGATGACTTCGCGTTATGAGCTTAAGGCTGCCGGAGGTGGCCCAGGGCAGGCCAGCGCACCATCGCCAGCGCGCTGGCCGCAGGGGCGACCGTACACTTGCGCCCCATGCGCGTGCTGGGAATTGAATCGAGTTGCGACGAAACCGGGGTGGCTCTGGTTGATGCCTCCGGCGCGGCCGTCCCACGCCTGCTGGGCCAGGCCTTGCACAGCCAGATTGCCATGCACCAGGCCTACGGCGGCGTGGTGCCGGAGCTGGCCAGCCGCGACCACATCCGGCGGGTGCTGCCGCTCATGGCCGAGGTCATGGCCCAGGCTGCTTGCACCCCGGCCGAGGTGGATGTGGTGGCCTACACGCGTGGCCCGGGCTTGGCCGGGGCCTTGCTGGTGGGGGCGGGCGTGGCCTGCGCCCTGGCGGCCTCGCTGGGCAAGCCGGCCCTGGGGGTGCACCACCTGGAGGGGCACCTGCTGTCGCCTTTTCTGAGCGCCGATCCGCCTGAATTTCCCTTCGTGGCCCTGCTGGTCTCCGGCGGCCACACCCAGCTCATGCGCGTGGAGGGCGTGGGACGCTACGAACTGCTGGGCGAGAGCATCGACGATGCGGCCGGCGAAGCTTTTGACAAATCGGCCAAGCTCCTGGGCCTGCCTTACCCGGGCGGCCCCCACCTGGCTCGCCTGGCGGAGCAGGGCGACCCGCAGGCCTTTAAGCTGCCCCGCCCCCTGCTGCACAGCGGCGACCTGGACTTTTCATTCGCAGGCCTGAAAACCGCTGTGCTGACGCAGGTGCAAAAGCTCGGCGATGGCCTGCACCAGCGTGCGCCTGACCTGGCTGCCTCCACCCAGGCGGCCATCGTGGAGGTACTGCTCAAGAAATCGCTCATGGCGCTCGAGCTCACGGGCCTTCAGCGGCTGGTGGTGGCCGGCGGCGTGGGCGCCAATGCCCGCTTGCGCGAGGTGCTTGATGCGGCCTGCCGCCAACGCGGGGTGCGTGTGCATTACCCGGAATTGCACCTGTGCACGGACAACGGCGCCATGATCGCGCTGGCCGCCGGCATGCGCCTGCAGGCCGGACTGGCCGCGCCCGAGCGGCGCTACAGCTTTGACGTCAAGCCCCGCTGGGGCCTGGCCGAGGCCCTCTGACCTGCTTTTCTGGGCGGGGTAGGCGGCCCTGATCCAGACGCTATAATGCTTGGCTTTGCTGCAGACGCACGTCTGTAAGCTGGTTTTCAAGGCCGGCTGCCGAGTCTGGTGCAAAAAAGTGGTTTCAACACACGATGTGGGCGGTGCATGGTCACTGCCGCATTCGCAAGTCAAGGAAAAAGCATGATTGCCAAATCAATCAAGGCCGACATCGTCGCGTCCAACGCACGCTCTGCCGGTGACACCGGTAGCCCGGAAGTTCAAGTGGCCCTCCTCACGGGCCGCATCAATGAACTGACCCCCCATTTCAAGACCCACGCCAAGGATCACCACGGTCGCCGTGGCCTGCTGCGCATGGTCAGCCGTCGCCGCAAGCTGCTGGACTACCTCAAGTCCAAGGATGCCGACCGCTACACCGCGCTGATCGCCAAGTTGGGTCTGCGCAAATAAGCGCCTGACACCATGCAAAAGCGCCTGAGTTAGCCCGCTAGCTCAGGCGCTTTTTACTTCGGAGCAAGCCAAAACGAACACGCGCTGTGTCATTCCACAAGCATCCGCCCCTGGGGGCTCGTGGAATGGCATCGTGTTCAGCCAAGCTTTTTCCGGGCAACCGGGCAGCCTCATGCCCCAACCCAAGAGAGTGAACACATGAGTATCTTCAACAAAGTCAGCAAGACCTTCCAGTGGGGCCAGCACACGGTCACGATGGAAACCGGTGAAATCGCCCGCCAGTCCAGCGGTGCCGTGTTGGTCGACATGGATGGCACCGTGGTGCTGGCCACGGTGGTGGCCAAGACCGATGCCAAGCCTGGCCAGGATTTTTTCCCCCTGACGGTGGACTACCTCGAGAAAACCTACGCCGCCGGCAAGATCCCTGGCAGCTTTTTCAAGCGCGAAGGCCGTCCCAGCGAGTTCGAGACCCTGACCTCGCGACTGATTGACCGCCCCATCCGCCCGCTGTTCCCTGAAGGCTTCTTCAACGAAGTGCAGGTGGTGGTGCATGTGCTCTCTCTCAACCCTGAAGTTGAGGGTGATATCCCTGCGCTGATTGCCTCGAGCGCGGCGCTGTCGGTCTCCGGCATCCCCTTCAATGGCCCCATCGGCGCCGCCCGCGTGGGCTACATCGACGGCCAGTACGTGCTCAACCCCGGTAAATCGCAGCAGCCTCAGTCCAAGATGGACCTGGTGGTCGCTGGCACCGAAGCCGCCGTGCTCATGGTCGAGTCCGAGGCACAGCAGCTGTCCGAAGAAATCATGCTGGGCGCCGTGGTGTTCGGTCATGACCAGGGCAAGATTGCCATCAACGCCATTCATGAGCTGGTGCGCGACGCCGGCAAGCCGGTGTGGGACTGGAAGGCCCCTGCCAAGGACGAGCCGCTGATCGCCAAGGTCAATGAACTGGCTGGCGCCAAACTGCAGGCGGCCTACCAGATCCGCAGCAAGCAGGCCCGCACGCAAGCTTGCCGCGTGGCTTACGCTGACACCATGGCCGCTCTGAAGGCAGATGGCGTGGCGTTCGACGGCGTGGCCGTCGAAGGCATGCTGTTCGACATCGAAGCCAAGATCGTGCGCAGCCAGATTTTGTCGGGCGAGCCCCGCATCGACGGCCGTGACACGCGCACCGTGCGCGCCATTGAAATCCGCAACTCCGTGCTGCCGCGCACCCACGGCTCGGCCCTGTTCACCCGGGGTGAAACCCAGGCCCTGGTGGTGACCACCCTGGGCACCGAGCGCGATGCCCAGCGCATTGACGCGCTCTCCGGTGACTACGAAGACCGCTTCATGCTGCACTACAACATGCCTCCCTTCGCCACCGGCGAAACAGGCCGCGTGGGCAGCCCCAAGCGCCGCGAAATCGGCCACGGCCGGCTGGCCAAGCGCGCCCTGGTGGCGGTGCTGCCGACCAAGGAAGACTTCCCCTACACCATGCGTGTGGTCTCCGAGATCACCGAGTCCAACGGCTCGTCCTCCATGGCTTCGGTCTGCGGCGGCTGCCTGGCCCTGATGGACGCAGGCGTTCCCCTGAAGGCCCACGTGGCTGGCATCGCCATGGGCCTGATCAAGGAAGACAACCGCTTTGCCGTGTTGACCGACATCCTCGGCGACGAGGACCACCTCGGCGACATGGACTTCAAAGTGGCCGGCACCACCTTCGGCATCACCGCTTTGCAGATGGACATCAAGATTCAGGGCATCACCAAGGAAATCATGCAGGTCGCCCTGGCCCAGGCCAAGGAAGCGCGCATGCACATCCTGGGCAAGATGCAGGAAGCCATGGGTGAGGCCAAGACCGAAGTCTCCAACTTCGCGCCCAAGCTCTTCACCATGAAGATCAACCCCGAGAAGATCCGTGACGTGATCGGCAAAGGCGGCGCCGTCATCCGTGCGCTGACCGAAGAGACCGGCTGCCAGATCAACATCGAGGAAGACGGCACCATCA
>JAIXPL010000016.1 GCA_027486255.1 Comamonadaceae bacterium
AGACCACATCGCCCAGGAAGTCGAGCAGCACATAGTCGAAATCCCACTCGTGGAAGCCGAGCTTCTCGAGCAGTTCGAACCCGTGGATGATGCCGCGGCCGCCGCAGCCCCGGCCGACTTCCGGCCCGCCGAGTTCCATGGCGTAGACCCCGTCGCGCTTGAAGCACACATCGCCGATGGCCACGGTTTCGCCGGCCAGTTTTTTCTTCGAGGAGGTCTCGATGATGGTCGGGCAGGCCTTGCCGCCAAACAGCAGGCTGGTGGTGTCGCTCTTGGGGTCGCAGCCGATCAGCAGCACCTTCTTGCCTTGCTGGGCCATCATGTAGGACAGGTTGGCCAGCGTGAAGCTTTTGCCGATGCCGCCCTTGCCGTAGATGGCAATGATCTGCGTTTCTTTCTTGACCTCGCCGGTGTGCACGGGGGCTGGGTCCTGCGCGGCTTCGCGGCGCAGGTTGTCCACAAATTTCACCGCTTGCACTTTGCCGGCTTCCAGGTTGGTAAGGGATGCGCTCATCAGTGTCTCCAGTCCAAAACCATCTTGAGGCACTCCGGGTCGCCAAAGGCCACCTCGTAGGCATCGTGTGCACGCCCAGGGGTCTGGGTGTGTGTGATCAATCCATCCAGGCTGAGCACGCCGCTGTGGACCAGCTCGGTCACGGCCAGCAGGTCAGCGCGCTTCCATTCGGCCGCGACCCGGATTTGCGCTTCACGCATGAAGGCCGGGGCGTAGGCGAAGGAAATGTGTTCTTTGTAGAAACCGGCGAGCACCACCTCGCCGCCTGGGCGCAGGCGGGGGATCACGCGGTCGAGGATGCTGGCGTCGCCGCTGACGTCATAGATGGCGGCGTAGTCGCGGCGATCGTCCTCGTCCGGGTGGATGACGCTGTAGCCCTGGCCGCCTTCGCGGCGTGCGGCGCTGGTGTCCCACACCGTGGGGGCCGGAAGGCCTGCAGCCACCGTCAGGCGCGCCAGCAGGCGGCCCATGATGCCGTGGCCAATGATGAGGGAGGGGGGCGTGGCCGGCTCACGCGTGCCGCCCAGCGCCACGCTGTGGTAGGCCGTGGCCGCCAGGGCCAGCAGGCAGGCTTTGTCGCCCAGCGTCTCTTCGACGCGCACGACGCGCGAATGCGGCACCACCAGCCGGGAGCCGGCGCCACCGAAGAGGTTGTGCACGCCTTCGAAACACTGCGAGCCCGGCACGAACACCGTGTCGCCCACCTGGAGCGGCGACTGACCATGCACGCGGGCGACGCGGCCCACCGTCTCGTAGCCAGGCACCAGCGGGTAGCCCATGCCCGGGAAGGCTGGCATGCTGCCGTCCCACAGCAGGCGTTCGGTGCCGGTGCTGATGCCGCTGTAGGCCACGTCCACCTCGATGTCGCCTTCGCGTGCGGCCTGGGTGGCCAGCGTTTCCACCGCCAACTGGCGGGGGCTGCGGAAGACAATGGCAGATGAGCTCATGGGTGTATTTTTAGGTTGACAGTGACACGTGTCAAATAAATATTACAAATTCTGTGCTTGTGGCAACCAAACCTAGGGTAAACACTAGGTTCAGTCCGGTTTCTGACCCGTCAACAGGGTGGCGTGCAGGGGCATGGGGTTGGGTACCCGGCCCAGGCGCACAAAGCCGGCCTGCGCCATCAGGGTGTGCAAGTGCTTGGCGGTGCGCAGTCGGCCCTCCCCCATGGCCAGCAGGTAAAAGTGAAAGTAGGCGTCTGCAGTGCCAGAGCCGCCCGGGGCCTGCGCCATGGGTTCGGCCAGCAGGAGCGTGCCGCCTGGTAGCAGGGCCTCGTAAATGGCCTGCAGAAGCTCCATGACGACTTCATCCGGGTGGTCGTGTGCCACGCGCAGCAGAGTTACGAGGTCGGCGCCCTGGGGCAGGGCGTCGCTGGTGAAGCTGCCGCCGTGCACCGTGATGCGCGATGCCAGGCCCGCTTGGGCGATCTTCTCGCGGGCCAGATCAGCCACGGGTGGCAGGTCAAACAGCATGAGCTCCAGGCCCGTCTGCTGGCGGGCCAGCTCGCTCACCCAGCCGCCCTGACCGCCGCCCACATCGAGCACGCGGCGGTGCTGGTCAAAGGGGTAACTGGCCAGCAGCTCCTCAATGACGAAACGCTGTGAACTGGCCATGAGGGCGCTGTAGCGGGCCACCTGTTCAGGGCTTTGACGCGCTTCGCGCTGGCCGGCCTCACTGGCGGCATAGGGCCAGTAGGCATGCATGCCCGCTTCTTGGGGCGCATCAAGCAGCGCCAGCGGGTCACGCATGTCGGCGTAAAGGAGGGCGTTGTGTTCGATCATGGCGCGCAGGCCCTCGTGGGCCACCACGGGTGCGCCCAGCGAGCCCAAGCCGTAGCGCTCACCGCTGCGGCGCTCGAGCAGTTGCAGCGACTGCGCGGCGTCCAGCAGGCGCTGCAGTGCATCGGGTTGCAGCTGGGTGAGGGCTGACAGCTCTTTTGCCGTGCGCGGGGCTTGGCACACCAGCTCCAGCAGGCGCAGGCGCACACAGGCCAGCAGCACCTGGCTGTGCACGAAGCCGGCCATCAGGGTGAACAGGCCGCGCGCGCGGCGGGCCGAGATCCAGCGGCCCAGGGGGTTGCCCAGGGCCCAGCGGTACAGGCGCGGATCGGTCATCCAGCGGTCGATGCGGGCGCGCAGCCCTGATCCGATCGGGGTGCTCGGCGGCACCGGATGCGGCGAAGGATGGGCCGTGCTCAAGCGACGGCCTTGCGCCGCAGGGCGGCTTGCTGGCGCTCGATCTGATCGCAGGCGCTTTGCGGCAGCAGCCGCTCGGATTCCATCAGCACCAGCTGCTGCAGCGCTGCCCGGCTGGGGCAGGCAGGCACCGAGGCCACGGCCGAGGCCATGAGTTCGCGGAAATACCCCACGGCGCCCTGCAGGCCTAGGTCGGCGGCGGTGCTGGGGCGGCCGTGCTGCGCGTCCTGACCGGTGGGCTTGCCCAGCTGGTCGGCGCCCATCACGTCGCGGATGTCATCGGCCACCTGGTAGGCCTCGCCCAGGCAGTCGCCCAGCCGGCGCCAGGGGGCCGGGTCGGCACCGGCCGATTGGGCGCCCGCGCAGGTGGCGGTGACAAACAGCGCGCCGGTCTTGGCGCGCTGGTACTGGCCCAGGTGCACCCGGGGCTCGCATTCCCAGGCCTGGCCGGCCACGATGCCGTCTGGCGCGCCCGTGCCCTCGCACAAGCCCAGGAGCAAGGCGGCCAGGCGCTGTGGGTGGCTCACGCCGGCCTGCGCCAGGGTTTGGAAGGCCATCACGATGAGGGCGTCTCCCGCCAGCAGGGCCAACGGTTCGCCGAATTGCTTGTGCACTGTGGGCAGGCCGCGCCGGGTGTCGGCGTCATCGAAGCAGGGCATGTCGTCGTGCACCAGGGAGGCGCAGTGCATCAGCTCGATGCTCACGGCGGCGGCCTGGCTCAGCTCGGGCGCGTCGTTGCCGCAGGCCCGCGCCACGGCCAGGCACAGCTGGGGCCGGATGCGAGCCCCGCCTGGAAACACCGCATGCCGCATGGCGGCCAGCAGGCGTGGCGGTGCGCTGGCCGCGTCTGCCCGGGAAAAAGGCTGTGCCATCGCTTGTTCGATCTGCGCCATCATGCTCATGGAGACCCCGCTGAGTTCACAGGGTGTCTGCAAATCGTGACAACCCATACTGTCAATTTAACATGACAGTCGAGTTTGTCAACGCGGCGGTGAGGGAGGGCGGTAGGGGCGAGCCAGGTGAATCACATGCTGCGGCACCATGTGCTTCATGCGTGCGGGCTCTTCGCGTTCGAGGTGCACCAGGGTCTCCAGGGCCTTCATTTCCACCCGGGCCCGGGCGAATTCCAGGCCGCGGGGGCCGATGCGGGGCATCAGCCAGCTCACCACGGGGCGCAGCCAGTCGGGCATGCGCCGCAGCGGCAGGCCGCCGGCCGCGAGTTCCAGGTTCTTCAAAAATCCCCGCACGGCGCCAGCCCGACGGCCGGCGCTGCCGGGTGCCTTGAGCGCTACCTCGTCGCCCAGTTGCTCGAGCAGTTGCTGGCCTCGTGCGTTGCGCACCAGCAGCCACTGCTCGCCCTGGCCACCCATGTAGCCCACAGTGAGGTCGCTGAGCGTGTTGGTGTAGTCCACGCAGGTGCGGCAGGTCATGGGAAAAAAGTCTGCCGGTAGGCTCGACAGCGGCAGGCTCAGGAAGGGCAGTTCCCGCACCTGGCCGTCGCGGGTGCGAATTTCCACGTGGTAGTCGGCGCGGAACTCCAGGTAAGTCACCTCTTCGGGCTGCGGGGCCACCAGGGCCAGGAACTCATGAAAGCGCTCGGTGGTGGTGTTGTCCGAGCAGGGAATGCCGATGACGAAGAGTTTTTCCAGGCCGTGCTCGCGCTCGAGCTCGGGCTGCAAGGCGCGCAGCGCGTAGACCTGGCAGGGCACGCCGATCACCGCCAGGCGTTTGTAGCCCTGCTGCAAGGCCGGCTCCACCAGTGCCACCAGCGGTGCGTAGCCCATGCGCATGCCCCGGCAGCGCGCCATGTCGGCGGCGCGGGTCACGATCACCGGCAGCGGGCGCCAGGGGTCGTCCGGGTGCGGCGCCATGGCGATCACGGCATCCACCTCGCCGGCCTCCAGCAGCTTTTCGGCGATGCGCGTGGTGATGCCGGTCCACTGCGCGCCGGCCAACGGCTGCTTGAGGGCCGCTTGCAGCATCTGCTGGTGCGGGCCGAAGAAGAGTTCGTCGCTCACCTGGTCAGACCCTGCGTCCTCGGGCATCAGGCGGCTGCGGCCATGCACCTGGCGCTCCAGGGCCGGGTAGTCGGGCTGGATGAACTGGCAGGCCTGGGCGCAGCGTTTGGGCTGGGCAGAGCGTGAGACACCGCAGTCGGTGCACAGGTGCCGCGCCGGCGCGGCGGGCAGATCAGGCGTCCAGGGCAAGGTGTTGGTGTCGGGGGTGGGTTCGGGCATGGCCTGAGGGGCGGTCGGGGAAGGGCGCATGCGCGAGGAGGGGCCGGGGTGGTCCGGCGGGGTGTGAATTCGTGGGGATGATAGGAGTGTCAGCTCAAGTTGACAACTTTCACCGCCGCCGGGTTCGGTGCGGATCGAGCGCCGCCGGCCTTTCTGGGGCTCAGGGTGGGGTCGTTTGTGGCGCGCGTTCGAGGTAGCACGCCCCGACGAGCGCTGCCACCCGCTGCGGTGCCTCTTCGTGCGCCAGATGGCCCAGGCCCTCGAGCGGCAGGCAGCGCGCCTGCAGGCTGTGGGACAGCAGGGCCTGCACGCGCTGGGCCTGCTCCGGCGGCACGGTGTGGTCGCGCAGACCCACGACCAAGTCCAGCGGCGTGCGCAGGCGGGGCAGGTCACGCGCAAGCGTGCCCAGGTCCCAATTGGCCATCATGCCCAGGGTGCCGGCCACGTGGGCGGGATGACCCACCAGTTGCCGGTAGAGCGCGCGGCCGGTGGCGTCGAGCGTGGAGCCGGTGCCTTCGAGCAGGCGGTCGAGCACCGCCGGGTCTTGCGCCCGCCGGGCAAACAGGCGCGGCACCAGCGGCACAAAAGCCATGAGCTTGGCCACCGGGGAGAACAGCGTGCCGGCCAGCCCACCCCAGGGCAGCAGCGCGGCGTTCAGGCCCACCACCAGCCGGGGATGCAGCAAACCGTCCAGGCACAGGCGCACGGCAATGGCCGCGCCGGCCGAATGCCCCACCAGCAGCTCGGGCGCCAGCCCAAGGGCGCGCAGCAGCTCGGACAGCGCCCGGGCCATGCCCGGCAGCGACAGCGGTGGGGCCTGCCGGCTGCCTGGTGCGCTGTCGGTGAAGGCGTGGCCGGGCAGGTCGACCGTGAGCACGGCGAAGTGTTCTTGCAAGGCAGGCGCCAGGTCGCGCCAGGAATGCGTGGAGGCCCCGGTGCCGTGGATCAGCAGCGCCAGCGGCGCGCCGGGGTGCGGGCCTGGCCATTGCTGCACGTGCCAGCGCAGGCCCTGGACGGTGACGAAACGGCTGCGGTCGCGGTGGGGCCAGTGCAGACCCTCCAGCTCCCAGTCCAGGCGATCCCCGTGCGGCATGGGCCCGGCCTTCAGCCCTTGCCGGCTGTGGCGGCACGCACCACTTGCGACAGGCCCTGGGCGCCCGCATGGGGCAGCGGTATGTAGCTGGCCCCCATGGTCTGGGCCAGCGTCTGGGCCGAGGCCTGGGGTTGCGCCGAGGTGTCAATCAGCAAGGCGGTGGTGCCCGTGAGCTTGTACTGGCGCGCCGCTGCCAGCGCATCTTCGGTGGCGCGGCCACGGCCGGCGCTGCCGTCGCGGGCCAGATTGGCGCGCCCGTCTGTGAGCAGCACGACCACGGGCGATTCACCCTGACGTTCAATCTGCTGCGCCAGCTGGTGGGCGGTTTCCAAGCCTGCCGCCAGCGGCGTGCCGCCGCCTGCGGGCAGGGCGGCGAGGCTGCGCTTGGCCCGTGTGAGCGAGCGCGTGGGGGGCAGCACCACCTCGGCGCCCGGGCCTCGGAAGGCGACCACGGCCGCCCGGTCGCGCCGCACATAGCATTCGGCCAGCAGCAGTTCCACCGCGCCCTTGGCCTCGGCCAGCCGGTGCAGGGCCGAGGAGCCGGAGGCATCCACCACGAACACCGTGGTGGTGGGCCGGCTCTGGCGGAACTGGCGCACATGAAAGTCTTCGCGCTGCACCAGGATGCGCGGCTGCAGGCCTGGCTTGTCCTTGGGCCTGGAGGCGGCCTCGGCCTGCTGGCGGCGCCAGCGCTGCCAAGGCGCGGCGGCGCGCAGGGTGTCGAGCAGGTGCAGGCGGGCGCCAGAGCGCAGCTCGCCCCGGCGGGTGCCGATGGGGCGGCCGCGCTGCAGGTTTTTTTGCAGCGCCCCCGCGCGGCCTGCGTTGGCGGCCTGGCTGCGTTGGGACTGGCCCGCCTTGAGTGCAGCCAGCAGGCCCGGTGGCAAGGCGGCCAGGGCCGCCTGCACCAGCAGGTCTTCCAGAGCCTCCTGGGGCAGGCCGGCGTCTTCGGTGGGCTGGTCATCGCCCGGTGCTGGCGTGTCGTCGGCCTCGCTTGTGGTCGTTTGCTCGGGGGGCGGGGTGTGCTCGGCCGGGGGGCTCTCTGGCGGTGGCGCGGCGTCTTCCTGACTGGCTTGGTCGCGCGCCTCAGGCAAGCGCGTGGCGCGCGGCGCCAGCACCAAGCGCACCGCGAGCGTGGCGTGTTCCTGCGAGACCTCGGTATCGCCTAGGAGGGCGGCCAGTGCGCGCGCTGCGCGCAGGGCCATGAGCGGGGCGCGCAGCGAGGCGATGCCCAGCATCAGCGAGGCCGCGCACAGCGCCTCTAGGATGCGATCGGGCACCTGCACCTGAGCCAGGCGCTGGCGTGCCGCAGTGATGTCGCTCGGCTGCCAGGCTTGCTGCTCGGGCGAGGCATCGCCGCCCGCGTGGGTGTCCAGGGGCATGTGAAAGGCCAGCCGGTCCAGCAGGGCCGCTGGCAGTTGTTCGTCGTCTTCCATCCCTTCGTCCAGGGCCACCAGGGCCAGGTGGGCGGGGTGGCGCTGGGTCAGGCCTTCGCGTTCGAGCCGCACTTCATGGGTGTCGAGCGCGGCGCACAGGTGGGCGGCCATGTGGGCGGGCACGCGCTCGGCCATGGCCAGCACCAGCCAGCCTTGGTGGGCCTGCGCGAGCAAGCCGGACTGGGCCTGTACGCGGCCGGTTTGCAGGCTGCTGGTGAGGTCCAGGCCGCCGAGCAGCGCGGCGCTGCTGGCATGCAGCGGCAGGCGGCGCCAGGGGGTGTGCTGGGGCAAAAGGCCGTGGAACAGGTCCAGCCACTGGGTGCGCAGGCTGCTGGCTGTGCACCGCAGGGCCACGCCGCCCAGGCTGGCACCGTCGATGGCGAGCAGGGCGGCCACCAGGGTGGCTTCGGCATTCAAAGGGGCCGCCTCGAGGAAGGGCGGCGCGGAATCGATGGCGGCTCGCTGGGGGCTCATGCGCCCATCAGTTCGGCCACGGCACGCTCCACGCGCACCGAGGAGCCCGCGTCGTCCAGCGGGTTGCGGCGCAGCCGGTGCCGCAGGGCCGGTCCGGCCACCTGGCGCAGGTGCTTGTCGTTCACGGCACCGTCGCCTTCAAGGGCCGCATACGCACGGGCCGCCTTGATGAGGGTGAGGTCGCCACGCAGCCCGTCGGTGCCCAGGGCCATGCACAGCTGCGCAGCGCGCTGGCGGGCCGCATCGGGGATGGCCACCTCGGGCAGGCGCTTGCGCGCCGCGACGATGCGCTTGCGCACCTTCTCGCCTTCGGCCTTCCACTGCTCAGTGAAGCCCACCGGGTCTTGCTCAAAGGCATCACGGCGGCGCACCACTTCAATGCGGGTGGCCAGGTCCTCGGGGGTCTTGACCTCCACGGACAGTCCAAAACGGTCCAGCAGCTGGGGCCGCAGCTCGCCTTCTTCGGGGTTGCCGCTGCCCACCAGTACAAAGCGCGCCGGGTGGCGCACGCTCAGGCCTTCGCGCTCGACCACGTTTTCGCCCGAGGCGGCCACGTCGATCAGCAGGTCGACCAGGTGGTCCTCCAGCAGGTTCACTTCGTCGATGTAGAGAAAGCCCCGGTGGGCCCGCGCGAGCAGGCCCGGCTCGAAGGCCTTGATGCCCTGGGACAGGGCTTTTTCCAGGTCGAGCGCGCCGACCACGCGGTCTTCAGTGGCGCCCAGGGGCAGGTCGACCACGGGCACGGGCACCAGGTGGGTCTTGGGGGCTGTCTTGGCGCTGGCGCGCAGGGCTTCGCATTCTTCGCAGCACTGGCTGGCGGCGGGGTCACAACCGTAGCGGCAGCCGAGCACGGCGCGCATGGGAGGCAGCAGGGCCGCCAGGCCGCGCACGGCGGTGCTCTTGCCCGTACCCCGGTCACCAACGACCAGGACGCCCCCCACGCTGGGGTCAATGGCGGCGATCAGGATCGCCCGTTTCATCTCGTCCTGGCCGACGATGGCGGAAAAAGGGAAGGGTGTAGCCATGGCAGCGCGAGTATTGCACAGCAGAAAACAGGCCCTGCGGGGGTGCGAACTGGAGGCCGGATTGTGGTTTTTCGAATTAACTAGACAGTTTGAAGTAATTGTTAACAATTAGGATGACACGGAGATCCACTTATGCACCTTTTTGTTAACGTTCTCCACTGGCTGACTTGTCTGGCGCTGACCGGCATGGCAAGCATGGCCCAGGCGGTGACGGCGACAGGTGCACCGGTCTTCATTGGGGTGGATGAGGCCTACAGCATCAAGACCAACAGCGCCGCCAAAGCCATCGAGCATGGCGTGATGGCTGCCCTCCAGGAAATCAATGCCAATGGCGGTGTTCTGGGAGGTCGGCCCTTAAAGCTCATCACCACCGATAACCAGGGGGTGGCTGCCCGCGCCAGGGACAATTTCACCCAGATGGCCTCCCAGCCGGACGTCATTGCCGTGCTTACTGGCAAGTTCAGTCCCCTGACCGTTGAAACCATTCCCGAGGCTCAACGCTTGCGTGTGCCCATTGTCAGCGTCTGGGGTTCGGCGGACCAGATTACCGATGCAGCCCCGACACCCTCTTACGTCTTTCGGCTGTCCTTGAAAGACAGCTGGGGCGTGGAAGCCATGATGTTGCGCGCCAAGAGCAGCTTCAAGGCCAGCCGACTGTGCACCTTGCTGCCCAACACCGCCTGGGGGCGCTCCAGTGATGCGGTGATGGGCTCGCGGGCCTCGGCCCTGGGCATGAAGCTGGTGGCAACGCGTTGGTACAACTGGGGCGAGCAAAGCTTTGTGGATTCGCTCCAGACCTGCCGGCAGGCTGGCGCGGAGGCCATGATCCTGGTGGCCAATGAAAAAGAGGCCGCGATCCTGCTCACTCAAATGGCAGACCTGCCGCCTGCAGAACGCCTGCCCATCGTGGCGCACTGGGGCTTGACCGGTGGCGTGATCCACGAACTCGCAGGCCCGGCACTGGACAAGGTGGATCTTCAGGTCATTCAGACCTTCACCTTTGTGGGCAACCAGCGGCCTGCGGCCAAGCGCCTGGCCAGCTGGATCATGAAGAACTCAGGCTTGGCCAGCGTGCAGCAGATCCCGAGCCCAGTGGGTTCGGCCCATGCCTATGACATGACGCATTTGCTGGCCTTGGCAGTCAACAAGGCGGGCAGCACACGAGGGGAGGACATTCGCCGGGCGCTGGAGAGCCTGCCCTCCTTTGACGGCGCCGTGCGCCGTTACACCCCGGCCTTTACTGCATCGCGCCATGAGGCCTTGACAGCCGCCGAAGTGCTGTTTGTACGCATCGAGCGCTCTGGCGCTCTGGTGCCCATCAAGTAAGCGCTGGTCAAACCAGTCTCCATCAGAGCCCTATCGCCGTGTCCACTGGCTTGACGAGGAAACCCGAATCGCTGCAGCAAAGAATCAGCAGCGAGCTGACACGGATCATCGGCAGTTATGTGATCTTGATCACCTCGCTGCTGGCCATCATCACGCTGCTGTTTGGCTACTACTTCAACCACAACCAACTGAGCCACCACCTGCAACTGGTGAGCACCAAGCTGGTTGCCGAGGTGTCCAACGTGGCCTATGAGATTGAGTCGCTGTCCACCTCGACCCTGGTGTGGACGGGCCTGACCGACAGCCTGGGCCGCGACAGTTATCTCAAGCCGCTGCTGCAGCAATTTAATCGGGGGAATCTGCGCAATTTCCTCATCCTGGATTACCGTGGCCGTGTCGTACTGGGGCCAGATCAGCCACTGGCCCCGCAATTGATGTCCCATCCGGCCGTGATGGATGCGGTGAGCCGCGGCTTAGATGGGTATGCCATGGGTTTGTCTCCGAGCGGCTCGCCCACCATCGTGCTGGTGCATCGCGTGATGTCTCCGATGTCGGAGGGTCCCGTTGGATTTGTGATGGGCTCCGTTGATGTGGGTGAGCTGGTGCGCACATTGAACCTGAGCCCCTTGCAAGTGTCTTTTGCGCTCGGTCATTCCGGTTTCATGCCCAATGTCCCTGGGGGGCTGTTGGTCCATGATGAAACCCAACTCACGCTCAGGCATGCGGACATGGACATCGATCTGCGTTTGCGGCTGGCCCGCCCCATCCTGTCGTCCCTGGTCATGATCCTGCTGGTGGTGTGCCTGGTGATCATGCTGGGCATGCTGACCCTCAGGCGCATGAACGTCTGGGTGCAGGGCTTTTCGGTCGGCACCACCGAACGCCTGGAGGAGTTGGTGGCTTACAGCCGCAAGGTGCTCAGTGGCGAATCCATACCCCCTTGGTCGCACGGTGAGAGTGACGAGATATCCCAGCTGATGGTCACCTTGAGCGACATGATGAGGCAGCAAAAGAGAATCACCGATGAATTGCGCACGACCTCCTTGGTGTTTTCCATGGCGGCCGAGGGCATCATGGTGACGGCGCAGCATGGGAACATCATTGACGTCAATCCCGCCCTGCTGCGCATGACCGGTTTCCAGCGCGAAGAGCTGATTGGTCGGCTGGCAGGATCTCTCTACCGGGTTTCGGGACATGATGACGGCACCTTGGAGATTACCCAGGCCCTGGAAACCCAGGGCCACTGGAGCGGTGAAACCTCTTTCTTGCATCAACAAGGCCATGAGATTCATACCTTCATCGCCGTCTCGCGCATCACCGGCGAGGGGGGAGATTTGCTCGGGTATGTGACGGTCATCACCGACGTGGGCCGCCTCAAACAGGCCGAGACGGAGTTGCGGGAATTGGCCTACCGCGATTCCTTGACCAAGCTGCCCAACCTGCGCCACATGAGCCAGCTGGTGCAGCAGAGGCTCAATACCTCGCGCGAGCCTTTCGTCCTGCTGTTTGTGGACCTCGACAACCTCAAGACCGTCAACGACACCTACGACCATGAAGCCGGGGACTGGATGATCTGCGGCATGGCTGAGCACCTCAAGCGTGAGTTGCCTGCGGGGCACCTGCTGTGCCGGCGCTCGGGGGACGAGTTCATTGCGGTGGTCGATCTGGATCCTTCCTGGACCCCGGTCGAATGGCAAACCCTGCTTCAGAGGCTGACCAGCGCCCAGGTGCGCCTGCCCTCCGGCGAGTTGCAGATTGGCGCCACCATCGGCGTTGCGCGTTATCCCTATGACGCGCTGAACTGGCAGGGCCTTCAGGTGTGCGCGGATGTGGCCATGAATGAGGCCAAGCAGATCCAGCGCGGTACCGTGGCTTGGTATGACAACCGCTTGGGCCAGAAAGTCCTGCGGCAACGCCAAATTCACCAGAAGCTGGCCCAGGCCCTCGAGCAAGGGGTGATCACGGTCCATTACCAACCCATCGTTCACCTGGCCACGGCGCAAGTGCTGGGTTTCGAGGCTTTGGCCAGGTGGACGGACCCCGAGTTGGGCGCGATTTCGCCCTCCGAGTTCATTGCGGTGGCCGAAGATGCCCAGCTGTCTGACCAGCTGGCCATGCAGTTGCTCCAGATCATCCTCAGGGACAAGCCCGTGATTCAGCAGCGATTCCCGGGCACGACCCTGGCATTCAATGTGGCCCCACGCGTGTTCCGCGACGGCAGGTACATCAATTTTCTGGCAGACCGGGCTTTCGAAGAGCCTGGCCTTTTGGTCAACCTGGAGATCGAGCTCACGGAGTCCGATATCTCCAGCAGCGAGGACAGGCTGCTGCACCAGCTGCAGCACATCACGGGCATGGGTGTTCACCTGGTCATTGACGATTTCGGCAAGGGCTACTCCTCCTTGTCGCGCCTGGCCCAGTACCCGATCAGTTGCCTGAAGATCGATGCCTCTTTCGTCTCCAGCCTGGGCGTGGGCAGGCACACCAAGATCGCGGAGCTGATCGTCAATCTCGCCCAGCTGCTGGACCTCAAGGTCACAGCCGAGGGTGTGGAAACGCAGAAGCAGCGCCATATCCTGCTGGAGATGGGCTGCACCCGCGGTCAGGGCTGGTTGTTTTCCAAGGCGGTGTCGCTCGAAGCACTGCTGCAATTGAGCAACCCGCTGCCCCATGTCCCGTCACCAGTGCAGGCCGAGGTCACAGGCTGAGGCCGACTCTTCAGGCCTGGATCACCAGGTGCCGGGCCAGGAACTCCAGGCTGCGCTCATAGGCCAGGCCCGCTGCAGCCGGCTGGTGGCTCTTGCGTCCGGGATGTGCAAAGCCATAAGGCGCCTGGTAATGATGGATTTCTGGCGCCTGGGCTCCTGAGGTGGCAGCCAGGGCCAGCTGCGCTTGCGCAAAGGCCTGAACTGAGGCGGCAGTCATCCAGGCGTCTCCTGATGAAAAGTGCGCCTGCACCGGCGCCTGGGCGCTGAGCTTCCGGTCTTGCGGGGCGTTCATGCCGCCACCGTAAAAGCACACCACGGCCTGCAGATTGTCCAAGCGCGCAGCGGCCCGCCAGGCCAGCAGGCCGCCCCAGCAATAACCCACCAGGCCCACCCGTGCGCTGGGGCTGGCCTGCCTGGCGAAGTTCACAGCCGCTTCGATGTCCAGCATCTGCGCGGCAGAGGCCAGGGGCTCCAGCGGCTTGAGGATGCGTACCCCCCGCCCATGCCCCGCATCGAAGCGGTAGCCATAGTCCTTGCCCGAGCTGCCCCGGCCGAAGGTGCTGGGGCAGACCACCAGGTAGCCCTGGGCCGCGTACTGCCTGGCCATGTCCCGGATGTGCCGGTTCACGCCAGGCAAGCTGGCGCTGCTCACCGAGCGGCCCTGCGCCCAGGCCGGGGTGCGTTGATCCATCTCCTGCAGCAGCACCAGCGCGGCTCGTGGTGGATCGTGAGGGCTGATCACGAAGCTGCGCAGCACATGCTTGTCACTGGCCACGAGTTCGATGTACTGACCAGGGAGCATGTCCTTGGACAAAGATGCAGGGGATTGGGAGGGCCAGGGTTGGTACACAGTGGGTCCTTAGTTCGTCTGGAGCACAGATTTCGCCGTCCGCCGCAGAGCCTGCAGAAGCCCGCTGGGCTCCTGCACCAGAGGATCGAAACGGCCCGAAAAAAGAAACTGGATCAGGGCGATGCGTTGCTGGGTCTGGAGTTCACCGAATTGGCAGACCATGTCCTCCCCCTCTCCTGTGGTGCTCTGGCGCAGAGCCAGCGGCACCAAAGGCAGGGCGTGGCCATCCAGCAGGAGTTGCACATGCTCAGGCCAGGGCTGCTGGTCTGCCCAGCGAAAGCGCAGCCCCGAGGCGCTCATGTTCAGCACGTGTACCTGCAAGGCCTGGCTGCCTGGGCTGCTCACCAAGGTCAGGGTCTGGTCGATGAGAAACCGTTCCTCGCTGCGCAGGCGCGGCTTGTCTTCGACGATCACCAGCGCGATCAGGAAATGCAGCAGGTTGAACAGGCCCAGGAAAATCAACCAGGGCAGGGCCACTGCCGAGTTGTCCGGTGTGTGGCTGGCCCAGCCGGCATAGACGATGGCGGCGATCGTGGCGAGCGTCAGGCCCATCATGATGTTGAAGAGCAGCCGGTCTGAGGAGGCCCGCGTCTGCGAACCCTTGGGCGTGACCTTGAAGGCGACCCCTCCCGGCTTGAGCAATCCGGACACGGCCGAATACGACATGCGCACGGCCATGAGCATGGTCAGCGCCATGGAAATCACCGGGCTGAATCGCCCACGGCTGATCCAGGTCAGGCACAGCAGGTTGATGAGCACGGTGGGCATCACCACCAGCGCCACGTCTGCTGGGTCCTCCATGAACATGATGTCCATCCCCGTGAGCAGGCAGATGATGGGCAGCAGCATCACCGCCAGATGAAAGAAGGGGCTGATCAGCCAATGCAGCGGCATGAACAGCAGGCGCTGCATCAGGCTGAGCTGTCGGTTGAAGATCGGCCCATCGGGCAGGAACAGGGTTTCGATGGCTCCCCGGCTCCAGCGGTCGCGCTGCAAAAAAAAGGCATCAATGGACTCGGCCGCCAGGCCCATGGACAGGCCTTCGTTCAAATAGCGGATTGACCAGCCTTGGCCCAGCAGGCGCATGGACGTCAGCAGGTCTTCGGTGATGCTGTCGGTGGCAAAGCCACCCACGTCGCGGAGGGCCGCCACGCGCAACATCGCGCAGGAGCCGCAGAAGAAAGCGGCGTCCCAGGCGTCGCGTGCGGGCTGGATGTCTCGAAAGAAAAGGGCTTGTTCATCGGCCACGCGACCCCCCAGCCGCAGGTTCTGCTGCACCAGGTCGGGGTTGTAGAAGGTCTGGGGTGTCTGCACGATGGCCACGCGCTCATCGGCAAACCGGGGCAGCACACGGCGCACGAAGTCGTGGTGTACCGCGAAGTCCGCATCCATGATCACAATGAAATCGGCTTGCGAGGAGGCCAGGGCATGGTTGAGGTTGCCGGCCTTGGCATGCTTGTGCTCAGGGCGCGTGACATGCTCCACGCCCCAGGCGGCGCATTGCGCGCGCAGCCAGTCGCGTCCGCCGTCGTCCAGCACACGCACCTTCAGCCCGGGATGGTCCACGGCCTTGGCGGCCAGGATGGACTTCTCCAGAATCTCAAGGGGTTCCTGGTAAGTCGGGATCCAGATCTCGACCTTCTTCATCCCGTCCAGCACCTGGTCGTGGATCACGGTCGGATCCGCTTTTTCGGTGGTGCGACTCAGGCACAGCCAGAAGAGACTGGCTTCCATCAGGGCCAGCAACTCAATACCCAGATACACCCAGGCCAGCAGGGTGTGCGGCTCCAGGGTGTCGGGCAGCGTGTGGTTCAGGCGCCAGATCAGGTACACCCCATTGGTGCCCAGCACGGTCCAGCACACCGACTGGCGGTAGAAGGGGTCGAGTGTGTCGATGCGCCGCAGACACCACGCGCCTAGGGCCAGGACCCCAACCAACAGCAGGAGGCTGCTCAATTCAGAAGACATCGGCCAGGAAGCTGGTCCAGCTGGGCAGCCAGCCGCTGCGGCTGGGCAACTGGGCGTGCACTTTTTGACCCATCATGCAGTTTGACTCGCGGCGCATGCGCTCCAGGAACACGTTGTCCGGCTGGATCCACACCCGCGCCATCTGTTGCAGCTCGCCTTGGTCGGTCTGGACGGCCAGAGCCATCTTCTGGGCCGTCTGGTAGAGGGGGAAGATCTGCGTGACCTGTCCTTGGTAAAACTGCCACTCGCCAGCGATGCGAAACGACATGGTGCCCCCCTGCCGGTAGTCTTTGAGGTCCATCACGGGGACGGCGAGGTCCAGGAAGGCACGCTGGCAAAGCACGTAATGGGCGATCAGCTCACCGGGCGCCAGGAACATGCCCTCCGTCACGAATGGGCCCATGAGCAGACCTTGCCCTGGCGTTTGCAGGGATGCCACCGCAGGCTCGGCTGGCTTGCCCGAGCCGACGCGCGAAGCCCAGGCCTTCATCTCGGCGATGCGCAGCCGCACCTCGTCAAGTTTTTGCTGGGTGTAGCTCACGTCCACACCGCCGGACCGCTCACCCATGAAGCCTTGCTGCACCAAGCCGTTCAAATTGCTGCGGGCCCGCTGTACGTTGGCCCGGGCGATCTCGCGCTGCACCTGCGCACTGGCGTTGCGTAGCTTGAAGGTATCGATCTGTGCCGGGCTGATGAAGCCGGCTGACACCAGCCCGAGTTGTCGCTCCAGTTCCCGGTCTTGGGCAGCGAGGTCGAGTTCAGAGCGCTTGAACTCGCCCTCCCGAGCGATCAACTCCTGCTCAAGTCGTTTCTTTTCTTCCCCTAAAAAGCGTGTCACCCGCCGCTGGAGTACGGCTTCTTGCTCTCTGAGCGCCTGCAACTGGTCGGCCACGCGCAGCCGAAGCTGCACGAATTCCTGGGGCTCGGCTTCAAACTTGCCGCTGGAGCTCAGGGTTTTGAAGACCACCGACTCAGCAGGGGCGCGCAACTCCACGGCCGGCGCATTCACCAGGGCCTGAACCGGGTAACGCTTGAACAGGCGGGGTACCAGGATCAGGCCCAGGGCAGCCAGGATGAGGATGAGCAGCAGCCTGCGGACCAAGGTACTTGTAAACATTCGAAGCAATTAAACTGTAAAAAAGATTACTTAATTGTTGCAATTAGACTCCCTTATCAAGCTTACGGACACACTTAAATGGTCCGACCGGTCAGGGGCCGTAATGCGACGACAATGACGCCGCACACCGCCCGGGTGGTGAAATTGGTAGACACAGCGGACTTAAAATCCGCCGCCCTGAAAAGGGCATACGGGTTCAAGTCCCGTCCTGGGCACCAGCTCCTTTTGCGAGAATCTGCGCGCCTGCAAGGGCGCCTTGTCAGCCCTGTTCCCAGGCCATGAAGTCCACCTTGATCTCATCCATCGCCGCCTACCTCTGGGCGGGTGTCTTTTTGCTGGCTGCGCCGCTGAAGGCCGGCGCGGCGCAATGGGACCTCATCGCTCAGAGCAACCAGGGCTTTTATTACCTGGACCTGCGCACCGTGGAGCAAGACGGCGATCGCAAAACGGCTTGGTCTGTGCTTGATTACCGCGAGGAGCAGTCGCTGCGCGATGGCTCGCGCTACCGTTCCACCCATGCGCAGGTGCAGTTCAACTGCAAGGCCCGTTTGGCCCGCCTGGTGCACCTGACCCACTACAGCGGCCCCATGCTGGGCGGTGCGGTCGTGCAAAGGCAAGGCATGCTGCAGGATTGGTTCGAGATCGATCCCCGCTCCCCCATGCATCGACTGGCTTACCGCGTGTGCTGAGCTCGTCAGGAAAGCAGCTGAAGGCTGCGATTTGTCACGGCGAGATGGCCGTTGCAAATGGTTAAGATTGGCTCATGTCCCGCTACAACGCTCCCTTTGAAATCCACGTTCATGGCGATGTACCCCTTCGCCCGGGCGTGAGCTACGAGCAGCTGCAGGAAGCCCTCAAGCCTCTCTGGACCTACGCGGGTGCGCGTTCCCTGGCCGCGGCTGCGGCCAGCGCCTACGAGGAGGAGCCGGGCATCCGTCTGGACGCCCAGGACCAGGTGCTGCAGATGTGCTGGACCGTCGGCGGTGATGAGGATTTCCGTCAGGTCCTAGAAGAGATGTGCATGGCGCTCAACGACCTGGCTGCCGCGGGTGCAGCGCTGGAAGTGACCTTCTATGACGCCGATTACGACGATCAGGACGAGGGTGAAGAAAGCGAAGAGCGCGCGCCGGGCAGCGAGGCGCGCGATGACTTCGTGATGTACTTCGTGGGCCCTACGCCGGCGGCCATCATGCAGGTGCAGCGCGACTTGCTGGTGCAGGACACCATAGGCCTGATGGAGCGCCACTTTGACAGCGCCGAACTCGGTGAGGTGGTCGAGGCCATTGACCGGCTGTTCGAGCGGCGCTTCGACGAGCTGGTCAACTCCATGCAGCTGGGGCGCCCGCCCCGGGGCATGGGCGGCTCCTCGGGTGGGGGCCATGGCGGCGGCCGCAAGCCGCGCCACCTTCACTAACGCAGAGACTCCCCTCGCCCGTCAGGGCAGGCCCGCCACTGGTCGCTCAGCGGCTTTCTGCGGTAATCAGCAGCGTGAGCACGCCCTCATTGAGCCACTTCACCAGGGCCGCACCCACTTCCTGGCTGCGCTCGGCGTAGCTGTGAAAGCTGGCCTTTCCGCAAGGCTCAGACCAGCGGTTGCCCCCGGTCACCGTCATCAGCCCATGAATGGCCTGCTTTTTCGCAAAGGCGTAGGGTGTGAAGCGGCACAGGTCGTCGCGGTGGTGCAGGTAGATGCTGGTGGGCGGCAGCTGCGCAGGCGCTATGGTGGCGACCGTGGCGGCGTAGCGTGTGAATGCCCCGCCGCCGGCCACCGACTGGGTGGCCGAGTGAATGCTGCCGGCCAGCTCTGCCCCTAGGTGAATGGCCAGCCAGTGGCTGCTGACGGCGCCGTAGCTGTGTCCCATGGCATAGAACTGCTGCAGGGCTGCCGCTTGCCGGGTTTGGGCGATCAGGGCGCGCACATCCTGCGCATGCTGCAGGCTGGAGCGGTAGTCGTCGTCGCAGGCGGTGGGCGAGGGGCCGCGTTGGCCCCATTGGTCGGTGGGGCAGTCCACCGTCAACACGGAAATACCGGCCTGGTGCAGCAAGGGCCGCATTTCTTGCACATGCTGCTGCAGGTAAAGCCAGCTGGGCCGGCCGTCCTTGAGCTCGATGCGTGGAATGCCCGGCCAGCCGGGAAACACCATGAGCACTTTGCCGTTGGGTGCGGGGGCCAGGTCGAGCAGGCCGCGGATCACGGCCGCAGGCTGTCCTTCCGGCCGGCTGACGGGGGCCTCGATCACTTGCAAGGCCAAGCAGGGGGTGGCCACCAGGGCGGGCCAGGCCCATCGCAACAGGGTGTGCAGCAGGGTGCGCAGGAGCGAGTTCATCCGGCCATTCTAGGGAGCCGGCTTGGCCGGCGGTCGGGGAAGAAGGGGCGGTGTGGCGCTGAGCTCAGGGCAGCTGCAGCGGCTGTACGGTCACACCGGCTTGCAGCCATCGCCGCGCAGCGGCCTGCAGCGCCGCCGCATCGCCTGTGCGCAGCAATTCGATCTGGCCCCGTGGGCCGTCCGCTTGGGCGGCCAGACCGCGCACCTCGGCGAGCTTGAGGCGGGTCTGACGGGCCACGGGGGCGCCCGTATCGACCAGCTGCACCGCAGGGCCGGCCAGGCCCTGCAGCAGCTCGGCCACCAGGGGGTAATGGGTGCAGCCCAGGACCAGGGTGTCGATCTGCTGGGGTCCCAAGGGACCCAGTGCCTCTAGATGTGTTCGGGCACAGGCCAGCAGTTCGCGGTCGGTCTCGGGGCTGGCCTGCACGCTGCGTTCGATGGCCAGCGCCAGCCCGTCGCAGGGCTGCAGGACGAAGTGCGCCTGGCCTTGCAGCGAGGCCAGCAATTGTTTGAACTTGTCGCTCTCCAGCGTTCCGCGGGTGGCCATCACACCGATGCGTGCGCTGCGGCTGAGCGCCACAGCGGGCTTGAGGGCCGGCTCCACGCCGATGATGGGCAGTTCAGGAAACTCGGCGCGCAGCAGGTGAATGGCCGCTGCCGTGGCCGTGTTGCAGGCCACCACCAAGACTTCGATGCCGCGCCCCACCAGGTGGCCGGTGAGGGCGCGGGCCCGGGCCTGCACATGCGCGGCATCGCGCTCGCCATAGGGCGCGTGGCCGCTGTCGGCCACATAAATGAAGTGCTCGCCGGGCAGCTCGGCGCGCAGGGCCTGGAGAATGCTCAGGCCACCGATGCCGCTGTCGAAGACACCAATCAATCGAGCCGCCTGGCGATCGCGGGCCGCGCCGATCAGGCGCTGACCACCGGGATGGTCTTGAATTCGCCGGAGGCGATGCGCCGGCTCCACTCGGCCGGGCCAGTGATGTGGGCGCTGGTGCCGCCGGCATCCACGGCCACGGTCACGGGCATGTCGACCACGTCGAACTCATAGATGGCCTCCATGCCCAGGTCCGCAAAGCCCACGACCTTGGCGGTCTTGATGGCCTTGGAGACCAGGTAGGCGGCACCGCCCACGGCCATGAGGTAGGCCGACTTGTGTTTCTGGATGGCCTCGATGGCGGTGGGGCCGCGCTCGGCCTTGCCGATCATGGCAATCAGGCCGGTTTGCGAGAGCATCAGGTCGGTGAACTTGTCCATGCGGGTGGCGGTGGTAGGGCCGGCCGGACCCACGGCTTCGTCACGCACCGGATCGACCGGGCCCACGTAGTAAATCACGCGGTTGGTGAAGTCCACGGGCAGCTTCTCGCCCTTGGCCAGCATGTCCTGGATGCGCTTGTGAGCGGCATCGCGACCGGTGAGCATCTTGCCGTTGAGCAGCAGCGTGTCGCCCGGCTTCCAGCTGGCCACCTCGGCCTTGGTGAGGGTGTCGAGGTTGACGCGCTTGCTCTTTTGGGTGTCGGGCTGCCAGTCCACCTTGGGCCAGAGGTCCAGGCTGGGGGCATCGAGGTACGCCGGCCCCGAGCCGTCGAGCACGAAGTGGCCGTGGCGGGTGGCGGCGCAGTTGGGGATCATGGCCACGGGCTTGCTGGCCGCGTGGGTGGGGTAGGTCTTGATCTTGATGTCCAGCACCGTGGTCAGGCCGCCCAGGCCTTGGGCACCGATGCCCAGGGCATTGACCTTCTCGTACAGCTCGATGC
>JAIXPL010000040.1 GCA_027486255.1 Comamonadaceae bacterium
GAGCGCCTGCGTGGCGCCATCCAGACCGACGGCTTGAGCATGGTGGCTCGCCAGGTCGAGGCGGCCACCAAAGGTTTTTCGCCCAAGCAGACTGACATCAGCGTCACCGGCCGGGATGGTGCCTACATCATCTTCAGCCACGGCAGCGAGGTCGGCTTTTCTTCCGGGGAGAACTACATTTCCTTGGACGACAAGGGCGAGGAGCTTTCTCACTTCGTGGTCTACGCCACCAACGGTCTGGCCGTGGCGGTTGCCAGTGGCATGCCCGAGGAAAAGCGCCTGAGCAATCGTGTGCGCGTGGGCGACAAGCTCAAATTCAGCTTCAGCAAGCAGGGCAAGGACGATGCCAAGCCCACGGTGTTTGCGGCGCAGTACACGCCCGGCGCCGACGGCCAGCTGACGGACCGGCAGGTGATCAACAACGCGCTGTCGGCCATCGTGTCCGATGACATTGGTTTCAAGGCGCCGTTCAATGTCATCAAGCACGACGCCGACTTCTCGCGCCTGAAGAACCAGATCCGGTCTGAAGCCTTCTGCGAAAGCAACATCTTCACCAAGATCGCTGGCTTTGCAGACGATACTACTCTCCCCCGCACCCAGCCCGATTTCTACCTGCGGCTCGATAGCTACGCCTCTCCCGCCTTCACCTCCTGGGGACTGGGCCGCGTGAACTCCAACACGGTGTTCAACAACGCCGTGGCCCTGTCGGTGATGGACCGCACGGGCGTGGTGTCCCAGTCCTTCCTGGGCAATGCGCCCTACACCTTGGAGCGCAGTGCCGGCAAGGGCCTGTCGCCGGACGAGGCCAGCGAGGTCAACCTCAAGAACGCGGCCTTGGCCAGCATGCAAAGCCTGATCTCGGGCTTTAGCAACAACGCCAGGACCGTGGCCCTGAAATCCGTGAATGCGGGTGTGGCCACGCTGGCGCAGCCTTTGCCGGTGGCCACCTTACAGCAGGCGCAGCTGGTGCGACCGATCCGGGCCAACGGCAAGCAGGTGCTCCTGCCCCTGGACAGCAACGTGGCGAAGATTGTGGTGCCCACCCAGGACGGTGACCGCATAGAGTTCCTAGGGGAGCTCAAGCCCACCGACATGCTGCTCATCAGTGGCGCCGATGCGGCCAACAGGACCCTGGCGCGCTGCGATGCCAGCCGCCAGACCCGCTTCCTGGCCCCCCACCTGAACAAGCCCTCCAATGCCGATGAAGCCATCGCCTACCACCTGATGGCCAAGGCCAAGGGCTACAACCTGGTGGAGACCGATGCCACCTTCGTCGACTCTGTTGAACGCGCGCTCAAGGATGGCATGTTCAGTGGCACCTCCGTGGCCCGCTCAGCCGCACCGGCTGCCTGTTATGTGGTGCTGGAACAGCAGCAGACGCCCAAGAACGAATGTGCCGGTGACAAATGCTCCGGCAATGCCGTCGTCGGGTCGGGTGTGCGTATTTTTGTCGGTACCAATCGGGTGGCTGAATCCACCCACGGCGGCCGTTTCGAATTCAAGGACATCGCCCCCGATGCCTTGTCTGACTTCATTGGCTTCAAGGCCTATGAACTTCATATGGGCGCCTTGCCCGTTCACAGATCCAAACTGCACTAAGGAGCTTTCATGAAACGTAAATTTCTCACCTTGCTATTGACCCTGGGCGTTGTGGGCTCGGCCCACGCCCAGTTCGGCGGCCTGCTGGGCGGCGCACGTGGCGGCGGTGGCGGCGGTGACGTCGGCGCACTGGTCGACGAGTTCAACCGCGACAGCGTGCTGATCCGCGAAACCGTGTCTCGCTCGCTGATGCAGATCGTCGCTGCTCTGGGTGACAAGGAGCAGATCGCCAAGGTCAAGGCCACCAACGACAGCCTGAGCAAGAACACCGACGCCAAGGAAGTGGGCAGCATTCAGGGCACCTTCATCAAAGATCAATCCGCTGTTGCGCAGCAACTGCTGGATGGGGCCGATGCCAAGGCGAAGATGGAAAAGCTCGCGCCTGAGATGCAAAAGAAGGTGGGTCAGTCCATCTTGAACGTGGGCATTGCGGGCCTGCGCGTCCCAGTGATGCTGGAAAAAGGCAAGCGCGCCATTGAAGGCGTGGGCAGCAACCCCATGATGATCACCCGCCTGATCCCGATCAAGGACGGTGTGGCTCTGTTTGCCGAGACCCTGCCCAAGATGACCCAGATCGCCAGCACCGGCTTCAAGCTGATGCGCGAAGTCAAGATGGATCCTGGTACCCCCACAGCCAACTCGAAAACCGAGACGGTTGAAGTGGCTTTTGGTGAAGATCCGAAGTAAATCTTCTCTGAGGCTTAAGAACCCCCTCGGGCTTGCTGCCCCAGGGGGTTTTCTTTGGTCGGACGCTGTAGCGCTGCGCTGCAGGCGCGCCCCTCAGAGCAGCGGGGCTTGTGTCTTCTCCGCAGAGGCCCGTGGCCGGCGCGTTTTAGGTGCTGCTGCCGCAGAGGCCTGCAATGCAAAGCTGTCGGCACTGGCCAGCGGCCAGTAGTCGCGGTAGAGGCCCTCGAGCTTGCCGGCATCGGCCAGCAGCGCGCCCGGCGCCATGCGCGGGATCAGCTGGCTCAGGGGCTGCACCTGCGTGTCGCTCACCCGGCGCATGATGTGCTCGGCCCGGATCTCGCGCGGATGCGACAGGCCCGCCGCCTGCACCAACTCCTGCAGCGCGTGCAGGGTGCTGTGATGAAAGTTCTTGACCCGCTCGGCCTTGTCGGGCACCACCAGCGCATGCTGGCGCAGCGGATCCTGCGTGGTCACGCCCGTGGGGCAGTGGCCGGTGTGGCAGGTCTGCGCCTGGATGCAGCCCAGGGCCATCATGTAGCCGCGCGCGGCGTTGCACCAGTCGGCCCCCAGGGCCAAGAGGCGCGCGATGTCGAAGGCGCTCACCACCTTGCCTGCCGCGCCCACGCGCACGCGCTCGCGCAAGCCCGCCCCCACCAGGGTTTGGTGCACCAGCAGCAGCGCCTCCTGCAGCGGCATGCCCACGTGGTCGGTGAACTCCACGGGTGCCGCACCGGTGCCGCCCTCGGCGCCGTCGACCACGATGAAGTCGGGCGTGATACCGCTGGCCTGCATGGCCTTGACCATGGCAAACCACTCCCAGGGATGGCCGATGGCCAGCTTGAAGCCCGTGGGCTTGCCGCCTGAGAGCTGCCGCAGGCGCGCGATGAATTCCATCATCTCGCGCGGCGTTGAAAAGGCGCTGTGCGCCGCCGGTGAGACGCAGGTCATGCCCACCGGCACGCCGCGCGCCTCGGCAATCTCGGGCGTGACCTTGGCGCCCGGCAGCACGCCGCCGTGACCGGGCTTGGCGCCCTGGCTGAGCTTGAGCTCGATCATCTTGACCTGGGGATCGCGCGCATTGGCCAAGAACTTGTCTTCGTTGAAGGAGCCGTCCTCGTCGCGGCAGCCGAAGTAGCCCGAGCCGATTTCCCAGATCAGGTCGCCGCCGTGCTCGCGGTGATAGCGCGAGATCGAGCCCTCCCCGGTGTCATGCGCAAAGCCGCCCAACAGGGCGCCCTTGTTGAGCGCGCGGATGGCATTGGCCGAGAGTGCGCCAAAACTCATGGCCGAGATGTTGAAGAGGCTGGCCTCATAGGGCTGGGTGCAGGGCGCAGCCGAGGGTGAGGGCTGGCCGGGCTCGCCGCCTATCCACACCCGGAAGTCGCTGCCCGCCAGTTCGGAGGGACGGGCCGAGTGGTTGATCCATTCATGACCGCGGGCCCCCACGTCCAGCTGAGTGCCGAAGGGCCGGGAGTCGGGCTCGCCTTTGGCGCGCTGGTACACCAGCGAACGCTGGGCCCGCGAGAAGGGCGCGGCCTCGCGGTCGCTCTCAATAAAATACTGGCGGATTTCCGGCCGGATGAACTCCAGCAAAAAGCGCAGGTGGCCGATGATCGGGTAGTTGCGCGTGATGGCATGATGCGTCTGCTTCAGGTCCAGCACGCCGCGCCAGGTGAGCAGGCCTGCTGCCAGAAAGACCAGACCCCCCTGGTCCCACAGCAGCCTGCTCAGCAAAGCCAGCGCGGTGGCGCAGGCGCACAGGGCAAGAACCCAGTACCGCACGGGCAGAGCGGCATCAATACGTTTGAGCATGGGCGTCTCCTTCGGGCATGCTCGACTATTCTCTGACAAAACCCTTTAAACCACCCACAAGGTTCCGCCATGTTCGAGCATTTTCTCCCCGCCCCGGGCGCCCAGGCGCAGCCTCTGGCGCCCGAGGACTTCGACGCGCTCGACGACATCCTCGACGAGCTGCGCACCCGCCTGGACGAGACCCCGCAGTGGGAGTTTTGCGAAGGCTTTCTGGCGGCCCTGGTCTGCAGCCGCCGGGCCGTTCCTCCCGCGGAGTACCTGCCCGTGCTGCTGGGTTTGCCAATGGAAGGCGAAGTCTTGGCCGAGGGCCAGGGCTCCTTTCGCGATGAGGCGCAGGCCCGCGAGTTCGCCGGACTCTGGCAGCGCCGCTGGGCCGAGGTGCAGGCCGCGCTCGACGCTGAGGTGCAGACCCTGGACGACGAGCGCTGCTACCACCCCGAGCTGATGGACCAGCGCGCTGCCGTGCTCGAGCTCGACGAGGCCGAGCGCGCGGGCATCCGCCTGGAGGACCTGCCCGCCTTCGCGCAGGTGTGGGCGCTGGGCTTCATGTTCGCGGTGGAGAGCTGGCCCGAGGACTGGGCAACGCCGCGCGAGCGCGAGCTCGCCGAGCAGCTCGATGGTGGGCTGGGCGCCCTCGTGGCCCTGACCGAAGACGACCATGAGCCGCCCGAGATCGCGCCTTTCGGCGAGGGCCCGCCCACCGTGAGCCAGGAGCGCGTCAACACCCTGGCCGACGCCATCTGGGCCGTCTACGACCTGCGCGCGCTGTGGCGCCAGCTCGGCCCCCGCATCGCCACTGTGCGCGCCGAGGCCAGCCCGGGCCGCAACGACCCTTGCTCATGCGGCAGCGGCAAAAAATACAAAAAGTGTTGCGGCGCCTGAGCCTGCCGGGCTGAGTCGGCCCCCTTCAGCGTGGCTTCAGGAGGTGGTGCGTCAATCAGCGCATGCGCCTGCCCGCCCGCCCTTCCATGCCCGCCGCTGAGCGTTCGGGTCGCTTGAGGGTGCGCCTGTCGGTGGAGCAGCTGGTGCTGCTGGCCAGCCTGTTCTGGCTGTTGTCGGCCAATGCGGGCTTTTTTTCAGCGGTCCTGAAGACGCGCGCCTTCACCGAGTCAGGAGATTGGCTCTACGCCTTGGGTCTGGCGGTCTTGCTGCCGGTGTTCCACGCCCTAGGCCTGTTGCTGCTGGCCACAGCCCGCACCGTCAAGCCCCTGATCGCGCTGTTCACCTTGGCCAGCGCCTTGGGGATTTATGCCCTTGAGTACCACGGCGCTGTGCCCGAGCCGCAGCTGCTGCGGCAGTGGCTGTGGGCGGGCGCCGCCCCCCTGCCGCAGGAGGGCCTGTCCTGGGCTCTGCTGCCCTGCCTGCTGCTCTACGCGGGCTTGCCGATCTTCCTGCTCTGGCAGGTGGAGCTGGTGCGTCCGCAGGTCCGCCGCGCCGCCCTGCGGATCCGCCTGCGCTGGCTGCTGGTCCTGGCCGCGCTGGGGGCTGGTGCTGCCTGGCTGGTACGTCAGCCGCTGCAGTTGCAACTGCAAGAGCAACCGCAGCTGCTGTACCTGATGGCCCCTGGCACCTACCTGTGGTCGGTCGAGCAAGTGCTGGCCGCTGAGTGGGGCTTGCCCGGCGTGGCGGCCACGCACTGAGCGCGGATCAGCCGAAGTTCAGCTCCACGCTGAAACCACGGTCGGCATCCCGCAACACCACGCCGCCGCCGTGCGCGCGCGCCACCACGTCGGCCAGCACCAGGCCCAGGCCTGGCAGGCTCTCGTAGTCGTGCTCGGCCAGGGCCTTCTGCAGGCGTTGGTGCTGGGCAGGCGGCAGGCCTTGGCCGTCGTCCTCCACGCGCAGCACTTGCGGTGCGGGCACGCTCACCGACAGGCGTGTGGCGCCGTGCCGCAGCGCGTTGTCGAATAGGTTGATGAGGGTGGCCGCCAGCAGGTCGGCGTCGGCCTGCAGCGGGGCATGCTGCTCGGTGTGCACCGGCAGCGTGGCGTCGGGCAGTCCCGCCACCAGGGTGCGCAGGTCAATCGCCACGCGCCGAGGTTCACCTGCGGCGCGGAACAGGCCCAGCAAGGCAGCGACCACGTGCTGCATGCGCTGGGCGGCGCTGCGCATGCGCAGCAATCGCGCCTGCAGCTCGGGCGGTGCTTCGCGCAGGGCCACGCTCATTTGCGCATCAATGCCCGCCAGTGGCGTGCGCAGGGCGTGCGCGGCATGTGCGCTGAAGCCCTGCTCGCGCCGGATGCGCTCGGCCAGGCGGTCCGACAGGGTGTCCACAGCCCGGTGCAGGGGTTCGAGCTCGGCGCGTTCGGCCTGGCCCAGGGACAGCCGGCCCAAGCCTGGGTCGTGCTGGCCCAGGCGCTCGGAGAGGGTTTGCAGCGGCTGCAGTTCCTGCCAGAAGCGCGCCCGCAGCCAGAGGTGGCCCAAGAGCGCCATGGCCAGCGCCGCCAGCGTGGCGCTCAAGGCCACGTCGAATTGCGCTTCCAGGCGCTCGGAACGCTCGTGGGCCACGTACAAAAAATGGCCGGGCTCCAGCAGGCGCCCATACACCCGCCAGCCGCCTGAGTTCGACAGGCCGTCCACGTTGCGGTGGTGAAAGGGCTCGGTGGGGGCGTTGCTGGCGTGCTGCAGCACCTGGCCCTGCTCGTCGATCAGCTGCCAGGTGAAGGGGATCTCGACGTCGGCGTCCTGGCGGTCGCCGGGGCTGACGTTCGGCGCCTGGCGCCATGTATCAAACGGGGCGCGGCGCATGACGTTGGCCAGCACCTCCGAGGTGGCCTGCAGGCGGTTGTCCAGCTTCTCTGCGATTTCGTGGCGCACCGCTGTCCAGACGGCGCCCGAGACCGCGACCGTCCACATCAGCGACCACACGAGCAGCATGCGGCTCAGTCGCCCGCGGATGGAGGGCGCGGCCTTGCTCATGTCGGGGCGGCGATGCGGTAGCCCAGGCCGCGCACGGTTTCAATCAGTTCGCGGCCGAGTTTGCGGCGCAGCGCCGAGATGTGCACCTCCAGGGCGTTGCTGGCCACCTCCGCCTCGAAGCCCAGGGCCAGGCGCTCCAGGTCGGTCTTGGGCACGATGCGGCCCGCGCGGCGCGCCAGGGCCTCCAGCAGCGTCCATTCACGCGCCGTCAAGGCCACCGCCTCACCACCGAGCTTGACCGAGCGGGCGGCCAGGTCCAGCTCCACCTCCCCCAGGCGCAGCTGCTCCGACGGGTGGCCACTGCTGCGGCGCAGCACGGCGCGCAGGCGTGCCAGCAATTCTTCGGGGGCAAAGGGCTTGACCAGGTAGTCGTCGGCGCCGCTGTCCAGGCCTTCGATGCGGTCGCTCAGGCGGTCGCGTGCGGTCAGCACGATGGCGGGTATGCGGTCGCCCCGGCTGCGGCGGGCGTGCAGCCATTCCACGCCCGAGCCGTCGGGCAGTTGCCAGTCCACCAACAGCGCGTCCATGGGCTCGCCCACCAGGGCCTGCGTCATCTCCAGGCGGGTGCACCAATCGACGCGGTGGCCCTCGCTGCGCAGGAAGTCGCGCAGGCCTTCACCCAAGATGTCGTCGTCCTCTAGAAGCAGCAGCCGCATGCGTAGAAAAGCGTAGTGAATGAGGCCCCGGCCATATTCGCTTCAGGTTCCCTTCAGGCCTGCCGGGCTCAATGTTCAGGATGAGTGCATTGTCCTTCTTCTCCAGATGCCGCGGCGCCGCCGCGCTGTTCGGGCTGCTGGCCCTGCCTTGCTGGGGGCAGCAGCCGCCCGCCGTGCGCACGCTGGACCTGCCAGCCGCACTGGCCGCCGCGCGAGAGAGCATCGAGGTCTCCCTGGCGCGCCGCCAGCAGGAGGCGGCCCGCGCCGACATCCTGGCCGCCGACCGTGCACCCACGCCGGTGCTCAGCGCCAAGCTTGGCGCCATCGATTTGGACCATGGCCTGGGTTCGGGCTCCTGGCTGACCCGCAAACCCATCGACAAGGGTCTGGGCCTGGACTGGACCCTCGAGCGCGGTAACAAGCGCGTGCTGCGCACGCAGACGGCTCGCCAGAATGCCGAGGCCGCTGGACTGGATACGCAGGAGGTGGTGGTGCAGCAGCAGATCCTGGCGGCTGCCGCCTTCTACGAATTGATGGCCGCCCAGGACAAGCTGGTTCAGCTCGATGACCTGGCCCGTGCGGCCTCCGACCTGGCCGGCATTGCGCAGCGGCGCCTGCGTGCCGGTGATATTTCGCAGCAGGAGACGCTGCGCACGGACATTGAGGCCCAGCGCGCCCAGGCTGAGCGCCGCGCCGCCCAGGCCGAGCGCGAGCGCGCCGTGCTGGCGCTGGCTCGGCTCACAGGCCTGCCGGCCCCCTTGACTGTTCGCAGCGACTGGCCCGCCACCCAGACCCCGCAGGCAGCGGCCCCCGAGCTGGCGCAGCGCCCTGATGTGCGCGCTGCCGATCGCCGCGTCGAGGCCGCCCGCGCCGCGCTGGACAGCGCCATGGCCCAGCGCCGCAACGACGTGACCGTGGGCACCTCGCTGAACCACCAGCCCGGCACCTCACGCGCCATGCTCGAGCTGCGCCTGCAGATGCCGCTGGCCGGCATGCTGGGCAACTACGCCTACGAGGGTGAAATCCGGCGGGCCCAGGCCCAGCTCGACCAGGCCAGCGATGAACTCGAGCGCACCCGCCGTCAGGCGGCCACCGAGCAGGCTCGGCTGCTGGAGGACCTGCGTGCGGCTGCCGCCCGGGCCCAGTTTTTTGAGGCCGACATCACACCGCGTGCGCGCCGCGTTGCCGAGATGAGCGAGCTGGCCTACAGCCGCGGCGCGCTGCCGTTGGTGGAGCTGGTCGACGCGCGCCGCACGCTGCGTGCGGTGCTGCTCGACCAAGTGTCCGCCCGCGCTGAACATGCCCGTGCCCTGGCCGCCTGGCAGCTGCGCGCTGCTGCGGTCCTGCCCTGAATCGCTTTCACCCTAGGTTGTTCATGTCCCTGGCTCGAACCCTTTTGCTTTCGTCACTGCTGCCCGCGCTGGCCTTGCTGTCGGCCTGCAGTGACCCGGTCGCCAGCCCCGCTGAGGCGCCGGCCGTGGCCGCGCCGGTCATGAAGGGCACGCAGCTGCAGTTCCCTGCGGGCCACCCGCAGCTGGCCCTGCTCGGGCTGGCCCCCGCCGAGGCGGCCCGGCCCATCGTGGTCGATCTGCCCGCGCGCCTGGTGTGGAATGAGGACCGCACCCAGCGCATCCAGCCCGCTTTTGCCGGCCGGGTGGACCGCATCCTGGTGGACGTGGGCCAGGCCGTGCGCGCCGGCAGCGTGCTGGCGCAGTTGGCCTCACCCGAGTTCGGTACCGCCCAGGCTGAAGCCGCCAAAGCCCGCGCCGACATGGCGCTGAGCCAGAAAACCCTGCAGCGCCTGAGTGAGTTGCACGAGGCCGGCGTCGCTGCCCGCAAGGACCTGGAGCTGGCCGAGGCCGACGCGGCGCGTGCCCAGGCCGAAGTGCAGCGCGCCGAAGCCCGAATTCGTCTGTATGGCGCAGGCGTGGGCGTGGACCAGCGCCTGGCCCTGACTGCAGGCATGGCCGGCGTGGTGGTCGAGCGCAACCTCAATCCCGGCCAGGAACTGCGCCCCGACGGCTCGGCGCCGGCGGCGCTGTTCGTCATCAGCGACCCGTCCAGCCTGTGGGTGCAGATTGACGCCCGCGAGAGCGAGGTCGGTACGCTGCGTCCCGGCGCGGTGTTTGAGTTGACGGTGCCCGCCCTGGCGGGCGAGACCTTCCGCGGCACTGTGGCTGCGGTGGCCGATGCCATCGATGCCAGCTCCCGCACCATCAAGGTCCGGGGCCTGGTGAGCAATCCACAGCGCCGCCTGAAGGCCGAGATGCTGGCCAGCGCGCGCATCACCCGGGCCGCCTCCTCCGAGGCCGTGGTGATTCCTGCATCGTCGGTGCAGCTGAGCGGCGGCACGCATTGGGTGATGGTGCAGCCCGCGCCCGGCGTGTTTGAGCCGCGTGAAATCAACGTGGCTTGGCTGGGTGCGAAAGAAGTCACCGTGCAAGGGGGTCTGAAGCTGGGTGAGCAGGTGGTGGTCGACAACCTGCTGCTGTTGGCGCGTCAGTACCGCCAGGCCCTGGAGGCGGCGGGTCAGGCGCCGGTGCCGGGCCAAATGCCTGGCGTGGCGCCGGCCGGAGAGCGCAGCGGAGCGGCCCGTTGAAGCGGCTGATTCACTTTGCAGTTCACCAGCCGCTGTTTGTGGTGATCGGCACCTTGCTGTTCGCCCTGGCGGGCCTGGTGTCCTTCAGCAACCTGTCGGTGGAAGCCTTTCCTGATGTCACCGACACCCAGGTCACGGTGATTGCCCTGCATCCCGGCCGTGCTGCCGAGGAGGTGGAAAAACAGGTCACCTTGCCGATCGAAGTGGCGCTGTCCGGCCTGCCCAATTCCATCCGCGTGTTCTCGCACACCCAATTTGGCCTGTCTTTCACCGTGGTCACCTACGACGAAAAGGCCGATGTGCTGGCCGTCCGGGCCCAGGTCAATGAGCGGCTGCGCAGCGTGGACTTGCCGCCGGGTGTGCAGGCCAATATTGCGCCCAATGCCACGCCCGTGGGCGAGATCATGCGCTACCGCTTGCGTGGTGACGCCTTCAACACCACCGACCTGCGCACTGTGCAGGACTGGACCGTGGAGCGCGCGCTGCGCCAGGTGCCTGGCGTGGCCGATGTGGTGGGCATGGGCGGCTTCATCAAGCAGTACGAGGTGCAGCCTGACCTGGAGAAGCTGCGCGCAGCCCGTGTGAGCTTGCAGGACCTGCTCGAAGCCCTGGGTCGCGGTAACTCGAATGCCGGCGGCAGCTACGTGGGGCAGGGCACGCAGCAGTACGCCATCCGCGGCATTGGCCTGCTGAGCTCGGCAGAAGACATTGGCCGCATCGTGCTGGTTTCGCGAGGAGGCTCCCCCATCCTGGTGCGCGATGTGGCCAAGGTCCAGGTGGGTGCCGTGCCCCGCCTGGGCGTGGTGGGCCAGGACCAGGACAACGACGCCGTCACGGGCATCGTGCTCATGCGCAAGGGCGAGAACCCCAGCGTGGTGCTCAAGGCGGTCAAGGCCCGCATCGAGGAGCTCAACGCCCGTGGGCTGCCCAAGGGCACGCAGATCGTGCCTTTTTATGACCGCACCTGGCTGATGGGCAAGACCCTGTCCACCGTGTTCCGCAACCTGGTGGAGGGCGCGGTGCTGGTGGCCCTGGTGCTCTATGCCTTCCTGGGCAACCTGCGCGCCAGCCTGGCCGTGGTGCTGGTGATTCCCTTGGCGCTGCTGGGCACCTTCATGGGCCTGAAGGTCATGGGCATTCCGGCCAACCTGCTGTCGCTGGGGGCGCTGGATTTCGGCATCATCGTCGACGGCGCGGTGATCGTGGTGGAGAACGTCATGCACCGGCTGGCTCAGCGCAAGGAAAGCATGACCGATGGGGAGCGACGGCGCGTCATTGTTGATGCAGCCAGTGAGGTGGGACGCCCGACCCTCTTTTCCATGCTCATCATCATTGCTGCGCACGTGCCGATTTTTGCGCTGCAGCGGCATGAGGGCCGCATCTTCCAGCCCATGGCGCTGTCGGTCACAGCCGCGCTGATTGGTGCGCTGGTGCTCTCGCTCACCCTGGTGCCGCTGCTGACCTACTGGCTGTTGCGCCGCAAGCTGCCGCACGAAGACAACCGCATGGTGGCCGCGTGCAAGCGCCTCTACGCCCCGGTGCTTGACTGGGCACTGCACCAGCGCAAGCTGGTGATTGGCCTGTCGCTGCTGGCCTTTGCCGGCGCCATGGGCGTGGCCTCCCGCCTGGGCAGTGAATTCCTGCCGGAGCTCAACGAAGGCACGTTCTGGGTGAACCTGCGTCTGCCGGCGAGCATCTCCAATGACGAGGCCGGGCGCGTGCTCGGCGAAGTCCGCCGGGCCCTGCTGACCGTGCCTGAGGTGCGCAGCGCCATCTCCAAGGCGGGCCAGCCCGAAGACGGCACGGATCCCAAGACCATCAGCATGGCGGAGGTTTTTGTGGACGTGAAGCCGCCCGAGGCGTGGCGCGCAGGCCTGAGCCGGGACGCGCTCATTGAGGAAATGGACCGCGTGGTCTCGTCCATTCCCGGCATGCAGCCGACCTTCTCCCAGCCGATCCGGGACAACGTGCTGGAGTCCATTTCTCAAGTGGACGGACAGATCGTGATCAAGGTCTCTGGCGAGGATCTGGGCGAGCTCAGCCGTCTTTCACGTGAGATCGTGCGGGAGGTTCGCCAGGTGCGTGGTGTTTACCGCGCTGAAATCGACCGCGAGGGTGAGTTGCCGCAGCTGGTGATCGACATCGACCGCGACCGGGCCGCACGCCATGGCCTGAATGTGCAGGACATCCAGGACGTGATCGAGGCGGCGCTGGCCGGCAAGTCCGCCACGCAGATCTGGGAGGGCGAGCGCAAGTTTTCGGTGGCCGTGCGACTGGCCGCCGATCGCCGCTCGATTGGCCTGCTGCCACAGGTCTTGCTGTCCACACCCGATGGTGGGAGCGTGCCCCTGGGGGCCGTGGCCCAGGTGCGTGAAATCAGTGGGGCCATGAACATTGCCCGTGAGGGTGGGCGCCGCACCATGGCCATTGGCATTTTCATCAAGGGCCGGGACATGGGCTCCATCGTGGCGGACATGAAGGCCAGGCTGGCGCAAAACGTGAAGGTGCCCACCGCCTATGCCGTGGCCTGGTCGGGTGAGTTCGAGAACCAGGAGCGCGCCATGAAGCGCCTGTCGGTGGTGGTGCCGATCTCCTTGCTGCTGATCTTCATCCTGCTGTTCGACGCCTTCAAGTCCGTGAAACTGGCCGCGCTGATCCTGGTGAACGTGCCGCTGGCGCTGATTGGCGGCTTCATTGCCTTGTGGGTCACCCACATTCCGCTGTCGGTGTCGGCGGCCATCGGCTTCATTGCCCTGTCGGGCCAGGCCGTGCTGAACGGCGTGGTGATGCTGTCGGTCTTCCAGCAACTGCGCGGCGCGGGCCACGATGTCATGTCGGCGGTGCGCCTGGGCTCCATGCAGCGCCTGCGCACCGTGCTGATGACGGCCATGCTGGCCGCACTGGGCCTCTTGCCCATGGCCTTGTCGCGTGACATCGGCTCCGAGACCCAGCGCCCGCTCGCGGTGGTGGTGATTGGCGGCCTGATCACCGCCACCTTGCTGACCTTGGTGGTGCTGCCGGCGCTCTACACCGCCTGGTTCGGCCGGGAGGATCGTGCCCGTAAAAAGCCTTTGGCATCGCAGGGAACCCCCTGGGAGATGTGATTTGTCAATCGGTTGACATGCCTAGGAAATTCGGGGGTGCGTCGGGCTGGCACGGATGAGTCTGCACTGACAATGCCCGGCTGACGGCCATGAGGCTCCAGCCAATTAAGCAACGACATGAATCTGCAAACTCTGCGCGGGGTGTGCTATGCACTCACCATCGCACTCAGCGCCTTCCTGCTGTTCCAGGTCCAGCCCCTGATCAGCAAGTTCATCCTGCCCTGGTTTGGTGGCAGCCCCTCGGTGTGGACCACGGCCATGCTGTTTTTCCAGTGTGCGCTGTGCGGGGGCTATTTCTATGCCTTCCTGCTCAGCCGCCGCTGCGCACCCGCGCGCCAGACCTGGATCCACCTGGCCTTGCTGGCCGGCGCTGCCTGGGCCGCCGCCTATGTGATTCCTGGCGCCGAGCTCAAGCCGGTGGGTGACGAGGACCCGGCGCTGCGCATCATCGTGTTGCTGTCCTTGAGTGTGGGCCTGGCTTACTTTTTTCTGGCCACCACCGGACCCTTGATCCAGCACTGGTATGCCCGTGCCTACCCGGGCCGTTCGGCCTTCCGCTTGTACGCGCTGTCGAATGCCGGCTCCCTGTTTGCGCTGCTGTCCTTCCCCTATTTGTTCGAGCCTTATTTCGCCCTGCAGGACATCGGCCGCGGCTGGACCCTGGGCTTTTGGGCCTTCGCGGCCTTGTGCGCCGCCTCGGTGCTGCTCAACCACGTGCTGCCCCACCAAGATCTGCCCGAGCAGGACGCTGCGCCAGCGTCCGCTGCAGCCGCGAACCCGGCCCCACTTGACGCCGGCCCGAGCCTGGCGGGGCGCGCGCTCTGGGTGCTGCTGCCGGCCCTGGCCTCGCTGGCCTTCATCACCACCACCGACCATGTTAGCCACAACGTGGCCCCCGAGCCCCGGCTGTGGATCACCACCCTGGGCCTGTACCTGCTGACCTTCATCGTCTGCTTCGACCACCCGCGCTGGTACCAGCGCAAGTTTGCGGCGCCCCTGCTGGTGCTGGCCTTGTTCCTGCTGTCAGGCCGCGATGAACTGCCGGGCCTGCTGGGGCTGGATCTGGACTACTCGCTGGACCAGACCCGCTGGGCGCACTTTGCGGTGATGTTCCTGATCTGCTTTGTGGCGCACGGCGAGCTCTACCGGGCACGGCCTGCGAGTGCGCGCTACCTGACCGAGTACTACCTGCTCATGTCCGTGGGAGGAGCCTGCGGCGGTCTCTTTGTGTCGCTGGTGGCCACGCATTTTTTTGCCGATTACCACGAGTGGCCTCTGATGCTGCTGGCCGCCCTGCTGCTGGCCGGCGGCGTGAGCTGGCGCGTGAGTGCGGCTGGTGCTCGTCGGCCGGCGGTCGTCGCGCTCGTGGCGGGCGCAGCCGCCCTGGTGATGTACTGGGAAGACCCCTTGTCCCTGCGGGGGCAGGACAAGCCCGGGCAGGCTTCAACCACGCTCTACCAGGCGCGCAACTTCTACGGCACGGTCACCGTGGCTGACCGCCGCCAGGCCGGCGCCCCAGAGTCTGACATGCGCATTTTTTACAGCGGGCAGGTGGTGCACGGGGTGCAGTTCTTGAGTCCGGACCGCAAGCGCGCCAACCTCACTTACTACGGCGAAGACAGCGGTGCCGGCCAGACCTTGCGCTACGCAGCCTCCGCCAAGCCCGCGCTGAGCGTGGCCGTGGTGGGCCTGGGGGCAGGAACGCTGGCCAACTACGCGCGCACCAGCGACGCCTACGATTTCTTTGAGATCAACCCCGAGGTCATCAAGGTGGCCAACGAGTTTTTCGACAACCTGACCCTTTGCAAAGCTGGCACCCAGCGCATGTACCTGGGCGATGCCCGGCTGAAGTTTGAAACCTTGCCGGCCGATCGCCTGTATGACGTGATCGTGCTCGATGCGTTTTCCGGCGGCTCGGTGCCGCTGCACCTGCTCACCCGCGAGGCCTTCGCGCTTTATGCCCGGCACCTGGCCCCGGACGGCCTCATCGTGGCCCACATCACCAACAGCTACCTGGACCTCTACCCCGTGGTGCGGCGCCAGGCGCAGGCCCTGGGCATGAACTTCCGTGCGGTGGACCAGCCCTACGACGGCGCGCGCGGCATCCACTTCAACCGCTACTTCATCATGGGCCGCAACCAGGCCTACTTTGCGGCCTTCCCGCCGGATGGCGGTTCACCCAAGGTGCGCTCTTCCGGCCTCAGGCCCGAAGACGCGCCGCTGTGGACCGACAGTTTCAGCAGCATCGCGCCTATCGAGCTCAAGGACTGAATTCAAGGACTGAAGGCCGGCAAGCGCGGCCGGGTCCGTGCGGTCCAGCGCGCGCTTGAAATGGTTGATGGGCAGGTCCACGACAAGCCTCCTTCAAGGGTGCGCGTTCTGGATGAGCACCGCGCGAAAGTCGTTGATGTTGGTGAGCGTGGGGCCGGTGACCACGGCATCGCCCAGCGCGCCAAAAAAGCCGTGGCCGTCGTTGTTGTCCAGGCTGGCCGCGGCCTTCAGGCCCAACGCGCGCGCGCGCTCTAGGGTGTCGGGCGTCAGCAGGGCGCCGGCAATTTCTTCGATGCCGTCTACGCCATCAGTGTCGCCGGCCAGGGCCCAGACGCCTGCCTGGCCCTTGAGCGCCACGCCCAGCGCCAGCAGAAACTCCACGTTGCGCCCGCCCCGGCCGTGGCCGCGCACGGTCACGGTGGTTTCGCCGCCGGAGAGCAGCACGCAGGGTGCGGGCAGGGGCTGGCCGTGCGTGGCCACCTGCAGCGAGATGCCGGCCATCACGCGGCCCACTTCGCGGGCTTCGCCTTCGAGGCTGTCGCCCAGGATGCACACGCCGTAGCCGGCTTCGCGCGCCAGGCGGGCGGCCGCTTCCAGGCCGATCTGCGGCGAGCTGATGAGCCGCGTTTCGCAGCGGGCCAGGCGCGCATCGCCGGGTTTGAGGGTTTCGCCTTCGCCGCTTTCCAGCAGCGCACGCGCCGCCGGCGGCACCTGGATGCGGTAGCGCTCGAGAATGGCCAGCGCGTCGGCGCAGGTGCTGGCATCGGCCACGGTGGGGCCGGAGGCGATGTCGGGCAGCTGGTCGCCCGGGACGTCGGAAATCAGCAATGTGAGCACGCGCGCCGGATGGCACAGGGCCGCCAGCCGGCCGCCCTTGATCGTGGAGAGATGCCGGCGCACGCAGTTCATCTCGCCGATGGAGGCGCCGCTCTTGAGCAGCTGGGCGTTGATGTCCTGCTTGTCGGCTAGCGTGAGCCCGGGTGCGGGCGCGGGCAGCAGGGCCGAGCCGCCGCCGGAGATGAGGCAGAGCACCAGGTCGTCTTCCGAGAGGCCCTGCACAAAGGCCTTGATGCGCTCGGCGGCCTTCAGACCCGCTTCGTCGGGCACTGGGTGCGCGGCCTCGATGATCTCGATGCGCTCGCAGGGCACGCTGTAGCCGTAGCGCGTGACCACCAGGCCCACCAGCTGCTCGGGTGGGCCCGCCCAGTGCGCTTCCACGGCGCGCGCCATGGCGGCTGAAGCCTTGCCGGCGCCGATGACCACGAGGCGGCCTTTGATGCTGGCAGGGTCAGGCAGATGCGGTGGCACGGCCGCCGACGGCTGGGCCGAGGCGATGGCGGCATCAAACAGAGCGCGCAGCAGCTCGCGCGGGGGTGTGTTCAGGTTCATGCGCGCAAGTGTCGCAAATGCTGCACATGCTGCATATGCCGCAAACCCCGCCGATTGCCGGGCAGGGGCTGTCTTATGAGCGGGCGCTGAGTCGATGCAGCAGCATGCCCAGCGCATGCGCCATGGCGGCCTGCCTGACGGCGGCACGGTCACCGGAGAAAACCTGGCGCTCTGACCACAAGCCCTCGGGTGTGGCCCACCCAAACCAGACCGTGCCCACGGGCTTGTCTGCGCTGCCGCCGCTGGGGCCGGCAATGCCCGTCACCGCCACCGCCACCTGCGCCCGCGAATGCAGCAGGGCGCCGGCGGCCATGGCCCGGGCCACGGGCTCGCTGACCGCGCCGTGCTCGGCCACCACATCGGCCGGCACGCCCAGCAGTTCGGTCTTGGCCGCATTGGAGTAAGTGACAAAGCCGCGCTCAAACCAGGCGCTGGAGCCTGCCAGGTCGGTGCAGCTGGCCGCGATCATGCCGCCGGTGCAGCTTTCGGCTGTGGCCAGCATGAGTTGCCTGTGAAGCAGGCATTCCGCCAGGGCGGTGACGAGTGTGGGGTCCATGGCCACCTCAGGGAAAAATGAAGACCCAGAGGGCCAGCACCAAGAGCGTGCAGAAGGCGGCCACCAGGTCGTCGAACAGGATGCCGAAGCCGCCACGCGCACCGAAGCCCTTGAAGGCCTGATCGGCCCAGGCCACGGGCCCCGGCTTGGCGGCATCGAAGAAGCGAAACAGCGCAAAGGCCGCCACCTGCATGCCCAGCCCGGCGGGCAGCACCAGCCACAGCACCAGCCAGAAGGCCACCACCTCGTCCCACACGATGTGGCCGGAATCGGCCACACCCAGGTGCTGCGAGGTCACGGTGCAGGCCCACCAGCCCACGGCCAAGGCCAACAGGATCACAGCGCCCAGCACCGCGCTGGGCAGCAGCAGGTGCATCACCAGAAAGGCCAGCCAGGCCCACAGCGTGCCCACGGTGCCGGGGGCGATGCGGGCCAGTCCCGAGCCGAAGCCCAGCGCAATGAAGTGGGCCGGATGCGCCAGCAGAAAGCGCACGTTCGGCCGGGGTGGGGCCGGCGGGCGGGGGGCGGCTTCAGTGGTGGTGCTGCTCATGGGGACTTGAAATGATCGAAGGAAGTGGCCTGCAGCGGCAGCGGCCGGCCCTGCGCATCGAGGACACGCAGGCCGGGCTCGGCCTCGATGCGGCCGATGCGCGTGAGGGGGGTGTGCGTCTGGCGTGCGGCTTGCAGCACCGCCTCGCGCGCTGCCGGCGGGGCGGTGAAGGCCAGCTCGTAGTCGTCGCCGCCGGCGAGCACGGCCTCCAGCGCGGCGCTGGCGCCGCCCCTCCAGCCCGGGTGGCGGGCGGCGGCCAGCAGGCCGGCTGCGGCCTCGGCTTCCACCACCGCGCCCACGCCTGAAGCTTTGAGCACATGGCCCAGGTCGCCGCGCAGGCCGTCGCTCAGGTCGATGGCCGCATGCGCGATGCCGCGCAGCGCCAGGCCCAGGGCCACGCGGGGCGTGGGCTGCTCCAGGCGCTGCCGGGCCTGCGCCAGGAGCTCGGGCGGCAGCGCCTGCTGTCCTTGCAGGGCCTGCAGCGCCAGACGGGCGTCGCCCAGCGTGCCGCTGACATAGAGCTCGTCACCGGGGCGGGCTGCGCTGCGCAGCAGAGGCTGGCCCTCGGTCTCGCCCAGCACAGTGATGCAGATGTTCAGCGGCCCCCGTGTGGTGTCGCCGCCAATGAGCTCGCAGCCGTGCGCATCGGCCAGGCTCCACAGGCCCCGCGCGAAGGCGGCCAGCCAGGGCTCCTGGACTTCGGGCAGGGCCAGCGCCAGCGTGAAGGCCAGCGGCCGCGCGCCGCAGGCGGCCAGGTCGCTCAGGTTCACGGCCAGGGCCTTGTGGCCCAGGTGCTCCGGGTTCACGTCGTCAAAGAAATGGCGGCCTGCCACCAGCATGTCGCTGGAGATGGCCAGCTGGGTGCCGGGCCGAGGCTGCAGCAGGGCGCAGTCGTCGCCCACACCCACCAGGGCCCGCACGGGCGGGCGCGTGAAGTAGCGGGCGATCAGGTCGAATTCGCCCATGCGCTCAGTGCACGGTGCGCGGGGGGGCGGCGCCGGGCGTGGCCTCCAGCACGAAGAGCGCAATGGCCGCATCAAAGCGCGTGCCGTCCTCGGCCACGCAGAAGTAGCTGCCGTGCATGGTGCCGCTGGCCGTGCGCAGGCGGCAGCCGCTGGTGTACTGGAAGGCCTCGCCGGGGCGCAGCAGGGGCTGCTGGCCCACCACGCCCAGGCCCTTGACCTCTTCGCTCAGGCCATGGGCATCGACGATGACCCAGTGGCGCGAGATCAGCTGGGCGGGCACCTCGCCGGTGTTGGTCACCGTCACGGTGTAGGCAAAGGCGAATACGCCCTCATGGGGGGCCGATTGCTCCGGGAGGTAGCGGGGCGTGACTTCACAGGTGAATGCGTGCTGGGGCATGGGACCGATGTTAACGAAGGGGCGCCCGGGCCTGCCGGCAGGGCACGACAAACTGCCACAATCTCGTCTTTGTTTTTTGTGCGCGCCTGCCATGACCTACCGCATCGCCCCGTCCATCCTCTCGGCCGACTTTGCCCGCCTGGGCGAGGAGGTGCGCCATGTGATTGCGGCCGGTGCCGACTGGATTCACTTTGACGTGATGGACAACCATTACGTGCCCAACCTCACTTTCGGGCCCATGGTCTGCAGCGCGCTCAAGCCGCATGCGATCACCGCTTCGGGCCAGAGCGTGCCCATCGATGTGCACCTGATGGTGCAGCCGGTCGATGCCCTGGCCGCGTCGTTTGCCAAGGCGGGGGCCGACCTGATCAGCTTTCACCCCGATGCCTCCGGCCACGTGCACCGCAGCGTGCAGGCCATCCGGGCCGCCGGCTGCAAGGCGGGCCTGAGCTTCAACCCGGCTGAGCCGCTGGATGTGCTGGACTGGGTGATCGAGGACATCGACCTCATTCTCATCATGAGCGTGAACCCGGGCTTTGGCGGGCAGAGCTTCATCGACTCGGCGCTGCGCAAGATCGAGCAGGCGCGCAAGCGCATTGAGGCCTCGGGCAAGGACATTCGCCTGGAAGTCGATGGCGGCATCAAGGCCGACAACATCGCCCGCGTGGCTTCGGCCGGCGCCGACACCTTCGTCGCCGGCAGCGCCATCTTTGGCCAGCCGGACTACCGCGCGGTGATCGATGCCATGCGTCGCCAGTTGGCCGGGGTCTGAGCTACATCTGTGACCCACTGTTAAATGTAGAAAAAATAAGTCTATTTGAATCATTGATTAGTCAATTTTTCTGAAATAAGTCCTTGGACTGCCTACCATCCGAAGTCATCGGATCGGCTTGGTGTCGCGGTGGGCGGCCTGGGGTCCCGGTCCGCTTGAGTTCACCGGAGCCGAGCATGCGAATTGCTGTTTTGGAAGATGACGACGCCCAACGAGACTGGATGAACTCGTTCCTCATGGCCCTGGGCCACGTCTGCCACCCTTACGCCACGGCCCAGGGCCTGATGCGCGACCTGCGCCGCGAGAGTTTTGACCTGGTGGTGATGGACTGGAACCTGCCCCAGCTCTCTGGCCTGGAGGTGGTGCGCTGGATGCGGACCAACCTGTCCTCGCGCATGCCGGTGCTCTTCGTGACCAGCCACCTCGACGAGGCCGACCTGGTGGAGGCGCTCAAGTCCGGCGCCGACGACTACATGTGCAAGCCCGTGCGGGTGCCCGAGCTGATGGCGCGCCTGCATGCGCTGTTGCGGCGCGCCTATCCTCAGCAGGCCAGTGAAACCCTGGTGGTGGGCGAGTACGCCTTCGACCAGAACGCCAAGACCCTCAGCGTGCGCGGCACGCCGGTGGACCTCAAGCATCGCGAGTACGAACTGGCCTATCTGCTGTTCTCCCGCATGGGGGAGCTGCTCTCACGCAAGTACCTGCAGGAAAGCGTCTGGGGCAGCCAGGCGGACGCGATCTCCCGCACCTTGGACACCCATGTCTCGCGCCTGCGTGGCAAGCTCGCTCTGCGGCCCGAGAACGGCTTTCGCCTCAGTTCGGTGTACAGCCTGGGCTACCGCCTGGAGCAGGTTGCCGCCCATGCGGCGCCTCCTGCACCCGAGGCCTCTACACTGAAGGCTCATCCCCCCGCCTGACTGTTCGCCTCCATGCCCATGGCCCTGCCCTCGCTGTCTTCTTTCGATGCGGTGGTCCTGGACCTCGATGGCACGCTGCTCGACACCCTGGGTGATTTCGCCGCGGCCGTGCAGGGCATGCTCTCTGCCATGGATCTGCCGGCTGCGGCGCAGGGCCTGTCACATGCCGACATCGAGCCCATGGTGGGCAAAGGCTCGGAGCACCTGATCCGCTCGGCCCTGGCCCATGTGCTGCAGGGCCATGCGTCCCACCAGCCCTTCGATGCCACCGCTGAGGTGGAGCGGCTTTATGCCTCGGCCTGGCAGGCCTACCAGGCCTGCTATGCGCGCATCAACGGCATGAACGCACAGGTCTACCCGGGCGTCGATCAGGCCCTGGCCAGGCTCGCGCGCCTGGGCTTGCCGGCTGCGTGCCTGACCAACAAGCCCGTGGGCTTTGCCCGGGTCCTGCTTGAGCGCAAGGGCCTGCTGCCTGCCTTTGCGCAGGTCTTTGGCGGAGACTCCTTCGAGCGCAAAAAGCCCGATCCCCTGCCGCTGTTGAAAACCTGCGAGGCCCTGGGCACCTTGCCCCATCGCACCCTGATGGTGGGCGACTCCGTCAATGACGCGCTGGCCGCCCGCGCCGCTGGCTGCCCGGTGGTGCTGGTGAGCTACGGCTACAACCACGGCCGGCCCATCCGATCCGTGGACGCCGACGGCTATGTCGATTCCCTGGCCGAGCTGGCCTGAGCTGTCCTGAGGTGCTGTGGCTCAATTCGGTCCGCCAGGACGCTTTGCTACACTGAAAATATGTTCATTCACCGCATCGTCCAAACAGGGTCCAGCGACCGGGGAGCCTGGCCCTGGCGCCGCTGCTGCGCCGCGCGCGACTGACAGCGTGAATGCCGCCGGCCACCCAGAGCCGGTTCTATCGGACGTTCTCCTCCAGCGCGCCTCATCCCGATGCGCTGAAGTTGCCTCCCCGTCTTCAGCACCCGGCCTGCTCCAGGCCCGCTCAGACATGGTGACCTGCCTTTGACCCGGGCACCGTTCACCGAAAGAGAAAGTCCGTGATCTCAGAACTCGAATTCAAGAGCCTGGCCAGCCAGGGCTACAACCGCATTCCGCTGCTCGTCGAGGCCTTCGCCGACCTCGAAACGCCCCTCTCGCTCTACCTCAAGCTCGCCTTCAGCAAGGATGGCGGTAAGTACAGCTTTCTGCTGGAGTCGGTGGTGGGCGGCGAGCGCTTCGGGCGCTACAGCTTCATCGGCCTGCCGGCCCGCACCTTCATCCGCGCCAGCGGCTTTGGGCCGGAGCGGTGCACCGAGGTGGTGACCGACGGGCAGGTGGTGGAGAGCTCCGGCGACAACCCACTGGACTTCATCGAGGCCTACCAGAAGCGCTTCAAGGTGGCGCTGCGGCCTGGACTGCCGCGCTTTTGCGGGGGCCTCGCGGGCTACTTCGGCTATGACACCGTGCGCCACATCGAGAAAAAGCTCGAAGCCTCCTGCCCGCCCGACACCCTCGGCTGCCCGGACATTCTGCTGCTGCAGTGCGAGGAGCTGGCCGTCATCGACAACCTCTCGGGCAAGCTCTACCTCATGGTCTATGCCGACCCGGCCCAGCCCGAGGCCTATGCCAATGCCAAGAAGCGCTTGCGCGGTCTGAAGGACCAGCTGCAGTATTCGGTGAGCGCGCCCCAGGTCAAGCCCACCTCTGGCCATCCGGCCGAGCGCGAGTTTGCCAAGGCCGACTACCTTCAGGCGGTCGGCCGCGCCAAGGAGCTGATTGCCGCCGGCGACTTCATGCAGGTGCAGGTGGGCCAGCGCATCAAGAAGCGCTACACCGAGTCGCCGCTGTCGCTGTACCGCGCGCTGCGTTCGCTCAACCCCAGCCCCTACATGTACTACTACCACTTCGGAGATTTCCATGTGGTGGGCGCCAGCCCCGAGATTCTGGTGCGCCAGGAGGGCACGGAGGAGGGCACCAAGATCACCATCCGGCCGCTGGCAGGCACCCGCCCGCGCGGCGCCACGCCTGAAAAGGACAAGGTCGCCGAGCAGGAACTGCTGGCCGACCCCAAGGAGCGTGCGGAGCACGTGATGCTGATCGACCTGGCGCGCAACGACATTGGCCGTGTGGCGAAGGTTGGGTCGGTCAAAGTCACCGAGGCCTTTGTGGTGGAACGCTACAGCCACGTGATGCACATCGTGAGCAACGTCGAGGGCATCCTCCATGAGGGCATGAGCAACATGGACGTGCTCCGGGCCACCTTCCCGGCCGGCACACTCACGGGTGCGCCCAAGGTGCATGCGATGGAGCTGATCGACCAGCTCGAGCCCAGCAAGCGCGGCCTCTACGGCGGGGCCTGCGGTTACCTGAGCTATGCCGGCGACATGGACGTGGCCATTGCCATTCGCACGGGCATCATCAAGGACCAGACCCTGTATGTGCAGGCGGCCGCCGGCGTGGTGGCCGACTCGGTGCCCGAGCTGGAGTGGAAGGAGACCGAGGCCAAGGCACGGGCCCTGCTGCGCGCCAGCGAACTCGTCGAGGAGGGCCTGGAATGAGCCGCGCAGCCCCAGACCAGGGCCTGAAGGTCCTGATGGTCGACAACTACGACAGTTTTACCTTCAACATCGTCCAGTACTTTGGCGAGCTGGGCGCGCAGGTGCAAGTGGTGCGCAACGACGAGATGAGTGTGCAAGAGCTGGCCCAGCTGCGCTTTGATCGCCTGGTCATCTCGCCCGGGCCCTGTTCACCGGCCGAGGCCGGTGTGTCGGTCGAGGCGATCCGGCATTTTGCGGGCCAGGTGCCCATCCTGGGCGTGTGCCTGGGCCACCAGTCCATCGGCGCGGCCTTTGGCGGGCGCATCGTCCGAGCCCAGGCGCTGATGCACGGCAAGACCAGCGAGATCAGCACCACCGGTGTGGGCGTGTTCGCCGGCCTGCCCGAGCGTTTCACGGTCAACCGTTACCACTCGCTGGCCATCGAGCGCGCCAGCTGTCCGGCCGAGCTGGAGGTGACGGCCTGGACCGAGGACGGCGAGATCATGGGCGTGCGCCACCAGAGCCTGCCCATTCAGGGGGTGCAGTTTCACCCCGAGTCCATCCTCACCGAGCACGGCCACGCCATGCTGGAGAATTTCCTCAGGCAGGCCTGAGACATTCTCTGGCCACAAGCCTCCCCCCCCGATCATTGAACGCAGGACATTGACATGCCCCACCGCCACCAGATCACGCCGCAGGAAGCGCTGCAACGCACCATCGAGCACCGCGAGATCTTCCATGACGAGATGCTGCACATCATGCGGCTGATCATGAGTGGCGAGATGTCGCCCGTCATGATGTCGGCCTTCATCACGGGACTGCGTGTGAAGAAGGAAACCATTGGCGAGATCACCGCGGCGGCCCAGGTCATGCGCGAGTTCTCCACCAAGGTGCATGTGCAGGACAGCGCTCATCTGGTGGACATCGTGGGCACGGGCGGCGACGGCTCGCACACCTTCAACATCTCGACCTGCTCCATGTTCGTGGCTGCGGCTGCCGGCGCCAAGGTCAGCAAGCATGGTGGGCGCAGCGTCAGCAGCAAGTCCGGCAGCGCCGACGTGCTGGAGGCGCTGGGCATCAACATCAACCTGCCGCCCGAAGCGATTGCCCGTTGCATTGAGCAGGTGGGCGTGGGTTTCATGTTCGCGCCCAACCACCACCCGGCCATGAAGAACGTGGCCCCTGTGCGCAAAGAGCTGGGGGTGCGCACGATCTTCAATATCCTGGGTCCGCTGACCAACCCCGCGGGTGCGCCCAACATCCTGATGGGCGTGTTCCATTCCGACCTGGTCGGTATCCAGGTGCGGGCCCTGCAGCGCCTGGGCGCAGAACATGCGCTCGTGGTCTATGGCAAGGACGGCATGGACGAGATCAGCCTGGGCGCGGCCACCCTGGTGGGTGAGTTGCGCGACGGACAGATCACCGAGTACGAAATTCATCCCGAGGACTTTGGCCTGGCCATGGCCAGCAACCGAGCGCTGCGGGTGGACACGCCCGAGCAGTCCCGCCAGATGTTGGAGGACGTGTTGGCCGGCAAACCCGGCCCGGCGGCGGACATCGTGGCCCTCAATGCGGGGGCGGCCCTGTATGCCGCCAATGTGGCGGACACCCTCGCTGCAGGTTTCCAGAAGGCGCGCGAGGTCCTGGCGTCGGGCGCGGCTCAGCGCAAACTCGAGGAGCTGGTGCGCGCCACGACGGCGCACAAGCCCGCCTGATCAGAACAACCCCGGAGATTTCATGGCAGACATTCTTGAAAAGATCGTGGCGGTCAAGCGCGAAGAAGTGGCCGCCGCTTTGAAGCGCAAGCCCCTGGCGCTGATGCGGCAGGACGCGGAGTCGCGCCTGACCACCCGGGACTTTGTGGGCGCCATGCGCCGAAAAATCGCCGCCGGCCAGGCGGCGGTCATCGCCGAGGTCAAGAAGGCCAGCCCTTCCAAAGGTGTGCTGCGCCCCGATTTCATTCCCGCCGACATCGCCCAAAGCTACGCCGAGCATGGCGCGGCTTGCCTGTCAGTGCTCACTGACCGCCAGTTCTTCCAGGGCGAGCCCGATTACCTCAAGCAGGCCCGGGCGTCCTGTGAGTTGCCCGTGCTGCGCAAAGACTTCATGGTCGATCCCTACCAGGTCTTCGAGGCCCGGGCCATGGGCGCCGACTGCATCTTGCTGATCGCCGCCTGCCTGGATGACGCGCAGATGCGCGACCTCGAAGCCCTCGCGCTGGGCCTGAACATGGCCGTGCTGGTGGAGGTGCACGACCAGCCCGAGCTGGAGCGCGCTCTGCGCCTGAAGACACCCTTGGTGGGCATCAACAACCGCAACCTCAAGACCTTTGAGGTGAGCCTGGACACCACGCTGGGCATGCTGGCTCAGGTGCCGGCCGAGCGCCTGCTGGTCACCGAGTCGGGCATTGCGACGGCTGCCGACGTGCAGCGCCTTCGCTCGGCCGGTGTGCAGGCCTTCCTGGTGGGCGAGGCCTTCATGCGCGCCGCGGACCCGGGCGCCGCCCTGGCTGAGCTGTTCGCCTGAGCGGCGGCCCGGACCGTCCCGAGCGAGCCATGCAGGACGAGCTCTTCGATGCCCGGCCCGCCAATGCGCTGAGGCAATGGCCGCCACCGCCCCTGGCCGATGCCCAGGGCCAGGCACTATGGGGCGCTTTCCTGGCCTCGTCGGCCGGACACCAGCTCGACGCCTTCCTGCGCCAGAGGCTGGAGGCCGGCGCCACGGTCTTTCCTGCCGACCCCTTGTACGCTCTGCGGCTGACGCCCCTGGCCGAGACTCGGGTGCTCATCCTGGGACAAGACCCCTACCATGGGGCGGGCCAAGCCCAGGGCCTGGCGTTTTCCGTGGCGCCCGGCATGCCACCGCCCCCCAGCCTGCGCCACATCCTCAAGGAGCGCGCCTGTGACCTGCCCGGCGCCGGGCCCGGCCCCCGCGACAGCCTCCAGGGCTGGGCCGAGCAGGGGGTGCTCTTGCTCAACACCGTGCTCACAGTCGAGGAGGGTCTGCCCGCCAGCCAGGCCAAGCAGGGCTGGGAGGTCTTCACGGCCGAGGTGGTGAGCTGGCTCAAACAGCGCGCCCAGCCCACTGTATTCATGGCCTGGGGCGCCCATGCGCAGGCTCTTTGCCAAGACCTGCCGCCAAGGCATCTGCTGCTGGCCGCCAACCACCCCTCCCCCCTGTCGGCGCGCCGGCCACCCCGGCCCTTCCTGGGTTGCGGGCATTTCAGCGCGGCCAACGCCTGGCTGTCTTCCGTAGGCCAAAAAGCCATCTGTTGGTAGCTGGGGCCCGCAAAAGCATGGCATAATCCATGGTTCGCTTGTTGGACGGGTGCCCGAGTGGCTAAAGGGGGCAGACTGTAAATCTGTTGGCTTACGCCTACGCTGGTTCGAATCCAGCCCCGTCCACCAGATGCATGCTCTGCAGGGCTGGCGTCCAGGCGGCAAGCAATCAGCAGGTTGAGCTGCGGGAGTAGTTCAATGGTAGAACCTTAGCCTTCCAAGCTAATGACACGGGTTCGATTCCCGTTTCCC
>JAIXPL010000050.1 GCA_027486255.1 Comamonadaceae bacterium
AATCAGGCGATGATCTTGGCCACGACGCCGGCGCCGACGGTGCGGCCGCCTTCACGGATGGCAAAGCGCAGACCTTCTTCCATGGCGATCGGGGCGATCAGCTTGACCGTGATCGACACGTTGTCGCCAGGCATCACCATCTCTTTGCCCTCGGGCAGCTCGATGGCACCCGTCACGTCCGTCGTGCGGAAGTAGAACTGGGGGCGGTAGTTGTTGAAGAACGGCGTGTGACGGCCGCCCTCATCCTTGGACAGAACGTAGATCTCGCCGGTGAAGTGCGTGTGCGGCTTGATCGAGCCGGGCTTGCACAGCACCTGGCCGCGCTGGACTTCCTCGCGCTTGGTGCCGCGCAGCAGGATACCGACGTTGTCGCCAGCCTGGCCCTGGTCCAGCAGCTTCCTGAACATCTCCACGCCCGTGCAGGTGGTCTTCTGGGTGTCCGAGATACCGACGATCTCGATCTCCTCGCCCACCTTGACGATGCCGCGCTCAATACGGCCGGTCACCACGGTGCCGCGGCCCGAGATGGAGAACACGTCTTCCACGGGCATCAGGAACGTGCCGTCAATGGCGCGCTCAGGCGTGGGGATGTAGCTGTCCAGTGCATCGGCCAGCTTGAGGATGGCCTGCTCGCCCAGGGGGCCCTTGTCGCCTTCCATGGCCAGCTTGGCCGAGCCGTGGACGATGGGGGTGTCGTCGCCGGGGAAGTCGTACTTGGACAGCAGCTCGCGCACTTCCATCTCGACCAGCTCGAGCAGCTCGGCGTCGTCGACCATGTCGCACTTGTTCAGGAACACGATGATGTAAGGCACGCCCACCTGACGGGCCAGCAGGATGTGCTCGCGGGTCTGGGGCATGGGGCCGTCAGCGGCCGAGCACACCAAAATGGCGCCGTCCATCTGGGCGGCACCGGTGATCATGTTCTTGACGTAGTCAGCGTGGCCAGGGCAGTCCACGTGGGCGTAGTGGCGATTGGCCGTCTCGTACTCAACGTGGGCGGTGTTGATCGTGATACCACGCGCTTTTTCTTCAGGCGCTGCGTCGATCTGGTCATAGGCCTTGGCCTCGCCGCCGAACTTCTGCGCCAGGATCGTGGTGATGGCCGCCGTCAGCGTCGTCTTGCCATGGTCCACGTGGCCGATCGTGCCCACGTTGACGTGCGGTTTGGTCCGCGTGAATTTCTCTTTTGCCATTGCTTTTCTCCAAAAAGAACGTGCCGCGTGTCACAGGTTTAAGGTTTGCATGCTGTTGCTCAATCCCCCGCCACGGGCAACGGGGGGCACGGCATCGCAGACCGGGGAAAGGTTTACTTGGCGCGTGCTGCCATGATGGCTTCAGACACGTTGCGCGGGGCTTCCGAGTAGTGCTTGAATTCCATCGTGTAGGTGGCGCGGCCCTGCGACATGGAGCGCAGGGTGGTGGAGTAACCGAACATTTCGGACAGGGGCACCTCGGCCTTGATGGCCTTGCCGCCACCGACCATGTCTTCCATGCCCTGCACCATGCCGCGGCGGGACGAGAGGTCGCCCATCACGTTACCGGCGTAGTCTTCGGGCGTCTCGACTTCCACGGCCATCATGGGCTCGAGGATGACGGGGCCAGCCTTCTTGCAGCCTTCCTTGAAGCCGAAGATGGCAGCCATCTTGAATGCCAGCTCGTTGGAGTCCACGTCGTGGTACGAACCGAAGTGCAGGGTGACCTTGACGTCGACGACGGGGTAGCCCGCCAGCACGCCGGAAGTGACGGCTTCGGTGATGCCCTTTTCAACCGCGGGAATGAACTCGCGAGGCACCACACCGCCCTTGATGGCGTCCACAAACTCGATGCCCTTGCCGGCTTCGTTGGGCTCGATCTTGAGCACCACGTGGCCGTACTGGCCCTTGCCGCCGGACTGGCGAACAAACTTGCCTTCGGCGTCTTCGACGATCTTGCGAATGGTTTCGCGGTAAGCCACCTGGGGCTTGCCGACGTTGGCCTCCACACCGAACTCGCGCTTCATGCGGTCCACGATGATCTCGAGGTGGAGCTCACCCATGCCGGAGATGATGGTCTGGCCCGACTCTTCATCGGTCTTGACGCGGAAGGACGGATCTTCAGCGGCCAGGCGCTGCAGGGCAATGCCCATTTTTTCCTGGTCGGCCTTGGTCTTGGGTTCCACGGCCTGGGCAATCACGGGCTCGGGGAAGACCATGCGCTCGAGCGTCACGATGGCGTTCGGATCGCACAGGGTTTCACCGGTGGTGACCTCTTTGAGGCCCACGCATGCAGCGATGTCGCCGGCGCGGATCTCTTCGATCTCTTCACGGTTGTTGGCGTGCATCTGCACGATACGGCCAATGCGCTCTTTCTTGCCCTTGACCGAGTTGTAAACCGTGTCGCCCTTGGAGAGCACGCCGGAGTACACGCGGATGAAGGTGAGTTGGCCAACGAAGGGGTCGGTCATCAGCTTGAATGCCAGCGCAGCGAACTTCTCGCTGTCGTCGGCCTTGCGGACGACTTCCTTGTCATCTTCGTCGAAGCCGGGCACGGGAGGCACGTCCAGAGGCGAGGGCATGAGTTCAATCACGGCGTCGAGCATGCGCTGCACGCCCTTGTTCTTGAAGGCGGTGCCGCACAGCATGGGCTGGATTTCGCCAGCGATGGTGCGGGTGCGCAGACCGTGGGTGATTTCCTCTTCGCTCAGGTCACCTTCTTCGAGGTACTTGTTCATCAGCTCTTCGTTGGCCTCGGCAGCGGCCTCGAGCATGCCTTCGCGCCACTTCTTGGCTTCCGCCAGCAGATCGGCGGGGATCTCTTCAAAGGTGAACTTCATGCCCTGGGAAGCTTCGTCCCAGATGATGGCCTTCATCTTGCGCAGGTCGATCACGCCGGTGAAGTTCTCTTCAGCACCGATCGGGATCACGATGGGCACGGGGTTGGCTTTGAGGCGCAGCTTCATCTGGTCAACGACCTTGAAGAAGTTCGCGCCGGTGCGGTCCATCTTGTTGACGAAGGCCAGGCGGGGCACGCGGTACTTGTTGGCCTGGCGCCAAACAGTTTCCGACTGGGGCTGCACGCCACCGACGGCGCAGTAGACCATACAAGCGCCGTCGAGCACGCGCATGGAGCGCTCCACCTCAATGGTGAAGTCCACGTGACCAGGGGTGTCGATGATGTTGATGCGGTGCTCGGGGAAGGAGCTGTCCATGCCCTTCCAGAAGCAGGTGGTGGCAGCAGAGGTGATGGTGATGCCACGCTCTTGTTCCTGCTCCATCCAGTCCATGGTGGCCGCGCCATCATGCACTTCGCCGATCTTGTGGTTCACGCCGGTGTAGTAAAGGATGCGCTCGGTCGTGGTGGTCTTGCCGGCGTCGATGTGCGCCGAAATACCAATATTGCGATAACGCTCGATGGGGGTCTTGCGAGCCATGATGAACCTCAGGAATGGGGGGAGTCAAAAAAACAAAAATCGCTACGCCAGATCTCTGACGTAGCGAGCGGAGCTCAGGCTTGTGCAAGGCCGCGCCAACCGCACCCGCAGGTGCATGGAGCGGCCTCGGCAAACCGAGGCCCGCACCGCGGTCTTTAGAAGCGGAAGTGCGAGAAGGCCTTGTTGGCCTCGGCCATGCGGTGAACTTCGTCACGCTTTTTCATGGCGCCGCCACGGCCTTCGGTGGCTTCCATCAGCTCATTGGCCAGGCGAAGCGACATGGATTTCTCACCCCGCTTCTTGGCGGCTTCTTTGAGCCAGCGCATGGACAGGGCCAGACGACGCACAGGACGCACCTCCACAGGCACCTGGTAGTTGGCGCCACCCACGCGGCGAGACTTCACCTCGACCATGGGCTTGATGTTGTTGATGGCGATGGTGAAGGCTTCCAGCGGGTCTTTGCCCGGGTTCTTCTTCTCGATGAAGTCCAGGGCACCGTAGACGATGCGCTCTGCGACTGCTTTCTTGCCGCCTTGCATGATCACGTTCATGAACTTGGCGAGCTCGACATTGCCGAACTTCGGATCCGGCAGGATTTCACGTTTAGGGACTTCGCGACGACGTGGCATGTTTCACCTCTTGCTTCAGTTGGCACCGCCTCTAGGGCAACGCCGCGAGAGCCATCTGACTCTCACTTACTCGACCGGCACCCACCATGGGCGCTTGGGTCACTTCGCTCGTTCAGCCAGCCAGGCTGTTGAGCACCATTTTTTGAAAGTCCACCGCAACCGTTTGCAGTGCTTTCCGGCAGGTCGCAAGCCCGAAGGGCAGCCGCCAGCCGTGGGCCAGCAAATTACTTGGCCTTGGGCTTTTTCGCGCCGTACTTGGAGCGCGACTGCTTGCGGTCTTTCACGCCTTGCAGGTCGAGCGAGCCACGCACGATGTGGTAACGCACACCGGGCAAGTCCTTGACACGACCACCGCGCACCAGCACCACCGAGTGCTCCTGCAGGTTGTGGCCTTCGCCGCCGATGTAGGAAATGACTTCGAAGCCGTTGGTCAGGCGCACTTTGGCGACCTTACGCAGCGCGGAGTTCGGCTTCTTGGGCGTCGTGGTGTACACCCGGGTGCACACGCCGCGGCGCTGTGGAGAGTTCTGCATCGCGGGGCTCTTGGACTTGGTCTTTTCGACCTCGCGGCCCTGACGCACGAGCTGATTGATGGTTGGCATTAAAAAAACGTCCCTAAACGTTGAATATGTTCACGAAAAATGAACAAGCGAAATTCTTCCGCCGAAAGTCGGAAAGCCCGCCAGTATAGCGGCTCGGGCCCGGGCGGGCAAATTTCAAGCGCCAGCCCTGGCCAGCAGCCCGGCAGGCTTACTTGATCCAGAGCCGGACAGCGTCCCAGGCCCGGCCCAGCACGCCGGCCTCCTCGACCGTCTCGAGGGCCAGCAGGGGCACCTCGGCCACGGGCGCGGTGGCGCCCTCGCTGGTGACCCTGAGCGTGGCCACCGCCTGGCCGCGCTGGAAGGGCGCCACCAGGGGGTCGGGGCGCACCACCTCGGTCTTCAGGCGGCCGGCCAGACCGGCTGGCACCGCCACCACGATGGGCTGCGGGCGGCCAAGCTTGAGGACGGACGACTTGCCCTTCCACACGGCCGGACTGACCACGGCCTGGCCGCCATCGAAGAGCTTGACGGCCTCGTAGGCCGTAAAGCCCCAATTGAGCAGCTTCTGGGCCTCGCTGGCGCGGGCGTTCTCGCTGCTGGTGCCCAGTACGATGGCCAGCAAACGCCGGCCGCCCGGCTGCTTGCCATTACCCAGATTGGGAAACTCGCGCCGGGCGGTGGCAATCAGGCAATAACCAGCCGCTTCGGTGTGGCCGGTTTTCAGGCCGTCGACCGACGGGTCGCGGAACAGCAAGAGGTTGCGGTTGCGGTCATTGGCCGCGGGCGTGCCGGGGTAGCGGTAGTTCTTGATGGCGTAGTAGCCCACAAATTCGGGGAAGTCGCTCATCAAGCGGGTGGACAAGATGCTCAGGTCGCGGGCCGTGGTGGTGTGGCCGGGCTCGGTCAGCCCCTCCGGGTTCTTGTAGCTGGTGTTTTTCATGCCCAGCGCCTTGGCCTGCTCGTTCATGCGCTGCACGAAGCGCTCGACACTGCCGCTCACGCCCTCGGCCAAGGCCACGGTGGCGTCGTTGCCCGACTGCACGATCATGCCCTTGATCAGGTCTTCCACGGGCACCTGCATCTTGGGGTCGATGAACATGCGCGAGCCCGGCATCTTCCAGGCCCGCTCGCTCACGCCGAAGGTCTGCTTGAGGCTGATCTTCTTGGACTTGAGCGCATCGAACACCAGATAGGCCGACATCAGCTTGGTCAGCGAGGCCTGCTCCACCGGGGTGTCAATTTCGTGGGCTGCGAGGAACTGGTTGGCCGTCATATCCAGCACCAGGAAAGACCGTGCGGCTACTTCCAAGGGCTGGGGCGCCTGCGCCGCCGCGGGCAGGGCAGAGGTGGCCAGGCAAAGCGCCAGAGCAAGAAGATGGAGGGTGCGGCGGAGCATGGGCTGGAGAGGAAGGGTGAAAACGAGCGGCGGCCGCCGGGGTTCAGGACTTAGCTGCGCAGATGGCGCACCACCAAGCTCTTGAGCAGCGGCAATTGTCCATGAAAGAAATGGCCGCCACCGGGCACCACCAGCACCGGCAACACCTGGGGACGGGCCCAGTCCATGACCGCGGACAGGGGCACGGTGTCGTCGGCCTCGCCGTGGATCACCAGGGTCAGGTCGTGGGCCTCGGCCGGGATGGCGGCCACCTGAAAGCGGCTGGCCGCCGTGCCCACCAGCACCAGTTTCTGGATCTCGCGCTGGCCGTGCAAATGGGCGAAGGCATGGGAGCTGACAAAGGCGCCAAAGGAAAAGCCAGCCAGCGCCAGCGGGACGTCTTTGGCCGCATGTGCGGCCACCGCCAGCAGGTCCTGCAGTTCCCCACGCCCCTCATCATGGCTGCCGGCGCTGCCGCCCACGCCGCGAAAGTTAAAGCGCAGCGTGTTCCAGCCGCACTGCGTAAAAGCCCGGGCCAGGGTCTGCACCACCTTGTTGTCCATGGTGCCGCCAAACAGAGGATGCGGGTGCGCAATGACAGCCGTGCCGCGCACCGGGCCACTGGCCGCATCCTCGGCGATTTCAATCGGCCCGGCCGGGCCGTCGACAAAGGATTTGCGGGTCTGCGAATTCACACTCGCCTCAGCGGCCCAGCTGCGGCGGCGTGAGCAGGCGCTCGACGACCTGGCCCTGCTTGAGGTGCGAAGACACGATCTCGTCGATATCCTGCACGTCCACAAAGCTGTACCAGACGGACTCCGGATAGACCACGGCCACCGGTCCGGCGGCGCAGCGGTCCAGGCAACCGGCCTTGTTCACGCGCACACCCCCGGGGCCGGCCAGGCCTGCGGCCTTGACCTGGGCCTTGCAGCGATCAAAAGCCTGCTGCGCACCGTGGTGGCCGCAGGCGTTCTCGCCGTTGGCCCGCTCGTTCAGGCAAAAGAAGATGTGGTGCTTGTAATAAGAGGCCGGGGCGTGCTCGGCCTCCGGTGCCGCCGGGGCGGTCGCGGGGGAGGAAGTCATGCCCGAAATTCTACGTGCGGGCCCTCGGCCAGCGCCTGGCTGCGCGAGAGCCTGAGCACCAGGTAGGCCAGGGCGGCAAAGGGCCAGAGCCAACCCAGCCACTGGGTCAGGCCATTGAAGCGCACAAAACGACCCTGCTCCCAGACCTGGCGGGTCTGCTCGAAGTACGGATCGCTGGGCGCCTGGTTCAGCAGCGCCAGTTGCAGCCCCACGGCCAGCAGCGCCAGGGCAGCGGCGGCGCGGGGCGGCAGCACCAGGGCGGCCAGGCCCAACAGCAGCGCCCCCGCCAGGCCAAAGCGCACCGGCTGGTCCAGCCAGGCCCAGGCGTGCTCGGGGCCGAAGCTCAGCGCCGAGGACAAGGCCGTGGCGGCCACCGCCACCAGCAGGAGCAGCCCCAGGAAGATGAGGCGCCGCGCGGTCCGGCGGATCACCCCGAAACCCAGCAGCGCCGGCACCAGCGCCCCCAGCGCCACGCAAATCACCACGCTGCCCGGTGCCAGGGGCTGCAACTCCACATCGCGCACCGGCAGCCATTGCAAAAAGGGTGTGCCTTCCAGCAGATCCACCAGAGCCTCCTCCAGCCGCTCCGCCACCTGCCCCAGGCCCAGAGGCACCGAGGCCGGGAACAGCAGCGCCGCCGGCCACAGGGCCAGCAGCACCAGGGCGCCGCGCGCCTCGGGCAGGAACCAACGGTCACGGAACTGGCTCCAACGCTGAAGCACGCCCCAGCGCTCCAGGCCAAAGGCCAGGCCAGCGCCCAGCCAGGCGCCAGCCGCATTGAGCATGAAGTCCAGGCTGGACGGCACCCGGGCAGGCAAGTAGGTTTGCGCGGCCTCCAGGGCCAGCGACAGGCTTGCCGCTGCGGCGGTGGCCAGGGTCACGGGCCAGGTCAGCCGTGTGCCCCGCATGACCGTGAGCGCCAGAAAAAACCCCAGCGGGGCATAGCCCAGCAGGTTGACCCAGACATCAAAGGCGGTCCAGTAGCGCGGCATCGCAGCGCCCAGGAAGGCCCAGGGCGCCAGGCCCTGGTTGCGCCAGTCTGAAAAGGGGTAGAGGCTGGCGTACACCACCACGCAAGCCGTGGCCAGGGCCAGGGGCCAGGCCGAGGTGCTGCGCCGTTTGCCCGCAGGGGCAGGGGGAGCGGAAGGTGAGGCGGGCATGACCCAGGCGCGCCGCGAACTGCGGCCTCAGCCCTGCCAGGGCTTGACGACCACCAAGACCACGGCAACCACCATCAGCAGCACGGGCATCTCGTTGAACCAGCGGAACCACACATGGCTGCGGTGGTTCTGGCCACGCTCGAACTGGCGCAGCAGGCGCCCGCAGTAGTGGTGGTAGCCCAGGGTGAGCAGCACCACCGCCAGCTTGGCATGCATCCAGCCGCTGCCCGGGGCGAGGCCGATGCCGTAGCCCAGCCACAGCCACAGGCCCAGGACGACTGCGGGCACGGCCAGCAGATTGGTAAAACGCATGAGCTTGCGTGCCATCAGCAGCAAGCGGGCACGCTCGTCCTCGCTGCCCGCCGGCACCATGGCCAGGTTCACAAAGATGCGCGGCAGGTAAAAGAGGCCCGCAAACCAGCTGGCCACAAACACGATATGGAAAGACTTGACCCAGAGCATGGGCCGAGTTTAGGGCCCTGGCGCTCTACCCTTGTGCTGTAGGCGAGCAGCCCACCCCAAAGGCCGCCGGGCGGCGACAGGTCAGATTCAGGTCGGCCGCTAAAATCTGTGAGTTACCGCCCGGTTACAAGCCGGGCGCCATGGCAAACCCGCCCCACCCGCAACCACCCCACAGGACAGATTCATGGCCCTCGTTTCCATGCGCGAGCTGCTCGACCACGCGGCAGAGAACAACTACGGCATCCCCGCCTTCAACGTGAACAACCTCGAGCAGGTGCAGGCTGTCATGGCAGCGGCCGATGAGGTGGGCGCCCCCGTGATCCTGCAGGCCAGCGCAGGCGCGCGCAAGTACGCCGGCGAGTCCTTCATCAAGCACCTGATCCAGGCGGCCTGCGAAGCCTACCCACACATTCCCCTGGTGATGCACCAGGACCATGGCACCAGCCCCAAGGTCTGCCAGGGCGCCATCGACCTGGGCTTTGGCTCGGTCATGATGGACGGCTCCCTGATGGAAGACGGCAAGACCCCGGCCTCCTTTGACTACAACGTGAACGTCACCAAAGCCGTGGTCGAGATGGCGCACAAGGTCGGCGTCACGGTGGAAGGCGAGCTGGGCTGCCTGGGCAACCTGGAAACGGGTGAGGCCGGCGAGGAAGACGGCATCGGCGCCGAGGGCAAGCTCGACCACAGCCAGATGCTCACCGACCCTGAAGAAGCCGCCGTGTTCGTCAAAGCCACGCAGCTCGACGCCCTGGCCATTGCCATTGGCACCAGCCACGGCGCCTACAAGTTCAGCCGCAAGCCCACCGGCGACATCCTGGCGATTTCGCGCGTCAAGGAAATCCACGCCCGCATCCCCAACACCCACCTGGTGATGCACGGCTCATCGTCGGTGCCGCAGGAGCTGCTGGTCATCATCAACCAGTTCGGCGGCCAGATGAAGCAAACCTTCGGCGTGCCGGTGGAAGAAATTCAGGAAGCCATCAAGCATGGCGTGCGCAAGATCAACATCGACACCGACATCCGCCTGGCCATGACCGGCGCGGTGCGCCAGTTCCAGGCCCAGAACCCCGACAAGTTCGACATGCGCGAATGGATGAAGCCCGCCCGCGCCGCCGCCCAGGCGGTATGCAAGGCGCGCTACCTGGAGTTCGGCTGCGAAGGCCAGGGCGGCAAACTCAAGCCCCAGGGCGTGCAGGTCATGGCGGCCAAATACGCCCAGGGTGCACTGGCCCAGCTGGTGAACTGAAGCGGCGCATGAGCACGGCCCTCCACACCTCCGCCCTCAGCTCACTGCCCTTGCTCGCGCGCGGCAAGGTACGCGACAACTACGCCGTCGGCACCGACCGGCTGCTCATGGTGGCCAGCGACCGGCTCAGCGCTTTTGATGTGATCCTGGGCGAGCCCATCCCCGGCAAGGGCAAGCTGCTCACGCAAATGGCCCTCTTCTGGTTTGACAAGCTCGGACACCTCTGCCCCAACCACCTCACGGGCCAGGCGCCTGAAAGCGTGGTCACGCCGGCCGAGCTGCCGCAGATCGAGGGCCGCTCCATGCTGGTCAAGCGCCTCAAACCCATCCCGGTCGAGGCCGTGGTGCGCGGCTACCTGGCCGGCAGCGGCTGGCAGGAGTACCAGGCCAGCCGCTCGGTATGCGGCGTGCCGCTGCCTGAAGGGCTGAAGAATGCGAGCAAACTGCCCGAGCCCATCTTCACGCCGGCGGCCAAGGCCGAGGTGGGCGAGCATGACGAGAACATCTCGTACGAACAAGTGGAAAAAATCGTCGGCCCGGCGCTCGCCGCCGAGATCCGCCGCGTGAGCATCGCCATTTACCAGGCGGCGGCCGAATTCGCGCTCACCAAGGGCATCATCATTGCCGACACCAAGTTCGAGTTCGGCCTCGATGAACACGGCACGCTCACCCTGATGGACGAGGTGCTCACACCCGACTCCTCGCGCTACTGGCCCATCGAGGGCTATGAGGCCGCCTTCGCCCAGGGCGCCAACCCGCCGAGCTACGACAAGCAGTTCGTGCGCGACTGGCTCGAGGCCGTGCGCATCAACGGCAAACCCTGGGACAAGACCCCGCCCGCCCCCGCCCTGCCGCCCGAGGTGGCCGACAAAACCGCTGCCAAGTACCAGGAAGCGCTGGCGCGGCTAACCAACTGACGGACAGACCCTGCTGATGTGACAACGGCGCTGATCCAGCCCGAGGGCTGAATGCAGCGCCGCATGCCACGAAGATCTGCCGAGCCCAGGCTCGGCAGGGTCTTGGGACTGACTTAGAACGTGTACTTGATGCCGACGACCAGGGCGTCTTTGCCGTTGTACTTGTTCACCAGCGTGTACTGTGAACGACCAGCGTCCGTGCCGACAGCCATCAAGGAGGCGCTCAAACCCTTGCCCAAATCTTTGGTGAGCGTGATGGAGTAATCGCTGTACGAAAAGCCGGGGCTGTTCTCGATAACTTGACGACCAGCGTGGGGCGTCAGGGTCAAGCCGTTGCCCAGGTCAAAGTTGGCGCTCAGGTCAATATAGGTGCTGTTCTTGCTGTTGACGTTGCCAAACAGGTTGGTCAGCGAGTGCGAGTACTTGGCGGTGAACACGCCATAGGTCAGGGCACCATAGACCTCGGTGGTGTTGGCATCGGCAAAGCCGCTGACCCTGCCCAGCTTGTTGCCCACGTACTCGTAACGCAGCACGCCCACGTCGTAGCTCAGGCCCTTGGTGATTTCGCCTTTGTAGCCAGCGTACAGATCCAGCTCAACAGAACCTGTCACACCTGCGGTGGTATTGCTGGTACCCGTGTCCTTGATCCAGCTGATGGTCGAAGCCCAGGCGCCGACGTAGAAGCCGCTGGCCATGGTGTAGTCCACGCCCGCCTGCACGGCCGGCTCAAGACGCGACTGCGAAATGCCGCGGTAACGGTAGTCGGTGACCACACCGGCGTTGAAGGCCAGCGTGTCTGCGGCCATGGCCGCGCCGGTCGACAGGGTAGAAGCGGCCACAGCGGCCACAGCCAGGGATTTGACGAGGTTCTTTTTCATATGCACTCCTGAAGTAGCAAGTTGTTTGGACCCGAGGTCTAAAGCATGATGCGTGCCAAAAAAAAGCCCTCCACAAGGGCTGAGCTTGCCCGCCGAGGCCGCCTCCATGCACCAACTTGGCGCACTGGGCTTGGCTTTGGCAGAAACGCCCCAATAGCGTGCACTTAAGGCGCCTCTTCCCGGGCGCCAAGCAGCCCGCTCAGTTGAGCGTCATGCTGAGCTTGCGCCGGTAGGCCGACACCATGGCGGCCTGCGGGTCTTCCTGCACGGCCTGGGCGCCCACGATCTCGATGCCGGTGGCCGTCTTGCCGGGCGTGGCGTTGGCGGCCTTGGGCTTGGGCGGGGTGAGCAGCTCCAGGATGGCCACAAAGGTCTTGCGCGGCAGTTCGTCAGCCCACTTCTTGTCGCGCAGGATGATCTCCAGCAGCTCGTCCATGGCCGCGGTCCACTCGCCCTCGGCCATGAGCACGCGGGCCTTGGCCAGGCGCGCATCGAAATCGCGCTTGTTCTGCGCAATGAGCGCATCAAACTGCGCCAGGTCCCACTGGCCCCGCGGGTCGGTGGCCACGAACTTGAGCGCCTGCAGCCATTGGTTCAAGGCATCAAAGCGCAGCTGCACCGAAATCTGCCCCAAGGCGGGCGCGAGCGCCGCCTCAGCCTCGGCCAGCTGGCTGGTGCCAATGAGCAGCTTCACATAGTCAAAGCGCGCCTCGTCGTTGGCCGGGTCGGCCGCCAGGGCCTGGGCGAGCTTGTCGAGCGCGCTTACCAGGTCACCGCTGTCCATGAGCTCCTGGGTTTCCTCGGCCGCGGCCTGCGCCATCAGCGCGTCCTCGCTGGGCAGGTGCTTGTCGAGGAATTCCTTGACGCGGCCCTCGGGCATCGCACCGGAGAAACCGTCCACCGGGCGGCCACCGACCAGCAACACGCAGGTCGGGATGCTGCGGATGCCAAAGGCCCCCGCCAGCTGCTGCTCGTCGTCGGAGTTGATCTTCACCAGCTTGAAGCGCCCGCCGTATTCGGTCTCCACCTTCTCGAGGATGGGCCCGAGCGACTTGCACGGGCCGCACCAGGGCGCCCAGAAGTCCACCAGCACGGGGGTGGTCATGGAAGCGGCGATCACTTCCTGCTCAAAGTTCGCCATGGTCACGTCGATCATGGGCACGGATGGTACATGGAGGGGCGGCTTAAAATCCCCTTCTTTCGTGGGGCGTCCTGCCCCGCTTCCCCTGAGCCGCCGCACCTTACGGCCGGCCGCCATCCGGGCCACTGCATGACTTCCAGCGCATCTTCTTCCCGCCTGCAGATCGGTGTCGTCATGGGTTCCAGCAGCGACTGGGACACCATGCAGCACGCGGTGCAGATCCTCGAGCATTTCGGCGTGGCCCATGAGGCGCGCGTGGTCTCGGCGCACCGCATGCCCGACGAGCTGTTTGCCTACGCCGACAGTGCCGAAAGCCGGGGCCTGCAGGCCATCATCGCGGGCGCCGGCGGCGCCGCCCACCTGCCGGGCATGCTGGCCGCCAAGACCACCGTGCCCGTGCTGGGCGTGCCAGTGGCCAGCCGGCACCTGCAGGGCGTGGATTCACTGCACAGCATCGTGCAGATGCCCAAGGGCATCCCGGTGGCCACCTTCGCCATCGGGAATGCCGGCGCGGCCAATGCGGCGCTCTTTGCCGTGGCCATGCTGGCCCTGCACGACGCCGCCCTGGCGCGCCGGCTCCAAGACTTCCGCGCCGAGCAAACCCGCGCGGCCCAGGCCATGACGCTGCCGCCGCAATGAGCGCACCCGCCATGCCCACCATCCTTCCCGGCGCCACGCTGGGCGTGATGGGCGGCGGCCAGCTCGGCCGCATGTTCGTACACGCCGCCCAGCGCCTGGGCTACTTCACGGCCGTGCTCGACCCCGATGCCGCCAGCCCCGCAGGCCTGGTGAGCCACCACCATGTACAGACCGCCTACACCGACCCGGCCGGCCTCGAGCAGCTGGCCCGCCTGAGTGCGGCGATCACCACCGAATTTGAAAACGTGCCGGCCCAGGCGCTCGAGGCGCTGGCCGCCACGCGCCCGGTGGCCCCGGGCGGTCCCTGCGTGGCGATCGCGCAAGACCGCATCCAGGAAAAAGCGCACTTCAGTGCCTGCGCGGCCAGCTCGGGCGTGGGCTGTGCGCCGCACGCCGTGATCCGCACCGAGGCCGAGCTGCAGGCCGTAGCAGACGCACTGCTGCCCGGCATCCTCAAGACCGCGCGCATGGGTTACGACGGCAAGGGCCAGGTGCGCGTGAAAACGCGCGAAGAACTCACGGTGGCTTGGAACGAACTCCAGCGCGTGCCCTGCGTGCTGGAAAAAATGCTGCCGCTGCTGGCCGAATGCTCGGTGCTGGTGGCCCGCGGCTTTGACGGGCAGATGGTCGGCTACGCGCCGCAGCGCAACGTGCATGTCAACGGCATCCTGGCCGTCACACACGCCTACCCGGGCTGCCTGCCGGCCGAGCTGGCTGCGCGCGCCGAAGCCGCCACGCGCGCCATTGCGCAGCAGATCGGCTACGTGGGCCTCCTGTGCGTGGAGTTCTTCGTCGTCGAGGGACCGCAAGGCCTGGACCTGGTGGTCAATGAAATGGCGCCGCGCCCGCACAACAGCGGGCACCACACCATCGACGCCTGCGACCACTCGCAGTTCGACCTGCAGGTCCATGCCATGGCCGGCCTGCCGCTGCCGCAGCCGCGCCAGCACTCACCGGCCCTCATGCTCAACCTGCTGGGCGACATCTGGTTCGACGCGAAGGGCCGCGAGCGCACGCCCGACTGGGCGCAGGTGCTGGCCCTGCCGGGCACCCACCTGCACCTCTACGGCAAGACCGAGGCACGCCGGGCCCGCAAGATGGGCCACCTCACGGTGACCGGCGCAGACCTGGCCAGCGTGCAGGCCACGGCGCGCCAATGCGCCACGCTGCTGGGCCTGCCCGGGCTCGATACATGATCCTGCCCGGCAGCGACCCGGCCGCCATCGCCCAGGCGGCGCAGCAGCTGCGTGCCGGGGAGCTGGTGGCGCTGCCCACCGAAACCGTGTACGGCCTGGGCGCCGACGCGTCCAACGACGCGGCCGTGGCCAAGGTCTTTGCAGCCAAAGGCCGGCCGGCCGAGCACCCGCTCATCGTGCATGTGGCTTCAAAGGCGCAGGTGAACGATTACGCGGCCAGCGTGCCGGCCTTTGCGCACAAGCTCATCGACGCCTTCTGGCCCGGCCCGCTCACCCTGATCTTGCCGCGCCGCGACGGCGTGGCCCGCGCGGCCGCCGGCGGCCAAGACTCCATTGGCCTGCGCTGCCCCTCGCACCCGGTGGCCCAGGCCCTGCTGCAGGCGGCTGCCACCGGCGTGGCCGCACCGAGTGCCAACCAGTTTGGCCGCGTGAGCCCGACCACGGCCGCACATGTGCAGGCCGAGTTTGGCGAGGCGCTGCTCATCCTCGATGGCGGCCCCTGTCCGGTGGGGATTGAATCGACCATCGTGGACTGCACGCGCGGTGCCCCGATGCTGCTGCGGCCCGGGCACATCACGCGCGAACAGGTGGAGGCCGCCTGCGGTCAAGCCCTGCTGGCCCCCGAAGCCGCCACCGAGGCCGCACCGCGCGCCTCGGGCACGCTGGAATCGCACTACGCGCCGCGGGCCAAGGTGCGGCTCATGTCGGCCGACGAACTGAACCAGCGCTTGGCGTCCCTGGGCGTGCATGCCCACAACCTGGGCCTGTGGTCACGCCAGCGGCCACTGGATGCCGGTGCCGGCGTGCTCTGGCGCGCGCAAGCGGCGCAAGCCGAGGAAGCGGCGCAACAGCTCTTTGCCGTGCTGCGCGAACTCGATGCGCAAGGCGTGCAGCAAATCTGGGTGGAGCTGCCACCCGACACACCCGCATGGGAAGGCGTGCGCGACCGGCTTCGGCGCGCCGCGGCCTGAGCTTTTACCCGGCACCGATCGCCCAGAGGACTGGGCTCCTACGAAGGCAAAGGCATCAAGGTAGGAGCCGAGTCTCTCGGCGATGCATCGTGTGCACGGCTGGCTTCTTGCCTGGCACCGATCGCCCAGAGGACTGGGCTCCTACACATCAGGCAGCCTGAGCGGCTTCTGCGGCAATCTCGTAGGAACGCAGCCGCGCCTGGTGGTCAAAGATCTGCCCGGCCACCATGAGCTCGTTGGCCCCCGTCTTTTGAATGAAGGCCTGCATCTGCTCGCGCACCTGCGCGGGGGTGCCAATGGCGGCGCAGGCGAGGAGCTGCCGCAGCACCGCCTGCTCCTGGGGGCCGATCTGCTGCATGTAGCCTTCACGCGGCGGCGGCAGGCGCCCGGGCCGGCCACTGCGCAGGTTCACAAAAGCCTGCTGCGCCGAGCTGGCCACCAGGTGCGCCTGGCTTTCCGTGTCGGCGGCAAACACATTGAAGCCCAGCATCACATAGGGGCTGGCCAGGCGGGGCGAAGGCTGGAAGCGCTCGCGGTAAATGGCGATCGCATCCAACAAATGGCCAGGCGCAAAGTGCGAGGCAAAGGCAAAGGGCAGCCCCAGGTGCGCCGCCAATTGCGCGCCAAAGAGGCTAGAGCCCAGGATCCACACCGGAATGTGCAAACCCTGGCCCGGCACAGCACGCACGGGCTGGCGCGGCTGATCGGAAAAATAGTCCAGCAGCTCCAGCACGTCCTGCGGGAACTCGTCGGCGTCCGACTGCAGGTGGCGCCGCAGCGCCCGCGCGGTCTGCATGTCCGAGCCGGGGGCGCGGCCCAAGCCCAGGTCGATGCGACCGGGGTAGAGCGACTCCAGCGTGCCGAACTGCTCGGCAATCACGAGCGGCGAATGGTTGGGCAGCATGATGCCGCCGGCCCCCAGGCGAATGCTTTGTGTGCCTGCGCCCACATGCGAGAGCAGCACCGCCGTGGCTGCACTGGCGATGCCCGGCATGCCGTGGTGCTCGGCCAGCCAGTAGCGCCCAAAGCCCCAGCGCTCGGCATGTTGGGCCAGGCTCAGCGTGTTTTTGAAGGACTGCGCGGCATCACTGCCTTCGGCAATCGGCGAGAGGTCCAGCACGGACAGGCGGGTCATGGGCGGGGGTCCTTGGAAGGTGCGCTGCGGCCGTAGTACAGCCGCATCATCAGAATGGACAAGGCCAGCAGCAGCGTGATGGCATTGGCCACCACCACCGGCCAGGCACGCGTGGCCAGGCCATAGGCCAGCCACAAGGCCACGCCCAGGGTGAAGGCGCTGTACATGCCCAGCGAGATGCCGCGCACATCGCGCGTGCGAAAAGTCAGCCAGGCCTGCGGCACAAAGCTCAGCGTGGTGAGCGCGGCGGCGATGTAGCCGATGAGCTCGTGTCCGTTCATGGTTCCTTCACCACCAGCGTGCGCTGGCCATGGGTGCTGTCGGTTTCAACCGCCCATTGCACCAGGGCATCGAGCGCGGCGCGGGCGGGCCCGGCGTTGGGGTGGTTGATGAGACCCACCACCGCGTAGCGCTGGCCGCCCGTACCCTGGGCGTAGCCGGCAATCGCGCTCACATCGCGCAGCGAGCCGGTCTTGAGCCAGGCGCGGCCCGCCACGGTGCTGGCACGCTGGCGCATGGTGGCGTCCACGCCGGCCACCGGCAGCGAGGCCAACAGTTCGGGGGCACGCGGGCTGAGCGCCATGCGCTGTAAGAGCTCGCCCAGGGCCTGGGCCGTGAGGCGCTCCTCGCGGTTCAGGCCCGAGCCATTGCCCAGCACCGGCAAAGGGCTGGTGGGCAGGGCCTGGCGCCACCAGTCCAGCACCACGGCGCGGCCGGCCTCCAGCGTGCCCGCAGGCGCCTCGGCCGAGCGGCTGCGAAGGCCCAGGGTGTAGAACACCTGCTGGGCCATCACGTTGTTGGAAAACTTGTTGATGTCGTTCACCACCTCGGCCAAGGGCACCGAAGGGGCATCGAGCTTCAGGCGCGGCTTGCCGCCCCCCAGCGAGCCCTGGCTCTTGAGCGAGGCCGACTCTTCGGGCGTGGCCCAGCGCACCCGGCCCGAGAGCCCCCCGCCCTGGCCGCGCCAGGCCGCTTCCACGGCGCGCTCGGCAAAGCGGCCCGGCTCGGGATAGGCATAGGGCCAGACCCGCTCGCCACAGCCCAAGGGATAGGCACCTGCAAACTGCAGGCGCAGCGGCTGCTCCAGCGTGGCCTTCAGGCCCCCGCGCCAGTCCTGGCAAGAGGCATCCGCGGCCAGGGGCACGCTGGCATCCATGTGCACACCGGCCAGCGCCGGTTCCACCTTCACCCGGGCGCGCTGTTGGCCGGGCTCGGGCGTGAAGGTCATCACCACGCTTTGAAAATTGATGAGCAGCGCATCGGCCTGCACGTTGTAGGGCTTGAGCGGCTCGCCATCGAAGTCCCCGGGGTGCACCGCCGCGGGGCGGAACAGGCTGCGGTCCAGCACGATGTCGCCGCGCACGGCTTTGACGCCGCTGGCCTGCACCTGCGCCATCAGGGCCTGCAGGCGCTCGACCACCAGCTTGGGGTCGCCCCCGCCGCGCAGCACCAGGGCGCCGTGCAGCAACTCGCCCTCGAGTGCTCCTTCGGCCAGCACGGTGGTGGTCCAGGTGTGCTGCGGGCCCAGCAGTTCGAGCGCGGCCGAGGTGGTGATCAGCTTGGTGACGGAGGCCGGGTTCATGGGCTCCTGCGCACGGTGGCTCAGCCGCACCCGCCCGCTGCCCAGCTCCACCACCCGCATCGAGACGGCACTGGCCGGCACCTGGGCGCGGGCCAGTGCCTGGGCCACCGGGCGGGGCAGCGCCGGGGCCTGCCCCCAGGCCGCTGCGGCCATCAGCGGCAGGGCACACACCCAGGCCCTGGCCACCGCAGCCCTGAATGAACACCCACGCGCTGTGCGCCCTGACTCATGCATGCGCGGATTATCCCAAGGCCAAGGCGAGCTGGCCGGGCTTGCCCGGATAATCCAGGCCTCTGCCGGGCTCACGCCACGCCAGCTCCTTTTTTCTCATCCCCGCCTTGACCTCCCCCGGCCGCTTCCTCGCCTTTGACACCAGCACCGACCGCCTGTCGGTGGGCGTGGCCGTGGGTGGTCGCCAATGGCTTCACGAAGGGCCGGGCGCGGCGCAGGCTTCGGCCACGCTGATCCCGGTGGCCCTGGACCTGCTGGCCCAAGCGGGCCTGGCGCTGCACGAACTCGACGCCATCGTCTTCGGGCGCGGCCCCGGCTCGTTCACCGGCCTGCGCACGGCCTGTGCTGTGGCCCAGGGCCTGGCCGCAGGCGCTGGGCGGCTGGTGCTGCCCGTGGACACGCTGCTGGCTGTCGCCGAGGAAGCCGCGCACCAACAGGCCGCAAGCGGCCAGGCCGTGCCTGAGCACCTGAGCGCCCTGCTCGATGCCCGCATGGACGAGGTGTACGCCCAGGACTTCAAGCGCAGCGCGGCCGGCTGGCAGGCCCTGGGCCCGTGCCGGCTGCTGGCGCCTGAGCAGCTGCACTTTCCCGAGGGTGGCCACCGGCTGCTCGCCGGCAATGTCTTTGAGGTCTACGCCGCTCGCCTGCCCACCTTGCCTGCAGGCGAGGTGGTGGTGCCAGCCCTGCCCACGGCGGCGGCCCTGCTGCGCCTGGCACCTGCGCTCATGGCCCAGGGCCTGGCCGTGCCCGCCGAGCAGGCCCTGCCCCTGTATGTGCGTGACAAGGTGGCGCAGACCACGCAAGAGCGGCTGGCAGCCAAGGCCGCTGCCACCAAGGCAGATTAAGGCATGAGCGCCGTGCCCCGCCCCAGCCCTGAGCAGGTGCCTGGCCACGCGTCTGCCCAGCTGGCGCCCATGACCGAGGCCTGGCTGGACGAAGTGGCCGCGCTTGAAAAAACAGCCTACACCCACCCCTGGTCGCGCGGTAATTTCTCGGACTCCCTGCGCGCCGGCTACCGCGCGAGCGTGTTGCTGCAGGGGGAGGAGCTCCTGGGCTACTTCGTGCTCATGAAGGGCCTGGACGAGACCCACCTGCTCAACATCACGGTGGCCCCTGCCCACCAGGGCCAGGGCCATGCCCAGCACATGCTCGATGCGCTGGCGGCCTGGTCGGTGCGGCAGGGCGCACAATGGCTGTGGCTGGAAGTGCGCATCAGCAATGTCCGCGCCCGCCGCATCTACGAACGCTACGGATTCAAGGAAGTCGGCGTGCGCCGCAACTACTACCCTCTGGCCCCCTTCAAGCGCGAAGACGCTGTCGTCATGAGCCTGTCCCTGGCCACGGCCGAGGAGCCGCTGTCATGAGCCTGGAGCTCGACAAACGCCAGCGCGCCATGCTGCGGGAGATGGGCGTGCAAGTCTGGTCACCCCTGTCCCCGGCCCCGGCAGACCCTATCTCCGCAGCCACCCCGGCATCGGCCTCCAAATCGCCCCCCACGCCCCCGACATCGACCCCCGCAGCGACAACGCAGCCAGCAGCGGCGTCACGCGCCCCTGTGGCCAGGCCATCGCCAGCACCGGCACCGGCAAGCTCACCGGCAGAGCCCCCCGCCGGTGCGAGCTGGCGCGTGGATGCCGCCCAGCTGTTCGCCGGCGAAGGCGATGCCGCGGCCGAGCGCGGGCCGCGCTGGCTGCTCTTGGCCGAGGGTCGCCCAGAGGAGCTGGCCGAAGGCGCCGGCGAACTGCTCAAAAACATGCTGCGCGCAGCGAGGCTGGCCGAAGGTGCACAGGTGTGGCTGGCCCCCCTGCAGCGCAGCGCCGGCCCAGCGGACGTACAGGGCTTGGACGAGGTGCTGGGGCACACCCAGCCCGACTTGGTCTTTCTCATGAGCCGGCTGGGCGCACAGGCCCTGCTGGAAACCGATGAGCCCCTGGGCCGGCTGCGTGGCCAGGTGCACGATCTCTGGGGCCTGCCCGCCGTGGTGAGCTACGACCTGGGCACCCTGCTGCGCACCCCCACCGAAAAGGCCAAGGCCTGGGACGACCTGTGCCTGGCCCTGCAGGTGGCCCGCACCCAGCACGCCGAACGGCTGGCGGCCGAATAAACAGGGCGCCGCTGAGCGGCTCCCTACAATCTCCGGATGACTTTTCTCGCCATGCTGGCCGCCGCCGAGCGCCAGAATCGATCCATGCTCTGCGTGGGCCTGGACCCGGAGCCCAAACGCTTTCCGGGTCGCCTGCAGGGCGACGCCAACAAGATTTACGACTTCTGCGCCGCCATCGTGGACGCCACGGCCGACCTGGTGTCGAGCTTCAAGCCGCAGATTGCCTATTTCGCGGCACACCGCGCCGAAGGTCAGCTCGAGCGCCTGATGGAACACATGCGGCGCGTGGCTCCGCAGGTGCCCATCATCCTGGACGCCAAGCGCGGCGACATTGGCTCCACCGCCGAGCAGTATGCGCGCGAGGCCTTCGAGCGCTACGGCGCCGATGCGGTGACGCTTTCGCCCTTCATGGGCTGGGACTCGGTGGAGCCCTACCTGAAGTACGAGGGCAAGGGCGCCTTCCTGCTGTGCCGCACCTCCAACCCCGGCGGCGACGACCTGCAGAACCAGCGCCTGGCCAGCGTCGAAGGCCAGCCCCTTCTGTATGAACACGTGGCCCGCCTGGCGCAAGGCCCCTGGAATCTCAACGGCCAGCTCGGTCTGGTGGTGGGGGCGACCTATCCGAACGAAATAGAGCGCGTGCGGCAGGTGGCGCCGCAGGTACCGCTGCTGATCCCGGGCGTGGGCGCCCAGGGTGGCGATGCCGTGGCCACGGTCAAGGCCGGCTGGCGCGCAGACGGAACCATCATCGTGAACTCCTCGCGGGCCATCCTCTATGCGTCCAGCGGCGAAGACTTTGCCCAGGCCGCGCGCCAGGTGGCGCAGCAAACACGCGACACCCTGGAAGCGGCCAAGGCCTGAGCGGACCGGGCGCCGGCCGCCGGGTCCGCGTCACAACGCCGTCATGGATGAGCTCTAAGGTAGGAGTTTTCTTGCATGGCCTTCGCATGAGCTTCATCCGCCGACTCCTCTTGCTCCTTCCCGCCCTGGCCAGCGCATCAGCCTGGGCGGCCCGGCCCATGATCACGGACGATGCACGCGTCGTCGACCACAAGGCCTGTCAGGTGGAAAGCTGGTTCCGCAAGAACCATGAGGGCCCCAGTACATTCTGGGCTGTCCCGGGTTGTAGCCCGGTGGAAAATTTGGAAATTTCGGTGGGCGGCGCCCTGGAGCGCCATGACGGGCAGAGGCGTCAGTCGGACAGCCTGGCACAAGCGAAATTTCTGGTGCGCACTTTGCAGCCCAACGACTGGGGGGCCGCTATCACTTTGGGACGCAGCGTCGAACGCGGACTGACGGCCCATGCGCGCGATCTGCCCAGCCATTTTGTGAACATCCCCCTGAGCTATTCATGGCGCAACGACGCTGCCGTGCTGCACCTGAATCTGGGGCGTCGGGATGACCGAGAGCTGCGCAAGCAGTTCAATACCTGGGGGCTGGGCAGCGAAGTGGTGCTGCGGCCCAACTTACAACTGATCGTTGAAACCTATGGGGAAAGTGGCAGCCGAGCTTTTCTGCACGGTGGACTGCGTTACTGGGTGATCCCCAACAGGGTTCAAATAGACACCACCTATGGCACCGAGCGCCGTTCGCACACCCAGCAGCATTGGTTTTCCATCGGTCTGCGCCTTCTGTCACCGCCTTTTCTGCCCTGAGGCCATTGAAAAGAGCTGGTGGGAATCGCCCAGGGACTGGGCTCCTACGGGGGGAGGCCGTCTGGGTCAGGCTGCCAGGTGCTTGCGCAGGTAGCGGCCGGTGTGGCTGGCCTCCAGAGCGGCCAGGTCCTCGGGCGTGCCCACGCCCACCACGGTGCCGCCGCCAGAGCCGCCTTCGGGGCCCATGTCGATCAGCCAGTCGGCGGTCTTGATGACATCGAGGTTGTGCTCAATCACCACGATGGTGTTGCCGGCATCGCGCAGCTGGTGCAGCACTTTGAGCAGCAGCGCAATATCGCCAAAGTGCAGGCCGGTGGTGGGCTCATCGAGGATGTACAGCGTGCGGCCCGTGTCGCGCTTGGACAGTTCCAGCGCGAGCTTGACGCGCTGCGCCTCGCCGCCTGAGAGCGTGGTGGCGCTCTGGCCGAGCTTCACATAGGACAGGCCCACGTCCAGCAAAGTCTGCAGCTTGCGCGAAATCGCCGGGACAGCGCTGAAGAACTCGGCTGCATCCTCCACCGTCATGGCCAGGATCTGCGCGATGTTCTTGCCCTTGTAGAGCACCTCCAGGGTTTCGCGGTTGTAGCGCTGGCCCTGGCAGATGTCGCAGGGCACGTACACGTCGGGCAAAAAGTGCATTTCCACCTTCACCACGCCGTCGCCCTGACAGGCCTCGCAGCGGCCGCCGGCCACATTGAAAGAAAAGCGCCCGGCCCCGTAGCCCCGCTCTTTGGCGGTATTCATCTCGGCCATGAGTTCGCGGATGGGCGTGAACAGCCCTGTGTAGGTGGCCGGGTTGCTGCGCGGCGTGCGGCCAATGGGCGACTGGTCGACATTGATGACCTTGTCGAAATGCTCCAGCCCCTCGATGGCCTCGTGCGGCGCAGGCTCCTCGTTGGCGCGGTACAGGTGCCGGGCCACGGCGGCGTACAGGGTGTCGTTGACCAGCGTGGACTTGCCCGAGCCCGATACGCCGGTCACGCAGGTGAAAAGGCCCACCGGCAAGTCCACCGAGACCTTCTTGAGGTTGTGGCCCGTGGCGCCCACGATGCGCAGGGCCTGCAGCGCCGACGCCGGCTTGCCGCGCGGCGCGGGCTCGCTGCCCTGCACGGGCAGCCAGGGGGTGCGGCGCGCCGGCACCGGGATGGTCAGCACCCGCGAGAGGTACTGGCCCGTGAGCGAATCAGGGTGCGCGGCCACCTCGTCGCAGGTGCCTTGCGCCATCACGCGGCCACCATGGATGCCGGCGCCCGGGCCCATGTCGATCACGTGGTCGGCGGCGCGGATCATGTCTTCATCGTGCTCGACCACCAGCACGCTGTTGCCGATGTCGCGCAGGTGCTGCAGGGTGGCAATGAGGCGGTCGTTGTCGCGCTGGTGCAGGCCGATGCTGGGCTCGTCGAGCACGTACATCACGCCCGTCAGGCCCGAGCCGATCTGCGAGGCCAGGCGAATGCGCTGTGACTCGCCGCCCGAGAGCGTCTCGGCGCTGCGGTCCAGGCTGAGGTAGCTCAGGCCCACGTCGTTGAGAAACTTCAGGCGCAGGCCGATTTCGCGCACCACCTTGCCAGCAATGTCGGCCTTGGCGCCCTGCATCACCAGGCCTGAGAAGTAATCCAGGCACTCGCGCAGCGTGGCGCCGCTGATGTTGTAGATGGCCTTGCGGCTGCCGTCCTCGGCATTGACCAGGAACACGTGGCGGGCCTCGCGCCGCAGGCGGGTGCCGCGGCAGTCGGGGCATGACTGCACGCTGCGGTAGCGGGCCAGCTCCTCGCGCACGGCGCTGGAGTCGGTGTCACGCCAGCGGCGCTCGAAGTTCGGGATCACGCCCTCGAAGGGGTGCTTCTTGCTCACCTTGCGCCCGGCCGAGCTGCCCGACTCCATGAGGTAGCTGAACTTGATGTCTTCCGCGCCCGAGCCTTGCAGGATGACCTGCTGCACCGCCGGCGGCAGGTCTTCAAAGGCGTCCTCGATGTTGAACTGGTAGTGCTTGGCCAGGCTCTCCAACAGGGCAAAGTACGAGGCATTGCGCCGGTCCCAGCCCTTGATGGCGCCACTGGCCAGGCTGAGCGTGGGAAAAGCCACCACGCGCTGCGGGTCGAAGTACTCGCGGTGCCCCAGGCCGTCGCAGCAGGTGCAGGCGCCCATGGGCGAGTTGAAGGAAAACAGGCGCGGCTCCATCTCGGCCAGCGAGTAGTCGCACACCGGGCAGGCGAACTTGGCGCTGAAAAGCCGCTCGCCTGCGCCAGGGGCCGCGTCCATGTCCAGCGCCACCGCCTTGCCGCCCGCCAGGCCCAGCGCGGCTTCAAAGCTTTCAGCCAGGCGCTGCTTGAGCTGGTCGAACTCCTGCCGGTCGCCCTCGGCGGGGGCCTGGCGCACCTTGATGCGGTCGATCACCACGTCAATGTCGTGCTTCTCGGCCTTCTTGAGTTTGGGGAGCTGCTCAGCTTCGTAAATCTGGCCATCGACGCGAAAGCGCACGTAACCGCGCGCCTGCATCTGCTCGAACACATCCACAAACTCGCCCTTGCGATCGCGCGCCACGGGCGCCAGGATCATGAGCTTGGTGCCCTCGGGCAGGGCCAGCACGGCGTCCACCATCTCGCCCACGCTCTGGGCCTGCAGCGGCTGGTCGTGATCAGGGCAAAAGGGCGTGCCCGCGCGGGCGTACAAGAGGCGCAGGTAGTCGTGGATCTCGGTGACCGTGCCCACGGTGGAGCGCGGGTTGTGCGAGGCGGCTTTTTGCTCGATGGAGATCGCCGGGGACAGGCCCTCGATCACATCCACATCGGGCTTGTCCATGAGCTGCAAGAACTGGCGCGCGTACGTGGACAGACTTTCCACGTAGCGCCGCTGGCCCTCGGCATAGAGCGTGTCAAAGGCCAACGAGGACTTGCCCGAACCCGAGAGGCCCGTGATCACCACCAGCTGGTTGCGCGGGATGTCCAGGTCGATGTTCTTGAGGTTGTGCGTGCGCGCGCCGCGGATGCTGATGCGCTGGGCGCTCAGGGCCTGGGCGAGGTACTTGCTGTCGGTGAGGTGGTTCAAGGGGAAAACTCAAGCGCCGGCCATCGCGGCGAACCGGACATGATAGACGGCCCACAGCTTTCGGGCAGCGTCCTGCCTCAATGAAAGACAATAGCCCTTTTTATTGGCCCGGGCGGGTCAGACGCCCGCCCGATCGGCCTCCCGCCTTGCCTGCCCTGTGTCCTCCTCCACCGACGCCCTGCCCATGACACCGACCGAGCTGCGCTCGAGTCTGTCGCTGTCAGCCATTTTTGCCATGCGCATGCTGGGCTTGTTCATGGTGCTGCCCGTGTTTGCCCTGGAAGCGGCCCGCTACCCCGGCGGGGACGACCCGGCCCGCGTGGGCCTGGCCATGGGCATCTACGGCCTCACCCAGGGCCTGCTGCAAATTCCCTTCGGCATGGCGTCCGACCGCTTCGGGCGCAAGCGGGTCATCGTGATCGGCCTGATCATCTTTGCGCTGGGCAGCTTCATCGCCATGGCTGCCACCAGCCTGATGGGGCTGACCATCGGCCGGGCCGTGCAGGGGGCCGGCGCCATCTCGGCGGCGGTGACCGCCCTGCTGGCCGACCAGACCCGCGACGAGGTACGCACCCAGGCCATGACCCTGGTGGGCGTGAGCATCGCGCTCATGTTCGCGCTGTCGCTGGTGGTGGCACCCCTGTTGGCCGAACAGATTGGCCTGCCGGGCCTATTTGCCCTGACCGGCGTGTTGGCCCTGGCATGCATCGCCGTGGTGCTCAAAGTCACGCCACCCGAGCCTGACCAGCCCCAAGAGCGGCCGCGCGGCAGCCTGATGCTGGTGCTCAGGCAGCCTGCCTTGCTGCGGCTGGACCTGGGCGTGTTTGTGCTGCACGCGGTGCAATTGGCGATGTGGGTGGCCATTCCGGTCCTGTTGGTGGAGGCGGGCCTGGCCCGCGCCGAGCACTGGAAGGTGTACACGCCCACGGTGCTGGCCTCTTTTGTGGTGATGCGCGGCACGCTCTACCCGCTGGAGCGGCGCGGCCACCTGCGCCTGGTGTTCCTGGCCTCGGTGGGCCTGATCGCGGCGGTACAGCTGGGTCTGTTGTGGGCCCTGCCCGCCGCCGGCCAAGTGGCCAGCCTCACGGCCCTGACCTGGCTGCTCTTTTTCTTTTTCTGCGGCTTCAATGTGCTCGAGGCCTGCCAGCCCAGCCTGACCTCGCGCGTGGCGCCCCAGCATGCGCGGGGGGCGGCACTGGGCGTCTTCAACACCCTGCAGTCGCTGGGCTTCTTCACCGGCGGCGCGGCCGGCGGTTGGCTGGCCAGCCAGTACGGTGCCAGCGGCGTCTTTATGGCCTGCGCGGCGCTCATGCTGCTGTGGCTGGCCATTGCCTGGCCCATGAGCGCACCCGGCCGCTACGGCCCCTGGCCGGCGGCGGCCCAGTCCACCAGCGGCCGGGCCGCCAGCTAGGCCCGGTGGGCGAAGTCGCCAGTTAAACTCGTTCGACGCAACAGGAGAGAACGCACATGGCTTCGATCAACAAGGTCATCCTCATCGGCAACCTCGGGCGCGACCCCGAGGTGCGCTACACCCCCAATGGCGCGGCCATCTGCAATGTGAGCCTGGCCACCACGCGCAACTGGAAAGACAAGAACTCGGGCGAAAAGGTCGAAGAAACCGAATGGCACCGTGTGGTCTTCTACGACCGCCTGGCCGAGATCGCTGGTGAGTACCTCAAGAAAGGCCGCCCCGTGTACGTGGAAGGCCGCCTGAAGACCCGCAAGTGGGCCGACAAAGACGGCATCGAGAAGTTCACCACCGAGATCATCGCCAGCGAAATGCAGCTGCTCGGCGGCCGCGAAGGCATGGGCGGCCCCGGCGGTGAAGAAGGCGGTGGCGGCGGCTACAGCCGCCAGGCCCCGGCCGCACGCCCGGCCGCGCCCGCAGCAGCGCGCCCGGCCCCGGCGCCGAGCAAGGCCTCCAGCGGCTTTGACGACATGGACGACGACATTCCGTTTTAAGCCAACGCGCGGATGCCAAGGCCCGCCGCGTGCGGGCTTTTTTGCGCCCGCTCGAATTGACCCTTTGCGCCAAGCCCTTCAATAATGACAACTATTTACAAATTTGACGGATGCGCCCTGTGCCTGGCTTTTCTCGCCTCCTGATTCTGCTGATGAGCCTGTCGGTCCTTCCCGCGCTGGGACAGGACAGCCTGCTGGACCGACTCAAGCGGTCCTTGCAGGACAAGCCTGCGCCCGAGGCGGTGCGCCGACCGCAGGCACGCAAGCTAGAGGTTCCCGGTCCCCTGCCCGACCTCAACGACCAGTCCTGCAGCAAGAATACGATGCTGCGCAACGCCCGCACCACGCTGAGCGAAGAAGTGCGCAGCACGCAGGACACCCACACCTTCCTGGACATTGAGCCGGTGCAGAAGATCTCGGGCATCAGCAGCCTGAGGCTGCAGGGCACGCGCCTGTCGGTGCAGCTGGCTGCCCAGGGGCGCTTCGAAGAATTCAGCGGCCCCGTGGTGCTGCACGTCGAGCGCAAGCATTACGAGGGCAGCCCTGGCGTGGCCTTGCTGGCGCACACCCTGACCCTGGGCATTGGCTTGATGGTGGCGCCTGTCAACAGCACCCAGCACGCGCTGGGCTGCTGGGACTCCCGGGCCCTGCGGCGAGAGGTGCTGCTGGCCGAAAGCGCGCCCACGGGCCAGAGCCAATGGCGAAGCATCGACGCCACCCACGTGCTGCGCATCGAAGGCCTGGGTGCGCCACGGGAATTGAACTTCCGCACGACGGCCGTGGGTGGCCAAGGCACTTTCGAGCTGGAGTTGCTGCCCATGGTGATGCAGGCCGCAGCCGATCAGCCGCTGTCACTCACCATCAGCTGCCTCAGTTGCAATGCGCAAGACAGCACGGCGGCCGGGGTGGTGGCGCCCGGTCAGAACCAGGTGGTGCTGCAGGCCGACTTCGCGCAGGCCCGGGCCCAGGAGCTGGCCCGGCTGGAGCGCTTGGCGCAAGAGGAACGGGCCCGGGTCGAGCGGCTGGCGCAGGAAGAGCGGGCGCGGCTGGAGCGGCTGGCACAAGAGGAGCGGGCTGCTGCGCAAAGACGGCTCGAAGCGCAGCAGGCCCTGCTCGCCTTCAAGCGTTCGATGGTGGGACGCTGGAGCACCCAGGACACCTGCCTGAACAGCAAGAGCATCGGCGTGGGCCAGTCCTACGAACTCGACGGCGAAGGCCGTTTGAGCCTGCGCTTACGCATGATGGAAGGCGAGCAACTGGTCGAGCGCTTCATGGCGCAAGACATCGACGTGAGATCGATGGGCGATCCCAACTGGGAGCTCAGGCTCAACCTGCGCCTGCCAGGGCCAGGTGCGCGAACGGTCAGCCGGACCCTGCAGCTGAGGGTGCATGACGGGCAGATGCAGGTGATCGAGCAACGCGACGGCAACCAAACCGTGATCCGTGGCGGCGTGGTGCAGGCCACTGGCCGCGACATGCCCGCGCTCCTTAACTGCGAACACCCTCGGCTGGTGGCTCAGCGGGCACAACTCGAGCGCGAGGAGCGCGAACGCCTAAGGCGCGCCCAGTTGGCCGCTGAAGAGCAGCGTCTGCGGCTCGAACGCGAAGAGCGCGAGGAGCGTGAACGTGTGCGCCGCGCCCAGGCCGCTGCCGAGGAGCAACGCCTTCGCCTCGAGCGCGAGGAGGCCGAACGCCAGCGGCGCCAGGACGAGCGCAACCGGCTCTACAGACTTTGACCCCTTCACCTTCTTCTTCCAAGGACAAGCGCATGAGCCTATCGACGCAAACAGAACAGTTCTTCCTCAAGGTCTTCAAGTTCGGCATTCTGGTGCTGATGGGCCTGTCCCTGCTGGGTTCGGTGATCGCGCTGGTCGTCGGCCTGTGGTTCATGAGCGCGACCCCCAAGGCGCCCGACCCGGTGCAAGAGGCGCCCAAGAAGGAAGTGAACATCGACGAATTCCTTAAGCAGCTGGAAAAGCCCGGGGAGGAGCCCCAGGAGGAAGAAAAAAAGTCCGAGCCCCCACCGGCGAGGCCGGCCGCCCCCAAGTACAAGGACGAGGCGCGCAAGATCATCGCCTGCCTCAATGAGTCCAACACCAAGTCCCAGCTGCAGCTGCCGTCCTTCTCGGAAGAAGTCATCGAGGAATTCCGGCGCGACCTGCAGCGGGTGGCCGATATGGCCGGCCGTGATCGGGGCCAGCCCTATGTGGACGATGCGGTGCGCGTGGTTTGCGCCATCCTGCAGCACGAGAAGGTGATTGCGCTGCGCAAAAAGAACAAGGAGCTGCGCGTCTTCATTCCTGCGGTGAACTTCCACATTCAGCAATGGGACGAACTGAAGGCCGAAGCCCGCCGCTTTGAAGCCGCAGAGCAAAAACGCTTTGAGGAGCAGCAGAACGCCGAAGAGCAGCGGGTAGAACTGTCCCGCGACAAGGGCAAGGCCGCCCTCATGGGGGCGGGCGCCGCCTTGGGTCTGTTCATGCTCATTGCGATCTATCTGCTGATTGCGGCCATGGAAAGCCATCTGAGGCAAATGAGCCGAAGCCTGGAGCTCATGCGCACGGAACCGGCGCCACGTTCGGCCGCCCAGGACTGATCCGCTTCAGGGCGGCTCAGTCTCCGGTGATGCGGATCAGGGGCTCGGCTCCTGATCAGCCTTGGCCCGCGGTGCCAGCGCCGCCGGGGGCGGCTCGGCCGGCTCCTGCATGGGCCGGCCGCAGCCCGTGCACAGGCCGCTGTCTTCATCGACCATGCAGATGCCCACGCAGGGGTAGAGCTCGTCCAGGTCCATGCTCAGGCGGGTAGGGCAGCGGCAAAAGCCTCGGGCGTGAGGGCGTCGCAGGTGTGGATCACGCCGCCGCCCAAGCAGACCTCGCCCTCGTAGAGCACGGCCGACTGGCCGGGTGTGACGGCCCACTGGGCCTGGCTGAAATGCAGCGCGCAGCTGGCCGCATCGCTGGCCAGCACCTCGCAAGGCGCATCCGCCTGGCGGTAGCGGCTCTTGGCGGCCATGGCGCCCAGGCGCGGGGCATGGCCTGCCACCCAGCTGCAGTCCTGCGCCTGCAGGCGGTGCGAGAGCAGCCAGGGATGGTCGTGGCCTTGCACCACCCAGAGCGTGTTGTGATCAATGTCCTTGCGGGCCACGAACCAGGGCTCATGCTCGCCGGCGCCGCGCATGCCTTGCGCTTGCAGCGCTTTGAGCTGCGCACCACGGGCCTTGACGCCGCCTATGCCCAGCCCCTGGCGCTGGCCCAGGGTGTAGAAGGACAGGCCCACATGCTCGCCGATGACGCGGCCCGAGTCGCTCTTGATGGGGCCCGGAGCCTTGGCGATGTAGCGGTTGAGGAAGTCGCGGAAAGGCCGCTCGCCAATGAAGCAGATGCCGGTCGAATCTTTTTTCTTGGCGTTGGGCAGGCCGATCTCGTCCGCGATGCGGCGCACCTCGGTCTTGTGCAGCTCACCCACGGGAAACAGCGTCTTGGACAGCTGCGCCTGGTTCAGGCGGTGCAAAAAGTAGCTCTGGTCCTTGGCCGGGTCCAGGCCCTTGAGCAGTTCAAAGAGGCCGCTGGCCGGGTTCTGCCGCACACGGGCGTAATGACCTGTCGCGATTTTCTCGGCGCCCAGGCGCATGGCGTGGTCGAGAAAGGCCTTGAACTTGATCTCGGCGTTGCACAGGATGTCGGGGTTGGGCGTGCGGCCCGCCTGGTACTCGCGCAGGAATTCGGCGAACACGCGGTCCTTGTAGTCGGCCGCAAAGTTGACGTGCTCGATCTCGATGCCGATCACATCGGCCACGGCGGCGGCGTCCACGAAGTCGATGTTGGACGAGCAGAACTCGCTGTCGTCGTCATCTTCCCAGTTCTTCATGAAGATGCCGACCACCTCGTGGCCCTGTTGTTTCAGCAGATGGGCCGTGACGGCCGAGTCCACCCCGCCGCTCAGGCCCACGACCACACGCATTTTTTGAACGGCAGACATGGGAATAGATTATCCCTGCCCCCTTGCAGGCGCCGATCGCCCGGAGGACCGGGCTCCTACAGGGAGACGAGCTGGCCGAGCTCGTACACGCTCGTGTCGGTGGTGATGAGGCTCAAGGGAAAGCGCTTGCCCGCCAGGTAGTCTTCCATGCAGCGCAGCAGCAAGGGGCTGCGGTGGTGCTCGGTGGAGGCGCGGATCTCGTCGGGGCTCATCCAGAGGGCGCGCACGATGCCGTCATCGAGAGCGCGGCCGGGCTGCAGTGTGCCCAGCTCGCCGCAGAAAGCAAAACGCAGGTAGGTGATGTCTTCGCTCTGGCTGCGGTCGGGCGAATGCTTTTCAAAGCGGGACAGGTACACGCCCACCAGGGCCGTGGGCTTGAAGAGGTGGGCGGTTTCCTCCAGCACCTCGCGGGCGCAGGCCTCGATGGGGCTTTCGCCCGGGTCCAGGTGGCCGGCGGGGTTGTTGAACTTCAGCCCGTCGCGGGTGAGCTCCTCCACCAGCATGAACTGGCTCTGGCCATGGACCTGGCGTTCGATGACGGCCGCCACCGTGACACTGGGTTTCCAACGTTCTTGCATGGCGAGATTATCGGTGGCTCATGTGTCAGGACGCTGACTGATCCGGGGCCGCGCTGAGGTCCTGCAGTCCGGCCTGAAAACTCTCCCGCAGAAACGCCACCAGCGCCTGCACCGCTGCCGGCACCTGCGGCGACCAGGGCCGCAGGGCGTAGATGCGGTCGCCAAAAAAGCCCTGCACCTGCCAGTCGGGCAGCACGGGCACCAGGGGGGCCCTGCCCGCCAGGGCCTCGGGTGCAGGGACGCTGAAGTCAGGCAAGAGGCCAATCCCCAGGCCGGCCAGCAGGGCCTCGCGCAGCACCTCGCTGTTGTTGGCCCGCAGCTTGGCCTGGATGTTCACGCCCACCCGTTCATCCTGAAGGCGCCGGCGGCCCTGGGGCAGGCGGGCGAAGGTCCATTGGGCCTGGCCGCGCTGGCCGCCCAGGTAGAGCAGACCATCGTGCTGCGCCAGCTCGGACGGGTGGCGGGGCACGCCGCGCCGCGCCAAGTAATCGGCACTGGCCAGCAGCACCGAGCGGGTGTCGCACAAGGCCCAGGCCACGTGGGTCTCGGGCGGCTTGCTGGTGTGGCGCACGGCCAGGTCAAAGCCCTCCTGCGCGAGATTGACGAAGCGGTCGGTGAGCTCCAGGTCGATCCGAATCTCGGGGTAGCGTGCCAAAAACGCCGCCACACGCGGGGCCAGGTGCTGGCGACCCAGGGCCACGGGGGCGGTCAGGCGGATCAGCCCACGGGGGCTACCGACCAGGTCGCGCACGGCGGTGTAGCTCTCGCTGATGCGCTCGAAGGCCGGTTGCAACTCGTCGACCAGCTGCTGCCCGGCCTCGGTCAGGCCCACCGAGCGGGTGGTGCGGCGCACCAGGGACACGCCGGCCTGGCGCTCGAGCTCGCTGATGCGCATGCTGGCCGAGGCCTTGGACAGGCCCAGGCGCCGCGCCGTCTCGGTGAAGCTGCGCGTGGCCGACAGCACGGTGAGCAGGTGCAGGTCGGACAGCAGGGGGGAGAGCTGGTCGGAAGCCATGCCTGAATTATGTATTGTTCATTTAATTGAACAATGAAGTCAGCCATAAGGCGTTCCCAAAACCCGTCCGGCCACCTAGAGTCAAGCCCATTCAAAAAACAGGAGTGCCTCCATGAGCCAGCCATCCACCCCCTCCAAGCTGATCGCCCACTACATCCAGGGCCGCGTTGCGCACGGCAGCAGCGCGCGCCGGCAGGATGTGTTCAACCCGGCCACGGGCGCCGTCAGCGGCCAGGTGGCACTGGCCGCCAGCGCCGATGTGGATGCGGCCGTGGCCGCGGCCAAAGCCGCGTTCCCGGCCTGGGCCGACACCTCGCCGCTGCGCCGCTCGCGGGTGATGTTCAAGTTCCTGGAGCTGCTCAATGCGCACAAGGACGACTTGGCCCGCATGATCACGGCCGAGCACGGCAAGGTGTTCACCGATGCGCAGGGCGAGGTCACGCGCGGCATCGAGATCGTGGAGTTCGCCTGCGGCATTCCGCAGCTGCTCAAGGGCGACTTCACCGACCAGGTGTCCACCGGCATCGACAACTGGACCCTGCGCCAGCCCCTGGGCGTGGTGGCGGGCATCACGCCCTTCAACTTCCCGGTGATGGTGCCCATGTGGATGTTCCCGGTGGCCCTTGCGGCGGGCAACACCTTTGTGCTCAAGCCCAGCCCCATCGACCCCAGCCCCAGCCTCTTCATGGCCGACCTGCTCAAAAAGGCAGGCCTGCCCGACGGTGTGTTCAACGTGGTGCAGGGCGACAAGGAGTCCGTGGACGCGCTGCTGGTGCACCCAGACGTGCAGGCCATCTCCTTTGTGGCCTCCACACCCATTGCCAACTACATCTACGAGACGGGCGCCCGCCACGGCAAGCGCGTGCAGGCCCTGGGCGGCGCCAAGAACCACATGGTGGTGATGCCTGACGCCGACCTGGAGCAGGCCGTGGACGCGCTGGTGGGCGCGGGCTACGGCTCAGCCGGCGAGCGCTGCATGGCCATCTCGGTGGCCGTGCTGGTGGGTGACGTGGGCGACAAACTGGTGCCCATGCTGGCCGAGCGGGCGCGCACCTTGAAAGTGAAAAACGGCACCGAGCTCGACGCCGAGATGGGCCCCATCGTCACGGCCGCGGCGCACCAGCGCATCACCGGCTACATCGAGCAAGGTGCCAAGGAAGGCGCCCAGCTGCTGGTGGACGGCCGCAGCTTCAAGGGCGCGCAGGCCGGGCCGGGCTGCGACCAGGGCTTTTGGATGGGCGGCACGCTGTTTGACCACGTCACGCCCGAGATGCGCATCTACAAAGAAGAGATCTTCGGGCCCGTGCTCTCCTGCGTGCGCGTCAAGGACTTTGCCGAGGCGGTGAACCTGATCAATGCGCACGAATTCGGCAACGGCGTGAGCTGCTTCACCCGCGACGGGAACGTGGCGCGCGAGTTCAGCCGCCGCATCCAGGTGGGCATGGTGGGCATCAACGTGCCGATTCCCGTGCCCATGGCCTGGCATGGCTTTGGCGGCTGGAAGAAGAGCCTGTTCGGTGACATGCACGCCTATGGCGAAGAAGGTGTGCGCTTCTACACCAAGCAAAAAAGCATCATGCAGCGCTGGCCCGAGAGCATTGGCAAGGGCGCTGAGTTCGTGATGCCCACCTCCAAGTAAATCGACAGGTACCCGGCCGGCAGGCAGCACGTCGGTCGGTGACGGCGCTGCGTGCCGGACACGAAAGCGCCCGGGTTCCATAGGGTTCAAACGTCATACGTGGCGCGCCGGAACTGAAGAAAAAGTCATGTAAGCTCACCGGCAGCAAAAAACAGGGCGAGCCTCAAGGCTTGCCACCAAAGGAGTTGGCCATGCTGATTGGAGTGCCTGCCGAATTGATGGCAGGGGAAACGCGTGTGGCGGTGACGCCCGAAACCGCCAAAAAGCTCAAGGCGCAGGGCCACACCGTACGGATTCAGGCCGGCGCGGGCCTGGCCGCGAGCGCGCCCGACGAGGCCTATGTGGCGGTCGGCGCCGAGATCACGGATGCGGCAGGCGCCTACGCCTGCGAGCTGGTGCTCAAGGTGCGTTGCCCGCAGGAATCTGAGGTGCCACTGCTCAAGAGTGGTGGCGTTGTCATCGGCATGCTCAACCCCTTTGACCGCGCCGGGCTCGAGCGCCTGGCCCAGGCCGGGGTCACCGCCTTTGCCCTGGAAGCGGCGCCCCGCACCAGCCGGGCGCAGAGCATGGACGTGTTGTCCTCGCAGGCCAACATCGCCGGCTACAAGGCCGTCATGATGGCGGCCGAGCGCTACCAGCGCTTTTTCCCCATGCTGATGACCGCTGCCGGCACCGTCAAGGCCGCGCGGGTGGTGATTTTGGGCGTGGGCGTGGCGGGCCTGCAGGCCATTGCCACCGCCAAACGCCTGGGCGCCGTGATTGAAGCCTCCGATGTTCGCCCGAGCGTGAAAGAGCAGGTCGAGTCCTTGGGCGGCAAATTCATTGACGTGCCTTACGAGACCCAGGAAGAAAAAGACGCGGCCGAGGGCGTGGGCGGCTATGCCAAGCCCATGCCGCCGTCCTGGCTGGAGCGCCAGAAGGCCGAGGTGGCCAAGCGCGTGGCGCAGGCCGATGTGGTCATCACCACGGCGCTCATTCCCGGCCGGCCCGCGCCGGTGCTGGTGAGTGAAGAGATGGTCAAGTCCATGAAGCCGGGCAGCGTCATCGTGGACCTGGCCGCGCCCCAAGGCGGCAACTGCCCGCTCACCGAGCCGGGCCGCACCGTCACCAAGCACGGCGTGGTGCTGGTGGGCGAGACCAATGTGCCCGCCTTGGTGGCGGCCGATGCCAGCGCGCTGTACGCACGCAACCTGCTGGACTTCATGAAGCTCATCGTGAGCAAGGAAGGCAGCCTGCACATCGACATGCAGGACGACATCGTCGCCGCCTGCCTGATGGCCCAGGGCGGCCAGGTGCTGCGGGCCTGAGTCCGCCGCGAACTCCAACACCACAACAACAAGAGGACCTTACGCCATGGAAGCGGTCTCCCCCACCATCATCAACCTCATCATCTTCGTGCTGGCCATCTACGTGGGCTACCACGTGGTCTGGACCGTCACGCCCGCGCTGCACACGCCGCTGATGGCAGTGACCAACGCGGTCTCGGCCATCGTCATCGTGGGCGCCATGCTGGCTGCCGCCATGACGGTCACGCCCCTGGGCAAGACCATGGGCGTGCTGGCCGTGGCGCTGGCGGCGGTCAATGTCTTCGGCGGCTTCCTGGTCACCCGGCGCATGTTGGAGATGTTCAAGAAGAAAGAGAAAAAGACCAGCGCGGGAGAGCAGAAATGAGCATGAACCTCGTCACCCTGCTGTACCTGCTTGCCAGCGTCTGCTTCATCCAGGCCTTGAAGGGCCTGTCGCATCCGACCACCTCCATCCGCGGCAACGTCTTCGGCATGGCGGGTATGGCCATTGCCGTGGTGACCACGGCGGCGCTCATCGTGCAGCTGTCGGGCTCGGCCTCGGGCCTGGGCTATGTGCTGGTGGGCCTGGTGGTGGGCGGCGCAGCGGGCGCCTTCATGGCCCAGCGCGTGGAAATGACCAAGATGCCCGAGCTCGTGGCCTTCATGCACAGCATGATCGGTCTGGCGGCGGTGTTCATCGCCGTGGCGGCGGTGGTGGAGCCGGCGGCCTTCGGCATCGTGGCCCAAGGCCTGGGCACGGCCGAGATTCCCTACGGCAACCGCCTGGAGCTGTTCTTGGGCGCGGCCATCGGCGCCATCACCTTCAGCGGCTCGGTCATTGCCTTTGGCAAGCTCTCGGGCAAGTACAAGTTCCGTCTGTTCCAGGGCGCGCCAGTGGTGTTCCAGGGTCAGCACATGCTGAACCTGGCCCTGGGCCTGGCCACCGTGGCCCTGGGCGTGTACTTCATGTTCACCGGCAACTGGAACGCCTTTTTGCTGATGCTGGCGCTGTCCTTCGTGCTGGGCGTGCTCATCATCATCCCGATTGGCGGGGCCGACATGCCGGTGGTGGTGTCCATGCTCAACAGCTACTCGGGCTGGGCGGCGGCGGGCATTGGCTTTAGCCTGAACAACAGCATGCTGATCGTGGCCGGCTCCCTGGTGGGCTCCTCGGGCGCCATCCTGAGCTACATCATGTGCAAGGCCATGAACCGCTCGTTCTTCAACGTGATCCTCGGCGGCTTCGGCGGCGAGGCAGGGGCCGCCGCGCAAGGCAGTGCGGTTCAGCGTTCGGCCAAGAGCGGCAGCGCCGATGACGCCGCCTTCATCCTGGGCAACGCCGAGTCCGTGATCATCGTGCCGGGCTACGGCCTGGCCGTGGCGCGTGCCCAGCACGCTGTCAAGGAACTGGCCCAGAAGCTCACGGAAAAGGGCGTGAACGTGAAATACGCCATCCACCCGGTGGCAGGCCGCATGCCCGGCCACATGAACGTGCTGCTGGCCGAGGCCGAGGTGCCCTACGACCAGGTCTTCGAGATGGAAGACATCAACGCCGAATTTGGTCAGGCCGACGTGGCCATCATCCTGGGCGCCAACGACGTGGTGAACCCGGCCGCACACGTCAAGGGCAGCCCGATCTACGGCATGCCCATTCTTGAAGCCTACAAGGCCAAGACCGTGATCGTGAACAAACGTTCCATGGCTGCGGGTTATGCCGGACTGGACAACGAGCTGTTCTACATGGATAAAACCATGATGGTTTTCGGTGACGCCAAGAAGGTCATTGAGGACATGGGTAAGGCCATCGAGTAAGCGCCCGCACAATACGCGCGGCGCGGTAACCGCCGCCCGGCCGGCGGCCCTCCCGCGAGGTGGGTGCCGGCCTTGGACAACAACAATGGAGACCGAGCGCATGAATGCCCCCACTGTGGACCGCCCGTGGCTGACCGCCTATCCCGAGGGGGTTCCGTCCGACATTGACCCGTCCCAGTACCGCTCGCTGGTGGCCCTGTTGGAAGAAAGCTTCGCCCGCCACGGCGACAAGGTGGCCTACAGCTTTCTGGGCAAAGAGTTCCGCTTCTCGGACATCGACCGCCTCTCGCAGTCTTTTGCGGCCTACCTGCAAAGCCTGGGCCTGGCACGCGGCGACCGCATCGCCATCATGATGCCCAACGTGCCGCAGTACCCGGTGGCGGTGGCCGCCATCCTGCGGGCGGGCTACGTGGTGGTGAACGTGAACCCGCTGTACACCGCCCGCGAGCTGGAGCACCAGCTCAAGGACTCGGGCGCCAAGGCCATCATCATCCTGGAGAATTTTGGCCACACCCTGGAGGCCTGCATCGCCAGCACCCCCATCAAGCACGTGGTGCTGGCCGCCATGGGCGACCGGCTGGGCGGGCTCAAGGGCGCGCTCGTCAACTACGTGGTGCGACACGTCAAGAAGATGGTGCCGGCCTTCAACCTGCCCCAGATCGTGCGTTTCAATGACGCCCTGGCACGCGGGGCTCGCGCCACGCTGCAGCGCCCCGAACTCAACCCAGACGACGTGGCGGTGCTGCAGTACACCGGCGGCACCACCGGCGTCTCCAAGGGCGCTGTGCTCCTGCACCGCAACATCATTGCCAACCTGCTTCAGTCCGAAGCCTGGAACGCCCCTGCCATGGCCGCCATTCCGGCGGACGAGCAGCCCACCTATGTGTGCGCGCTGCCGCTGTATCACATCTTCGCCTTCACGGTGAACATGATGCTGGGCATGCGCTCGGGCGCCAAGAACATCCTCATCCCCAACCCGCGCGACCTGCCCGCGGTGCTCAAGGAACTGGCCAAGCACCGCATCCACATGTTCCCGGCGGTGAGCACCCTCTTCAACGGCTTGGCCAACCACCCGAACTTCCACACCGTGGACTGGTCGCACCTGAAGGTGTCGCTGGGCGGTGGCATGGCGGTGCAAAACGCCGTGGCCAAACTGTGGCTGGAGAAGACCGGTTGCCCCATCTGCGAGGGCTATGGCCTGTCGGAAACCTCGCCGTCGGCCAGCTGCAACCCGGTCACCAGCAAAAACTTCACGGGCACCATCGGCGTGCCGATTCCCAGCACCTGGTTCAAGCTGATCGATGACGATGGCCACGACATGCCGCAGGGCACGCCGGGCGAGATCGCGATCAAGGGCCCGCAGGTGATGGCCGGCTACTGGCAGCGACCCGACGAAACTGCCCGCGTGATGACCCCCGACGGCTACTTCCGCTCGGGCGACATCGGCGTGGTCACCGAAGAGGGCTTCTTCAAGATCGTCGACCGCAAGAAAGACATGATCCTGGTCAGCGGCTTCAACGTCTACCCCAACGAGGTGGAAGACGTGGTGGGCAGCCTGGACGGCGTGTTGGAGGTGGCCTGCGTGGGCGTGCCCGACGACAAGCAGGGCGAAGCCGTCAAGCTGGTGATCGTGCGCAAGAACCCGGCGCTCACCGAAGAACAGGTGCGCGAGTACTGCCGCGCCAACCTCACGGGCTACAAGCAGCCCAAGGTGATTGATTTCCGCGAAGACCTGCCCAAGACCCCCGTGGGCAAGATCCTGCGCCGCGAACTGCGCGACAACAAACCTGCCTGAGGGCATGCCCCCTTCCTCGCCCTGGGCTCTGCCGCCCGGCCGCTTGGCCATCCTCAGTGCCTTGGTGGATGAACAGCGCGGCCTGATCGACCACTTGCAGCAAGCCCAGAAGGTGGCGCATGCCGGCCGCAACTTCTGGCTCGGCACGCTGGAGAGCGTGCCGGTGGTGCTCACGGTCTCGCGCATCGGCAAGGTGGCTGCGGCCAGCACCGCCACCCTGCTGATCGAGCGTTTTGGCGCCAGCGCCATCGTGTTCACCGGGGTGGCCGGGGGCCTGGCTCCGGGCGTGAAAGTGGGCGACGTGGTGGTGGCCCAGGATTTCCTGCAGCACGACCTCGACGCCTCGCCCCTCTTTCCCCGCTACGAGGTGCCCGCCTATGGGCGCAGCCGCTTTGAATGCCATGCCGCGCTGAGCCAGCAGCTGTCCGAGTCGGTGCAGGCCGCCCTGGCCGAAGGCTGGCCCGCCGCGCAACTGCACAGCGGGCTGGTGGCCAGCGGCGACCGCTTCGTGTGCGGCGCCGAGGAATCCCAGCAGCTGCAAGAGCGGCTGCGGGCGGCAGGCCATGAGGCGCTGGCCGTCGAGATGGAGGGCGCCGCCGTCGCCCAGGTCTGCGCCGACCACGGCCTGCCCTTTGCCGCCATGCGCACCATCTCCGACCGCGCCGATGACACAGCGCACCAGGACTTCACGCAGTTCGTGCAGACCGTGGCCAGCCGCTATGCCGAGCGCATCATGCGGCTGCTGCTGCAGCGCCTGGGCGCTCAGCCCTGAGCATCACTTGCCGGCTCAGCGGGCGAAGGTGCTGCAGCTAGCGATTGAGCTTGTCCTCGATCGCCTGTTCCCGGATGGAGGCCTGCAGCTGGCGCAGTCGGCTATCGATGATGGACGCCTCGATGTGCAGATTGGCCCCCGAGACCTCCCCCCGGCCGCTGCGCAGCAGGTCCTGCGCGGCCTTGAGGCGATCGACCGCCCCCTGAATATCGAGCTGCGCAGCGCGGCCCTCGGCATCGGCGCGCACCGCGCGGGCCGCCTGACCCTGCTGCTGCAAGCCCTGGGCGAGCAACTGCCAGGCCAGGGCATCGCGCGGGTACCGGCTGATCCAGGTCTGCAGCGGGTCCACCACCTCCGCCCCCCGGCCCGCGTTCACCAGCGCCTGCGACTGCACCAGCAGCTCGGCGCGGCCCCGGGCCGCCGACAGATTGATGGCGGCGGCCTCGGCGCGGCGGCCCAGCATGTCGTCGATCTCGGTGCCCAGCAGCTGGGCCGCACGCGCGGCCTGGGCATCGCCTGCCGCCTGCACCTGCAGGCGCTCGAGCCAGGCCAGCGCCGAGCCGCCGTCACGCAGGCGGGCAGCGGCCCAGGCGGCGGCATAGAAGGCCGACAGCCTTTGCGGCGGGGTGGCGCTGGCGGGCAACTGCCGCGCCTCGCGCAGCCTGAACTGCAAAGTCTCTGCGTCGGGCTGGCCCAGCACGCGGGCGCGGCCGGCCATGAGCGCGTGGTAGGCCAGGCTGGGCAGGCCGGCGGCGCGGCGCTCGGAGGCATGGGCATGGCTGCTGTGCTGCACCCGGGCGCGCGCCTCGGCAATGCGCTCGGTGGTCAGCGGGTGCGAGCGCAGGTAAGGGAAGGAACCGTTGTCGTTGAAGCGGTTGGCCAGCTGCAGCTTCTCGAACATGGCCGAAACGCCCTCGGGCTGGAAGCCGGCATCGGTCAGCACGCCAAAGCCCACGCGGTCGGCCTCGCGTTCCATATCACGTGAGAAGTTCAGCTGACCCTGAATGGCCAGGGCCTGGCCGCCCATGATGGCGGCGTTGCCCATGTTGCCCGCGCTGCCGCTGCGCGAGGCAGCCATCACGCCCAGGATCATGGCAGCCATCACCCAGGGGGCTTGCCGCTGCTGCTGGGTGAACAGGCGCGCAATGTGGCGCTGGCTCACGTGGCTGAGCTCATGGCCCATCACGGCGGCCAGCTCGTCCGGGGTGGCCACGGCGGCCAAGAGGCCGGTGTGCACGCCCAGGTAACCCCCGGGCAGCGCGAAGGCATTGACCGAGCGGTCGCGGAGCAGAAAAAGGTGCCAGGCAAAGCGCTCCTGCAGCTCGGGGCTGATCTCGCCACGTTTGAGCGCCGCGGTCATCAGGGGCTGCCAGATGGCCTGCAGATACTCGGCCAGCACCGGGTCGTCGAGGTAAGCCTCGTCGCGGTAAATGCTGGCAGCGATCCGGTCGCCCAGCCGGCGCTCGACCGCCAGGGGTAGGTCTACGCCCTCGCCCAGGGCGGGCAAGGGCGCCGGCGACAAAGGCTGTGCCTGCAAGGCAGCGCCGGGCGACACGGCCGTGGCCACCGCCATCAAGGCAGCCAACAGAGACAGGCGGGGAAACAAGGTCATGCGGGCATCAGCCAGTCAAGGCAGCAGGCAGGGCGGATCGGCGGGCTCAGGGCGCACCGGACAGGCACGCCATGCTCTTATGATGGCGCCTCCTTGTAAAGCTCCGGTAACTCATGACCGCCAATTCGGGACTCACGCATTTTGACGCACAAGGCCAGGCCCACATGGTGGACGTGGCCGCCAAGGCCGCCACGCACCGGGTGGCTGTGGCCGAAGGCCGCATTGCCATGCGGCCCGAAACCCTGCAGGTGATCCAGCAAGGCAGCGCCCGCAAGGGCGACGTGCTGGGCGTGGCCCGCATCGCCGGCATCATGGCCGCCAAGAAAACCAGCGAGCTCATCCCCCTGTGCCATCCGCTGGCCCTCACGCGCGTGGCGGTCGAGTTCCGCATCGACGAGGCGGCTGCCGCCGTCAGCTGCCAGGCCACGGTGGAGACCGTGGGCCCCACCGGCGTGGAGATGGAAGCGCTGACCGCCGTGCAAATCGCCCTGCTCACTATTTACGACATGAGCAAAGCCATCGACCGCGGCATGCTAATTACCGATGTGAAGGTACTGGAAAAGCACGGCGGCAAGAGTGGCAGTTGGGTGGCGGCCGGTTGAGGGTGCCTGCCCCGGCAAGGGCAATCCCTAGGCGCGCTGGCCGAGGTTCCGGCACATGCTCATGTTTTGACCCTCTGACCGACCCCTGCCGCTCCCATGACCCCTGCCGCCGACGTCCCCGTAGACATTCAGATGGCCTGCCAGGCCAGCCTCATGGCCTTCACGGCACACTTTGACGCCGACGAGTTCGAGGCCATGCTGGACTTTTTTGCGCCCGACGGCACCTGGGTGCGGGCCGACGGCACGATTCACGGCTTGAGTGAGTTGGCGGCCTGGGTGGCGCGCCGGCAGCCGGGCCAGATTTTTGTGCGCCATCAGCTCTCCAACCTGCGCTTTGAGGCCCTGCCCCAGGGCCGGGTGCGGGTGCATTCGTATGTCGCCGTCTTTCGCCACGACGGCCCGCCCGACGGCCCGAGGCCGGCTCCTATGAATGGCCCGGCGCTGCTGGGCCGCTACACCGACGACATGGTGCTGCATGAAGGCCGCTGGAAGATCCACCACAAGTCGGTGCAGATCGACTTCAAAAAAGCCTGAGAAACACGCACCCTGACCATGAGCACCCCCGCCACACCACCGGCCTTGCCACCTGCCCTGCACTTGCGCCACATGGGCATGTACGTGTGGGACATCGACATGATGTCCCGCTTTTATCAGGAGGTGCTGGGCTTTGTCGTGACCGACACGGGCTTTGTGCGCGACCACCACGTGGTGTTTCTCAGCCGCGATGCCCGCTCGCACCACCAGCTGGTGATGGAGACCGGCCGCCCGCCGGGGCGGGGGCCAGGCTACGGCTTGCAACAAATTTCTTTCCAGGTTGATGCCCTGCAGGGCCTGCGCGATATGCGCCAGTTGCTGAACGCGCGCAACGATGTCCTGCGGCAGCAAGCCGTGGACCACGGCAACTCATGGTCGCTGTATTTCTGGGACCCGGAGGACAACCGCATTGAGGTGTACCTGGACACGCCCTGGCATGTGGACCAGCCTTACCTAGAGCCGCTGGATCTGGACCTGTCGGACGAGGCCATCCACGCGCGCACGCTGGGGCATGTGCAAGGCAAACCTGGCCTCAAGCCCATGGACCAATGGCAGGCGCAGATGGCGCTGCAGATCAAAGAAACGCACACCCGCTAGCGCTGCGGGTCGGCCCTGCGCCGCTGGAGGGCGCGGCCCTGCGCCTTATTCGGCTGAGACCTTGTGGCGGTTGACCGCGCCGACCCAGCGCTCGATCTCATCGCGCAAAAACCCCTGCTGCTGAGCAGGCGGGATGTTCAGCAGGCGGCCGCCGTCGCGCTCGACGCGGGCCACGAATTCCTGCTCCCGGTTGATGGAGGCCAAGGCCTCGCGCAGCCGTGCCACCACCGGCGCAGGCGTGGCGGCGGGCGCAAACACACCAAACCAGCTTTCGCCCTCAAAGGCCGTGAGCCCCGACTCGTTGACGGTGGGCATGTTGGGAAACTGCGGGCTGCGCTGCGCCGACGAGACCACCAGCCCCTTGAGCCGGCCGGCCTGAATATGCGGCTTGGCGGCAGAGATGTTGTCGAACATGATGTCGACGCGGCCGGCCATCATTTCCTGGTGGGCCGGGGCCGCGCCCCTGAAGGGCACGTGCACCATGTCGAGCCCCAGGCTGCTGGTGAGGATAGCCCCCCACACATGCTGCAGCGTGCCCAGGCCGCCCGAGCCGTAAGTCATCTTGCCGGGCCGCGCCTTGGCATAGGCCGCCAGCTCGGCCAGGTTGTTGACCGGCAGATCTGCGCGCGTGAGCAGCACAAAGGGGTAGGCAGAGACATAGCCCAGGCTGACGAAATCGTTTTCAGGTGAATAGGACAGGTTCTTGATCAGGGCCTTGTTCATCACCATATTGAAGATGCCGCCCATCAGCAGGGTGTAGCCGTCGGCAGGCGCGCGAGCCACCAGCTCCGTGCCAATGAGGGAGCCGGCGCCGGTGCGGTTTTCCACCGTGACGCCTTGCTTGAGCAGCTCGGTCAAACGCGCGGCCAGGTTGCGCGCAAGAATGTCCGTGCCGCCGCCCGGGGCCTGCGGCACCACGATGCGGATGGGCTTGTTGGGAAACTCCTGGGCCCAGGCCGGCAGGGCACTGGCCCCGGCGCAGGACGCTGCAGTCAACACAAATTGCCGGCGTGAGAACGAAGAGGGCATGGTCACTTTCCAATGAGCTTCACTGCAGTCTAGGAAGGGCAGGAGCCTGACGACAATTAACGTTTACCCCCGAAGAGGGCCGGCCACAGGCGCGGGCCCGCCCGCGGTCACCCGCTGCCCGGCCCTGCTAGTCTTGAGGTTTTACACCTCGACCCCTGAAAGACGACCTATGAAACTGGCCAGCATCCGGCTCCGTGGCAAACATACTTTTGGGGTCGTGCGCGATGACGGCTTTGTGGACCTGGGTGCCCGACTGCAAGGTCGTTGCACAGACCTGGTGGACTTGCTGGCCAAAGACCTGCTGGCCGAGGCCCGGCAGATGGCGGCCACGGGGCCGGCCGATGCCCCCCTGGACCAGCTGGAATGGCTGCCCGTGAACCCGCGCAGCGACATGCGCATGTTCGCCCTGGGCTGGGCCTACAAGGCGCACCAGCTCGAGGCGGGCAAGGAAGACCTGCTGCACCCCAATATGTTCAGCAAGCATCCGCAGTCCCTGGTGGGCCACGGCCAGCCGATTGTTCGGCCCTCGGTCTCGGACCGCTTTGACTTTGAAGGCGAGGTCGCCCTCATCATCGGCAAGGGCGGGCGCCACATTCCGGCCGACCAGGCCATGGCGCACATTGCCGGCTACAGCATCGTGATGGACGGCTCGGTGCGCGACTACCAAAAGCACAGCGTGACCGCCGGCAAGAACTTTGACGCCAGCAGCGCCTTCGGCCCCTGGATGGTGACGGCCGACGAGATCCCCGACCCCAAGAGCATGGTGCTCACCACGCGCCTGAATGGCCAGGTCATGCAGCACAGCGGCTTTGACCTGATGGCCTGGGACCTGGGCGAGCTGGTGCATTACATCTCCAGCATCTGCACCCTGCTGCCGGGTGACGTGATTGCCACCGGCACACCGGGCGGCGTGGGGCATCGGCGCGACCCTCAGGTCTTCATGGTCCCGGGCGACGTGCTGGAAGTTGAGGTCAGCCGCATCGGCATCTTGCGCAACACCGTGGTTCAGGAGTGAGCCTGCGGGCCTGAATGGCCTAAAGGACCTAAATGGCCTAAATGGTTTGGGCGAGCTTTACGCCCTGCACGGCCTGCACGGCCTGCCGGTAAATAGCCTCGATCTCGCGCGTATGCGCCTCAATGCGGCACAGGGCGCTGACCTGCATGGCGCGGCGATGGGCCTGCCGACTCCACGGCGCCTGGCGCACCTGGGCGGCCAGGCGCAAGGCGATGGCCAGGTAATCGTCCGGATCGCGCGCCACCCATTCCGGGCGGCCCAGGTGGGTGAGAAAGCTCGCCCCCATGCGCGAGACAAAGTTACCGCCCGCCAGCGTTACCAGCGGGCAGCCCATCCACAGCGCCTGCAGGCTGGTGGTGCCGCCGTTGTAGGGGAAGGGGTCGAGGGCCACGTCCACCTCCAGGTAGGCCTGCATCATGTGCGAGAGCTCGGTGGGGCCGCGCAGCAGCAGCCGCTCGGGGCCTATGCCCTGAGCCGCAAAACGCGCCAGGGTCTGGGCCTGCACCAGCGGATCGGCCAGCACCGCCGACTTGAGCAGCAAGCAGGCGCCCGGGCAGGCCTGCAAGACGCGGCTCCAGAGAACAAGGGTGTCGTCGTCCATCTTCAGCAGGTTGTTGAAGGAGCCAAAAACCACCGGGCCAGAGCGGGGATTCGCGGCATCAGGGGGCAACGGGTAGTCGTCGACCGGCGCCCAACAAAACACCGAACCCGACACGCGCGCGATCTGCTCGGTGAACAAGGGCGCGTGCTCGGGCGGGGACACCACGGCGTCGCCAATCATCCAGTCCATGGTGGGTAGGCCAGTGGAATGCGGGTAGCCCAGGTAGCTCATCTGCACGGGCGCGGCTCGAAGGGCGAACACTGCCAGGCGGTGCGTGGCGGTGTGGCCCGCCAGATCCACCAGCACGTCGATACGGTCGTCCACGATCTGCTGGCGCAGCGCCAGGTCGGAGAGCTGGGCCACCTCACGCCAGTGGTCGGCGCAGGCCCGGGCCTGGCGGGTGTAGCTGTCGATGAAAGTGCCTGTCTGGTACACAAAGACTTCAAACGCCGCATGGTCATGCTGCTGGAGCACCGGCAGCATGAACACATTGACCGGGTGCTGGCGGTGCAGGTCGCCCGTGACGTAACCCACCCGCAGGCGCCGGCGCCCGTCCCAGGGCAGAGGCGCCGGAGGGGGCAGGCCAGGAAAGGCCTGCAGGGCCTGCGCCTGCATGGCCTGGCCCACGCGGCGGTGCAGGTCAGCCACGGTCTCGGGCGCCAGGTGCGCCTGGTAGAGGCTTTGCATCAGCAGGCGCTGCGCGCCCCGCGCGTTGTCTTGCAGGCCCTGGGCCTCGAACTGAGCCCACTCGCGCTCGAACTGCGCGCGGCTGTGGCCGCCGGCCTGCAGGTCTTCGGCCCAGCGCAGGGCAGCGGCATGGCCGGGCTCGATGTGCAGCACCTGCGCCACGCTGGCCTGCGCCTGCGCAAGCTGACCCAGCTTGGACTGGATCTCGGCCAGCTGCATCCAAAAGGCCACGCGCCGGGGCTGCAGCTTCACCAGCGCCTCGCACACGGCCTGGGCCTCGTGCGCAAAATTGAACTGGTAGAGGGTGGTGGCCAGCAGGGCCAGGAAGTCGGGGCTGCGCGACTGCCCGGCCCGCTCGAAGGCTTCGCGCGCCTGGGCCTCAAGCCCGAGCTGCATTTGGGCCTGCGCCTGCAGCAGCCACGAACCATGGCGATGCGGCGCCTGCAGCAGCACGGCCCGCAAGGCCGCCAGCGCCAGCTCGGGCTGGCCGGCGCGCAGGCGCCACTGGGCCAGCAGGTGGCCGGTTTCGCCGGGCAGGGGCTCGACATCGATGGCCTGGCGCACGGCCGTGCGCAGCATGGGATCGGGGGCCGCAGCGCCAGACCCCTCGGCCAGGGGCAGCTCCAGGCAACGCGCGAGGTAGAGCCAACTGAGCCAGTCGCCCGGGTCGTCGCGCGTGGCCAGCTGAAGGCGCTCGCAGGCCTGCGCCCAGCCCGCCCAGGGCGGGCCGCTGCGGGCCAGCAGCGCATCGCTCTCGCCCCAGAAGGCGGGAGTCGAGCCGTCTGGCAGCGCGAACGCGGCCGCCTCGCCGCCCTGTGCCTGGAGCGCACGCCTGGCCTGGGTCCTGGCGTAGGTGAGGTGCCAAGGCAGACCCAAGGCCGCATAGGCCTGAGCCAGCGCCTGCCACAAGGGGGGTGACAAGGGCTCGCGGCGCAGCGCCGTCCAGAGGGGGCCGGCGAGGGGGCTGAACTGCTCAAGGTGATGGCGTGGCATCAACGCTCGTTCAATGCCCCGGAAAAGCTTTTGATGACCGGCTTGACGAGGTAGCGCAGCACGCTGCGCGTCTGGGTCTTGATGTCGATGATGGCGGTCATGCCGGGCTTGAGCTGCACCTGGGCCAGTTTGGGGTTGGCCTGGCGAGGGTCGAGCTGCACCCGCACGCGGTAGAAGCTGATGGACTGGTTGTTGGCGCCCTGCTCGACCAAGGTGTCCGAGCTGATGTATTGAAGGGTGCCCATGAGCATGCCGTAGACGGCGAAGTCGAATGCGTCGAGCTTGATCTGCACCGGCAGACCCAACACCAACTGGCCGATGTCGGCCGGGTTGACCCGGGCCTCCACCAGCACCTGACTGTCGGTGGGCGAAATTTGCATGAGCTCATCGCCGGCGCGCAGCACGCCGCCCACCGTGTTCACGCGCAGGGACTTGATAACGCCGGCCACGGGCGCGACCAGTTCGGTGTGCTCCAGGATGCTGCGGCGCTCTTCCAGGCGGTGACGCTGCGAGGCCAGCTCGTCTTCCAGGCGGGCCACTTCCGCGCGGGCCTCCTGCAGGTATTTGTTGTTGGCCTCGCTCGCACGGGCCTCGAGTTCACCGACCTGCCGCTGCGCGCGCATCACTTCCACACGGCTGACATCGCCCGTGGCCAACAGGCTCTGGTTGATCTGCAGCTCCTGGCGCGCCAGCTTGAGGGCCCCCTCCAGGGCAGCGGTGGCATCGCGCAGGCTGTCGCGTTTTTGCGCGTAGAGCCTTTCTTGGGCCTGCACAAAGTCGGGGTAGGCACGCAGCGAGGGCGGGAAACTCGGCGCTGTGCCCTGCGACTCGGCACGGGCGCGGATGAGTCCGGCCTGCAGGGCGGCCATCTTGGAGCGGCTTTCCTCGAAGGCGGCTTGGGAACGGTTCTTCTCAAGCACCGCCAGGCGTTGGCCGGGTTTGACCTCCTGCCCTTCATGCACCAGGATTCCAGAGAGCACGCCGCCGTCGGCGGCCTGGATGATTTGCGTGCGCGCGCTGGTGACGATGACGCCCTGGGCCCGCACGGTCTGGTCAATCTCGAACCAGGACGCCCAAGCCACAAAGGCCACGAACAGGCCGAGCAGAATCATCAGCATAGAGGGGCGAAAGCGCGGCGCTCGTTCGCTCATGCGGCGACTCCTTGGGGTGCGGAAGAGGATGAAGAGGAGGGCAGCCCCTGCTGGCGCGGAGCCGCCAGGCGCTGCAGCACGGCGTCCCGGGGCCCGTCCATCACCACCTGGTGGCCGGCCATGACGATGAGCCGATCGACCAGGCGCAAGAGCTCGGGCTTGTGCGTGACCAGCACCAGCACGTCTTCGGGCTGTAGCGTGTGCGCCAAGGCCTTGATGATCTGCTGCTCCAGCGCCCCGTCCATGGAGGCGGTGGGTTCGTCCAGCAGCCAGATGCGCGGGCGCCGCAAAAACACCCGGGTGAGGTTGGCCAGTTGTCGCTGGCCAGACGACAGGCCCAGCCCGCCTTCATGAATGGGCTGCTGCAAGCCCTTGGGATGGGTGGCCACCACAGATTGCATGAGGCCAGTCAGGCGCGCGGCCTCCAGGATGGCCTCATCGCCGGGATCGATCAGGCCCAACACCAGGTTCTCGCGCAAGGTGCCGGAAAACAGTCGCCCTTCCTGCTGCAGGTAGCCGACGCACTCGGCCAGCACGGGCTTGGAAATGTGCGCGAGGTCCAGGCCATCGAGCTTGACCATGCCGGCCTGCGGCTTGCACATGCCGCTGAGCAGGCGCAGCAGCGTGGTCTTGCCGGCGCCCACAGGGCCGAGCACGCCGATCTTCTCGCCGGGCTGGATCTGCAGCTGCTCGATCGCCAGGGCCTGGCCCTGGCCGTAACTAACGGCCACCTCTTCGAGGCTGAAGTGCCCATGGATGGCCTGGGGCACGATGGCCTGCTCATGGCCGTGGTGGTCGTCCTGCAGCGCCCAGAGGCGATCGAGCCCCTGCAGCGCCGAGCGCGTGTGGGCCCACTGGATGAGCCGCTCCGGCAGGGTCACCACCGGCGCGAGCACGCGCCCGGAGAGGATGGAGCAGGCGATCAGGCCGCCCATGGTGAGTTCGCCACGCGAAATTTGCAGGGCGCCCACGGCCACCATCAGCACATAAGACAACTGCTGGAAGGCCGCACCAGCGTACTGGGCGTGCTCACTCAGGCGCCGCAAGTGCTGATCAACATCACGCGCTTCGTTCGTGATACCGATCCAGCGCGAGAGCATGCGCCAGCCGCTCTGGCCCGACTTGATGGTTTCCGCGCCTTCCACCGTCTCCACCAGCAGGCCGGTCTTGAAGTTGCCGGCGGCGTGGGCCTGATTGCTCAGGGCCTCGACACGCCGGCGCAGCAACAGGCCCATGGACAAGGCCAAGACGAAGAGCACCAGAGGAATGGCCGCGAGCCAGCCACCCACCCAGGCAATGACGGCCAGAAAAACCAGGGCAAAGGGCAGATCGATCATCACCTGCGAGGTGAGCGAAGTCAGAAAGCTGCGCACCGACTCGTAGCCCTTGAGCTGGCCGGCCAGACTGCCCACGCTGCGCGGCAGCTGGTCGAGGCGAATGGCCAAAAAGCGGGTGTAGACCTCGCGGGCCAGTTGCCGGTCGACGCGCTCGACCAGCTGCTCGAAGAGCTGCGCGCGGGCCAGCTTGGCCAGGATTTCAAACACCATGGCCAGCAACACGCCGATGGTGAGCACCCACAGCGTCTGGCTGGCGCCCGTGGGCACGACGCGGTCGTAGACCTGCATGCTGTAGAAGGAAACAGCCAGGGCAATAAGGTTGATCATCAGGCCCGCCACCACAGCCTCTACCCAGACGCGCTTGCGGGCAAACAGCTCACGCCAGATCAAACGGTAAACCGCGCTGGAGGCCACCTCATAAGGCCGGGCCAGGCGAAGCTTGGCCACCAGGGCGCCCCGCAGGTCGTCAAGGGCGGTTTCCGTCCAGCGCTGGGTGCTGGCGTCAAAGTGCTCGACCAGCCAGGCGTTTTGGGCCGTGCGCCCACGCAAGAGACCCCATCCGCCCTCTTTCTGGTGGATCAGGCAGGGGCCCACAGAGGGATCCATCGAGGCGGCATCGATCCAGCGCGGCTTGGGCAGCTGCAGTGCCGACATCCAGCGCGCCAGCTGCTCGCGCGGCAAAGCGGCTGGCGCTGGCGCGCCCTCGTGGGGCTCGAGCACGGCCTGCAGGGCCAGGCGGTCCACTGGTTCGGCCTGGAGCTGGGCCAGGCGCAAAAGCAAAGGCAGGCAAGGATTCATTGCAGAGCCTCCTTCATGGGCGTGCCGGCTGGGCCGAGGCTGGCACGGCGGCCAGCAGGGCCGGCAGGCCCTCGGCGAGCACGGCTAGGCGCCACTGGGCGACCCGCTGCCCCACCTCGGCATCGGCCAGCGCGGTCTGTGCCTGCGCCAGTTCCCGGGCGGCATTCATCACCTCCACCCAGGTCTTGCGGCCATTGCGGAACTGCCGGGCCCAGGAATCAACCATGGCTTGCGTCCAGCCCAAGCCCGCTCGCAAGCTGCGCTCGCGCGCCTGCAGGGACAGCAGCTGGATCTGCTCCACGCTCACCTGCTCATTCAGGTTGCGGCGGCTGACCTCCATCTCGGCCTGCATGGCCTGCTGGCGGGCCAGCACGGCATCGATGCCGGCCGTGGCAGACAGGCCAGCCCCTGGGCTGAAGGACAGGCCCAGGAACAAGCGGTTGCCCGAACTCGCGCCGGTGGCGCTGTAGCTGCCCTGCTGATGCTCAGCGCGGACATACACCTCGGGCATGCGCTGTGCCTTGCGCAGCTGCAGCTCCATGTCCTGTTGCTTCATCTGAGCCTGCAGCTTCAGGGCCGTGGGGCTGTGGCGCCAGGCAAGCTCGAGCAGGGCGGGCAGCTCGTCACGCAGCGGCCGGGGGGGCACCACAAAAGAGGCCAGGCGGGCAGGCTCCAGGCGCTGGCCAGCCAGCTGCTCAAAGCGTGCCAGCGCGGCCGCCAGCTGAGCCTGAGCGCCGGCCAGGTCAGCGCGGACCTGCTCGAGCCGGCTTTGGGCCAGCACCTCATCGGCCTCGGCAGACAGGCCCGCTTCCACGCGGCGGCGAATGAGATCGCGCAATTGCTCGTGCGCCTGCAGGACCTCGCGCTGGATCTGCACCTTCTGCTCGCCCAGCTTCCATTCGCCCCAGGTCTGCAGGGCGCGCAAGGCCAGGGTCTGGCGCGATTCCTCTACCTGGGCCTGGGCGGCGGCCACGGCCGCCTCAGCACGCGAGACGCCGGCGCTCAGGCGACCGCCCGTCCACACGGGCTGCTGGAGCCTGAAGGTGGTGACACGGCCGTCCTTGCTGTAGAGGGCATCGTTCTTGGCCGCATTCACCTGCTCTGTGGACACCGAAGGGGTGGGATAGAACTGCCAGTTGGCACCGCGCAGCTCGGCCTGGGCGCCGTCAACCAGGCGGCTTTGGCTCTGCAGGCTGGGGTGGCCTTCCATCACCAGGGTGAGCAATTCGGCCACACCGGCCGCCTGCGCTGGCCGGCACAGCAGCATGAGCAAACCCGCCAGCCAAAGCCATCTCGTGAAGTTCAATGCCATCTCGCACATCCCACTCAAAACAAAAACAGCGGGGCCAGGCCAGTCCCGCTTCGACGAAAAACCACATCTCTTTCAAACAACCGGGTTGTTTTTAAAGATTAGTGACATTCATCATATTGTTCTAAACACGAGGCAATTTTGAACAACTATTAATTCATATAAAGAAACGCTCAGGGACAGGGGCCCGGCTGGGCTGGGGGCCGGCTTTCAGGGCGCGCGGCAGGTGGACGGATCGCTGAAGTAAGCCGCCGGGCCCTTAGATGCGAGCCGCTCGAGATAGCAGGGGTAGCGGCCCCCCCAGGCAAAGGCCCGCTCATCGGCCAGGAGGGCAGGCAGGATGTTCAGGTCAAGCTCGGCCAGCTGCAGGGCAGATCCGCCGGTGGCCCGCAGCAGGCCTTCGGTCAACAACAGGTCGGACAGCAGGTAGGCGGCAAAGGTGGGGGCTGCGCCCACACGGGCGGCCACTTCCTGCAAAGGCAGGGGCGCCAACTGGCCGATGGCCCAGCGCAGATCGCCCAGCGACAGGCTCGGCACCGCCTGGGAGGGCGCCGCGCCCCGAAGCCGGGCCAGGGCGGGGGCCACGCCGCGGGTCACGGGGCGGCTCAAGGCGGTCAAGCGCACGCCGGTGCCCAGCTGAGCGGGCAGGTCGGCCAGCAGCTCATCGAGCAGGTTGCGCGCACGCTGGAGCTCGGCAGCATCCAGGGCCTCCAGCGCACAGGAAGGGGTAGAGCGCAGGGCCAGGCACAGGCGCCGATGCCAGGCCTTCTGGCCCAGCTCGGCACTGAAGGAAGAAGCGGCCCCAGCCAACTGCAAGCTGCCGCCGCCGATGTCCAGCACATGACTGGTGCTCAGGCGTGGGCCCAGCACGCGCTGGGCTGTTTCATAGGCATAGCGGCCCTCGATCTGGGCCGGCATGACCAACACGGGCACCTGCGCCTGGGCGTGCAGGAGGCGCAACTGGTCAAGCAGGCGGGGCCCGTCCAGTTGCCAGGCCAGGCGCCAGGCTGAAAAGCCGGCGCCCAGGCGGGCACAGTCAGCGGGCCAGCGGGCCTGCCGGGGCAGTTCCTGCAGGTGGGTGATCACCTGCGGCAGCGGCTCCTCCAGGGACTGCCCTTGCCAGAGGGGCAGCAGCAGATCGATGTCGCGTCGGGGCATGGCCGCCGTGGTGCCGGGCCCGGTGGCGGCGGCGCGCACCCCGGACGAGCCCATGTCGAAGGCCACGCGGCAGGCCGGGGCCTGCGCCTGGGCCACCGCCCAACTCCAGCCGGCGGCCAGCACCAGGCCGCAAAGGATCGTCCTGGCGCGTGGCCAGGATCCACAGGCGCTCACAGATGCAGGTAGCCCATCACCCCGGCCGCCAGGCCCAGGCCCGTGGCCCCATAAACGCCCAGCAGCATCCAGCGCTTGCGGGTGAGCAGGGTGATGGCCGACAGGGCGATGGCGATCTGCAGCAGCGTGGTGGCCATGGCCCAGCGCTCGTGCACATGCATTTCCAGCTCGCTCATCTCGTTGGCGCGTTTGGCGGCGGCTTCGAGCTTTTCCGCCTCGGCCTTGATCTCGGCCTTTTCGGCCTTGTAGCGGTCGATTTCCTGGCGGAACTTCTGCTGGGCCTCGCCCTGGGTCAGCACCACCGACAACTCGGCCAGGTTTTGCTTGCTGCTCTTGGCCTGGTAGTAGTTCCACTGGTTGGACGCGGCAGTCTTCTGAATGGACGACTCGTTTTTATAAAGCAGCGCAGCGTTCTGGGAATGGCCGCCCATGTAGCCGAAGATGGCGCCCACGGTGGAGAGGATGGCCGTCAGCACCGCCAAGCGGGAGGTGAAGCTGTCGCCGCCGTGCTGGGCGACATGCTCGACCTCGTGGTCGTGGGGACCATGCACATGGAAACCGTGTCCGGACATGAGGTTCTCCGTCTTGTTATTTAAATTTTGGGGGGCGCCTGCGGCGGCAACTGCCGAGCTTATACATGATGGATAGCAACTTGCTATGGCAGAGCGCGCAGACAGTATTTGACAGCGCAGCCGGCCCTGCGTACGGTTGAAGCTGACCTGAGCCCTGCCCGGCCTGCGCTTAGGACGACATACCCACCATAAGGAGACCTCCATGGGACTGCGCTTTCTTGAACACCTGCTGATCCTCACGCACGACCCTGAAGGCACGCGCGACTGGTTCGTGGAGAACCTGGGCTTTCGCAACGGCTACCACCCGGAGTTCGGCTTTCCGGTGTACTGGCTCTACATTGGCGAGCAGGACGTGATCCACATCGGCAAGGCCCGCTACTCCAACCACCAGGACACCTACCTCAAGACCCCCACCGACGGCGACAAGGACTTCTCGGCCGCCGGTGCCATGGGCTCGGGCCGCATCGACCATCTTTGCCTGAACTGCGAGGGCATCGAGGAATTCATTGAGCGCCTGAACAAAAACGGCGTGGAGTTCAGTGAGCGCAAGGCCCACAACTCCAACCTCTACCAGCTCTTCATGCGCGAGCCGATCAACGGCATCAAGGTGGAGCTCAACTTCGCCTGGCACGAGGCTGCGCGCATCGGCCGGGTGCCCGAATGGACCGACGCCGGCGAGAACGACAAGTCGGCGTCCGAGGTGATGAGCAAGAAAGCGCCCATTCCCGCCTCGTCCTTCTGACGCGGCTGCGGGCCTGCGGGTCCGCCAGCCTTCCCCTTAGGCCCCCTCTTGAAGCAAGGATTCACGATGCAACGACGAGAACTTCTGCGCTGCGGTGGCGCGGCTGCCCTGGGCTTGATCGGCGCCCGCAGCGTCCAGGCCCAGGCCTACCCACCGGGGGCCATCACCCTGGTGCTGCCACTGCAGGCCGGCAGCGCCTCCGACGTGGCGGTGCGCCACATGGTCGAGCGCCTGCGCGTGCGCATGCCGGGCAACAGCTTCGCGGTGGAGAACATCGCCGCGGCGGCCGGCCTGGTGGGGCTGGAGCGCCTGAGCCGCGCCAAACCCGATGGCCGTACCGTGGCGGCGCTGAACAACAGCATCGTCACCATCCTGCCGCACCTGCAGGGTCGGCAAATGAAGAGCGATCCGCGCCGCGACATGGTGCCCGTGGCAGGCATTGCCAACATTCCCACCTTCTTTGCGGTGCCGGGGAACTCGCCCATCAAGTCGATCGCCGACCTGATCAAGGCCGCCAAGGCCGGGCGCGTGACCTACGCCTCCGGCGGCATCGGCAGCCCACAGCACCTGGCCACCGAAATGTTCAACGCTTACACCGGCGTCAAGCTCGAGCACGTGCCCTACCGGGGCGCCAGCCAGGCCGCGCTGGCCGTGGCCTCGGGCGAGGTGCAGCTGATGTCCATGGCCCTGTCGCTGGCCCAGCCCTTCCTGGCCGATGAACGTGTGCGGCTCATCGGCTACTGCGGCAGCGAACGACACGCCCAGTTCCGCGACATGCCCACGCTGCAGGAGGCGGGCGTGAAGGGCTACGACTACTCCTCCTGGATCGCGCTCTTCCTGCACCGCGAGGCCCCTGAAGACGCACTGGCCGAGCTGCGCCGACAAGCCCAGGCCGTGGCGCAGGACCGTGAGTTCCAGGTGCAGCTCATCCGCTCGGGCCTGGAGCCCTGGGTCCGCGACGACAAGCAGCTGACCCAGGTGGTCGAGCAGGACTACGCACGCTGGCAGAAGATCATTCGCGATGCCAACATCACCACGACCTGAACCCGAGGCCAGGCCGTGAGCAGCCCCCTCGTGCAGGTGGCCGGTTACCAGGGCGCAGCCTCCATCCTCACGCAAGCGCTGGCGCAGCTGGTGGCGCAGCTGGACGGCGGCCCGCTGGGTCCGGCGCAGCTGCAGGCCGATGTCACGGCCGCTGGCGAAACCGCGGGCGCTCTCTTTAACGCCGTGGAAACCGGCCAGCGACAGATCGGCTACATGGCCTCGGGCTACTTGTCGGCGAGGGTGCCGGAATTGGCCGTGCTGGACCTGCCCTTTGCCATTGAGGACCGGCGGGCGGCCCTTGCGGCACTGGATGGTGCAGCCGGCGCCATGCTGCGCGAGGCCGTGGCCCGGCAAAGCGGTTTTCACGTGCTGGCCTTCTGGGACAACGGCTTTCGGCACATCTCCAACGCGGTGCGCCCGCTGCGCTCGCCGGCCGATTGCGCAGGCCTGGTGATCCGCACGCTCGACAGCCAGCTCTACCGCGACGCACTGGATGCCCTGGGTTTTCAGGCCCTCACCACCGATGTGAAAGAGCTGGTGCGGGTGGTGCAAGACGGCACCGTGCAAGCACAGGAAAACCCGCTGACCAATCTGCTGACCTTCGAGCTCTGGAAGCACCACCCGCACGTGAGCCTGAGTGGGCATTTCTTTGGCGTGCTGCTGCTGGTGTGCCCACGCGCCTGGTTCGACGGCCTGGACCGCGCGCAGCGCCAGGCACTAGAGGCCGCAGTGGCCCAGGCCACGGCTGGGCAACGCCAGAGCGCCGCGGCGCAGGACGCGTCCGCCCTGTCGCGACTGGCCAGCCTGGGTGTGCAGGTGCTGGGCCAGGACGCGCTGGACCTGCCAGCCCTGCAAGGCGCCACCGCCGAGGTGCGCCAGCGCTGCCTGGCCGGTTTGCCCGCCGAGCTGGTGCGCGCCTACCTGCCGCCCACGCTCGTGGGCTGAAGAGTGGGCTAAAGCAACTCAGCCGGGCCGATGGCCCTGGGCCGCCGCCATGGCCTCGCGCCAACGCGCCTGCGGAATATGGCCCTGCAGGCGCTCGAGCACCAAGGCGCACACCTCGGGCGGGATCTCGTGCCGCACAAAAGGCAGCACATCGGCCGTCACGTCCGCACCGATGGCCACCAAGTGCTTGGCGGCCATCACCGTCAGGCCATAGGGCATCACCTCATCATGCTTGCCGTGGATGAGGTGCACGGTGCAGTGCGCATGCAGCTGAGCTGGCAGCACGGCATAGCGGCCAGCCACCGCCACCACCCGGGCGGCCAGCAGCTCGGCCTGCTTGCTGGCCTCCAGGGCCATGATGGCCCCCTGGGAGAAGCCCACCAGGGCCGTGGCCGCCGGCCCCACGCCCGTGCGCATCTGCCAGCGCCGCACCTCGTCCAGAAAAAGGGGCAGCGCCTCGGCCACGCGCGCAGGGCGATTGGCCTCGTCGATGCCCTGCACTGAAAACCACTGCCGGCCCTGCCCCATGTCGCCCGCGAAGGCCCCAGGCACGCCCACGATGGCCGCCTGGGGAAAAGCCTGCGCGAGCTGCTCGCCCAGGCCCCGCAAATCCTGCGGCAAGCCGCCCACGCCATGGAACAGCAGGAACAGCTGCTGGGGAGCCCCCGCAGGCTGATGGATAAGCAAGGCATCGGTCACGTCGGCTTTCCTCCATGCGAAAACGGTGATTCAACCACGAAGCCGGTGCCGACCGGGCCACACGCGCCTTGAGCCATGGCCTGGCCCAATGGCCCTGCGCCATGCCTGTTGGAATGGACGGGCGCAGCCCTTCATCGCCGAGCTTGTTAGCATCCTTGTCCAGATTCCTGAACACACCATGCAGAGCATCCTCGACCCCGCCATCCTCTTTTTCCTCTTCGGCCTGGTGGCCGGGCGCCTGCGCTCGAACCTGGAGGTGCCGCCGCAGATCTCGCGCTTTCTCTCGCTCTACCTGCTGATGGCGCTGGGCCTGAAGGGGGGCTTTGCGCTGGAAAAATCAGGCCTGACCATGGATGTGGCGCTGAGCCTGGGCTGCGCCATCGCCCTGGCCCTGATCGTGCCGGCCATTGGCTACCAGGTGCTCAAGCGTTTTCTCAATGGCTTTGATGCGGCGGCCATCGCCGCCACCTATGGCTCGGTCAGCGCGGTGACCTTCATCACCACCATCCAGTACCTGGAAAACCACGGCATCGCCTACGGTGGTCACATGGCCGCGGCCATGGCGCTGATGGAGTCGCCGGCCATCATCATGGCCGTGGTGCTGGCCAATTCGCTGCGGCAAAAGCTGCCCGGCCACACGGCGGGGGGGCCCGCGCCAGGCCATATTCCGCTGGGCAAGATCCTGCACGAGTCCTTCACCGATGGCGCGCAGCTGCTGCTCCTGGGCGCCATGGTGATTGGCATGGTCACGGGCGAAGAGGGCAAGACCGTGATGGCGCCCTTCTCGGTGGACCTGTTCAAGGGCATGCTCGCCTTCTTCCTGCTGGACATGGGCCTGATGGCCGCTCGCAACATGGGCGAGCTGAAAAACCAGTCGCCCTGGCTGCTGGCCTACGCCCTGCTCGGACCACTGGCGCATGCCGCACTGGCGCTGGGCTTGGCCTGGTTGGCCGGTCTCGAGCCCGGGGACGGGGCGCTGCTGATGGTGTTGGCCGCCAGCGCCTCCTACATCGCCGTGCCGGCGGTGCTGCGCTATGCCCTGCCGGAGGCCAAACCCTCGATCTATTTCGGCATGTCGCTGGGGCTGACCTTCCCCTTCAACATCCTGTTGGGCATTCCGCTCTATGTGGGGGTGGCCAGGCAGGTGCTGGCCTGACAGCGGCCGGGCTTACTTGCAGCTGGCCGGCAGGTACTTGGCCTCGATGCCATTGGCGCCCGGGCCGCAAGACCAGGCCAGCTGGCCGTCTGTGCCCAGAGTGGCCTTGAGCTGCAGGGTCTTGCCGCCAATGCGAGGCTGCTCGGCAGCGGTCACGGTGATGACGCCGACATTGGCGTCTGCGGCATCCCGGGCATAGCCCACGCTGGCCACGTACTTGGATTTCTGGGCATCAAGGCCCAGGGTCTCGGGCAACTTGCTGCCCACCTGCACGGATTCCGTGAGCGCGGTCTTGGCCGGGGTGGCGGCCAGGATGAGCTCGGTGACCTTGGCGCGCACGGTGTAGTCCTGGTACATCGGCAGGCCCAGGGCGGCCAGCAAACCGATGATGGCAATCACGATCATCAGCTCGATGAGGGTGAAACCTTTGTGAACGACCGCCATGCACGAACTCCCAAAAAACAGCCAGCGGCCACCATGCCGCTGGAACAGGCGCCGATGTTAGCCGCTGCAAGGGGGCTGACTGCGGGCCGCCAAGGGCCCACGCACATTTTTTGACCGAAGCGCGCGCTGCGGCGGCGCGAGCGGCCGGGACGGGCTCAGGTCTCGGAGACGACGCGCTGGCGTTGGTTCAGGTGGCGCCCGACGAACACCACGAAGGCCGCGCCGATGAGGCCGGCGATGGTGACCACCTGGTGGCTCATTTCACCCAGGTAGGTGTTGACCGCCGGGTCGGTGAGCAGCATCTCACCGGCCAGAAAGCCCAGCAGGCCCGCACCGATGGTGATGATGAAGGGAAAGCGCTCCATCACCTTGGTCAAGAGGGTGGCACCGAAGATGATCAGCGGAATGCTCACCAGCAGGCCGATCACCAGCATGGGCAGGTTGCCCTTGGCCGCGGCCGCCACAGCGAGCACGTTGTCCAGGCTCATCACCAGGTCAGCCACCAGGATGGTGCGGATCGCCGAACCCATGCCATTGATCTCCTTGGCGTCGCCATCACCATCGTCCTCGCCGGTGAGCAGATCGATGCCGATGTAGGCCAGCAGGCCCGCGCCGACGATCTTGAGGAAAGGCAGGGTCAGCAGGCGGATGGCCACGATGGTCAGCAGGATCCGCATGACGATGGCAGCAGCGCTGCCCCAGAAGATGGCTTTGTTGCGCTGCTCGGGCTGCAGGCTGCGGGCCGCCATGGCGATCACCACGGCGTTGTCACCGGAGAGGACCACGTTGGCCAGGAGGATGGAGCCGAAGGCACTCCAGAACAAGGGGGACGTGAGATCGAGGTCGAAGAACATGGCTGAGCACTCCCATCAGGAACGGAAAAAGCGCCGGAAGGCGCTTTTTCACGGGAGTTCAGTGTAGGGACGTGGGGCAGCCGCCCCGTGCGTACTACTGCTTACATCAGCCCTCCGGATTGACCCTTGAGCTCACAGGCGGGCCTTGAGCAGCTTGCCGAGCTCAGAGGGGTTGCGGGTCACGGTGAAGCCGCACTCTTCCATGATGGCCAGCTTGGCATCGGCCGTGTCGGCGCCGCCAGAGATCAGCGCGCCAGCGTGGCCCATGCGCTTACCAGGAGGGGCGGTGACGCCGGCGATGAAGCCCACGATGGGCTTCTTCATGTTGGCCTTGCACCACTGTGCCGCCTCGGCCTCGTCGGGGCCGCCGATCTCGCCGATCATGATCACGGCGTCGGTGTCCGGATCGTCGTTGAAGGCCTTCATCACGTCGATGTGCTTGAGGCCATTGATCGGGTCGCCACCAATGCCCACGGCGCTGGACTGGCCCAGACCCACTTCGGTCAGCATGGCCACGGCTTCGTAGGTGAGCGTGCCCGAGCGCGAGACCACGCCGATGCGGCCCTTGCGGTGGATGTGGCCGGGCATGATGCCGATCTTGATCTCTTCAGGCGTGATGAGACCGGGGCAGTTGGGGCCCAGCAGCAAGGTCTTCTTGCCACCCTTGGCTTCCTTGGCCTTCATCTTGTTGCGCACTTCCAGCATGTCGCGCACCGGGATGCCCTCGGTGATGCAAATGGCCAGGTCCAGGTCGGCCTCCACGGCCTCCCAGATGGCAGCAGCGGCACCGGCCGGCGGCACATAAATCACGGAGACAGTGGCGCCGGTTTCTTTGGCCGCTTCCTTGACCGAGGCGTAGATCGGGATGTTGAAGATCTTCTCGCCCGCCTTCTTGGGGTTCACGCCGGCCACGAAGCAGTTCTTGCCGTTGGCGTATTCCTGGCACTTTTCCGTGTGGAACTGGCCGGTCTTGCCAGTGATGCCCTGGGTGATGACTTTGGTGTCTTTGTTGATGTAGATGGACATGGTGATTCCTGATCAGTTCGGGCCTTGACTCACTTGACGGCAGCGACGATCTTCGTCGCCGCTTCGGCCATGGTGTCGGCCGCGATGATCGGCAGACCGGACTCGGCCAGCATCTTTTTGCCCAACTCTTCGTTGGTGCCCTTCATGCGCACCACCAAAGGCACGCTGAGGTTCACCGCCTTGCAGGCGGTGATCACGCCGGTGGCGATGGTGTCGCACTTCATGATGCCGCCGAAGATGTTGACCAGGATGCCCTTGACCTTGGGGTTCTTGAGCATGATCTTGAAGGCCTCGGTGACCTTCTCGGGGGTGGCACCGCCACCCACGTCCAGGAAGTTGGCCGGCTCGCCGCCGAAGAGCTTGATGGTGTCCATGGTGGCCATGGCCAGGCCCGCGCCGTTGACCAGGCAGCCGATGTTGCCATCGAGCGAGATGTAGGCCAGGTCGAACTTGGAGGCTTCGATTTCGGCCGGATCTTCTTCATCGAGGTCGCGCAGGGCCACGATGTCGGGGTGGCGGAACAGGGCGTTGGCGTCGAAATTGAACTTGGCATCCAGGGCAATGATGTTGCCCTTGCTGTCGCGGTTCAGGGGGTTGATCTCCACCAGCGAGGCGTCGGTGTCCATGTAGCACTTGTAGAGCTTCTGGCAGACGTCCACAAACTGGGCGACGGAGTCGGCAGGCATGCCGATGCCCTTGGCCAGTTCCTTGCCTTGCGCGTCCGTCATGCCGACCAGCGGATCGACGAACAGCGTGATGATCTTCTCGGGCGTGCTGTGCGCCACTTCTTCGATGTCCATGCCGCCTTCGCTGGAGGCGATGAAGGCCACCTTCTGGGTGGCGCGGTCGGTCACGATGGAGACGTAATACTCTTTCTGGATGTCGGCGCCGTCTTCGATGTAGAGGCGACGCACCTTCTGGCCCTCAGGGCCGGTCTGGTGGGTCTTGAGCTGCATGCCCAGGATGTCGGTGGCGCGGGCCTTGACCTCGTCGATCGACTTGGCCACCTTCACGCCGCCGCCCTTGCCACGGCCGCCGGCATGGATCTGCGCCTTGACCACCCACACCGGGCCACCCAACTTCTGGGCGGCTTCAACAGCTTCTTGCACAGTGAACGCAGGGATGCCGCGGGGGACAGGCACGCCGAAAGTGCGCAAGATTTCCTTGGCTTGGTACTCGTGAATTTTCATGGGTGGACTTTCACAGATTCAGGGGTCACAGCAAGCGCACGAGCCTGTCATGTGCATGCATACGAAGCGGGTCGATAAGCCTGTGCCGAGGCTGGTCCGAGGCTGGACACGACAGCGCCGAACTGTATCATGCTGCAGCGCGGCAAAGATTTCGCGCAGCTTACGTTGGAGCGCCTGCGAGCCCTGCGGCCGAACCTCTTTTGGACCCCGCTTTCGATGCCCGCGCACGCCACGTCCAAGCCCAAACGTCCCCATCGACATCAGGAATTTGACCCATGGCCAAAGTCTTTATTGACGGCGAGGCCGGCACCACCGGTTTGCAAATCCGCGAGCGCCTGCAAGGCATGGCGGGCATCGAGCTGCTGAGCATTGCGCCCGAGCGCCGCAAGGACCCCGACGCCAAACGCGAGCTGATGGGCCAGGTGGACCTGGTCATCCTGTGTCTGCATGACGATGCAGCCCGCGAGTCTGTGGCCATGGTCGACAGCCTGCCGGCCGAGCGCCAGCCCCGCATCATCGACGCCTCCACCGCGCACCGCACGGCACCGGGCTGGGTGTTCGGCTTTCCGGAGCTGTGTGCCGGCCAGAAGGAGGCCGTGCAGTCGGCCCGCCGCGTGGCCAACCCCGGCTGTTACGCCACGGGCGCCATCGCGCTGCTGCGGCCGCTGGTGGATGCCGGCCTGCTGCCAGCCGACTTCCCGCTGGCCCTGCCCTCGGTGAGCGGCTACTCCGGCGGCGGCCGGCCCATGATCGAGGCCTACGAGGCCGGCACGGCGCCGCTCTTTGAGCTCTATGCCCTGGGCCTGGCACACAAGCACCTGGCCGAGATCATGAAGTACACCGGGCTCACGCGCCGGCCCATCTTCACACCCTCGGTGGGCAACTTCCGCCAAGGCATGCTGGTGCAGCTGCCGCTGCACCTGGACCTGCTGCCCACGCGGCCCACCGGTGCGCAGCTGGAAGCGGCCCTGCGCCACCACTATGCGGGAAGCACCTGGGTGACGGTGGAGGCCGCCCCGGAATCGGGCCGGCTCGACGCCCTGGCGCTGAACGACACCAACCAGATGGAGCTGCGTGTGTTCGCCAACGAACAGTACCGGCATGCCGTGCTGGTGGCGCGCCTCGATAACCTGGGCAAGGGCGCCAGTGGCGCCGCCGTGCAGAACCTGTCATTGATGCTGGGCTGTTGAGGATGGGCCGCTGAGGCTCATCGGGACGAAATGGGGGCTTGCCCCATCGCCAACGGGCAAGGCGAGCACAGGGTAAATCCTGATCGGCGTCGGGCGGACTGCGTCAAACATTCGCTGACACCCGCCTGCTTGCCGCCTGCTCGCCTCTTTGAGGATGAGGCCACCGGACCCACCCGGTGAGCGACGTTTTTGTCATGCAGCGGTGCATCACCTGCTTTTATTTACCCGCAAAGGATCTCCCATGAGCAGCCAAGGACTGGAAAACGTCTACGACGACAGCAACCTGATCACCCAAGAGGTGCTCAAGCGCTACGAGGACACGGCCGATCCGCGCCTGCGCCAGATCATGCTGTCCTTCATCCGGCACATGCACAGCTTTGTGCGCGACGTCAAACTCACCCCCGACGAATGGCTGGCCGCCATGAACCTGCTGGAGGAGACGGGCAAATGGTGCGCGCCGGGGCGCAATGAGTTCATCATCTTCTCGGATGCACTGGGCATTTCCATGCTGACCATCACACAGGACTACCCGCGCCCGGCACACGCCACCGAGCCCACGCTGATCGGTCCGTTCATGCTCGAGAACGTGCCCTTTTTCGAACTGGGGACCGACATCAGTGCAGGCGCGCAAGGCACGCCCATGTTCAGCCAGGGGCGGGTGCTGGATGTGGCGGGCAAGCCGCTGGCCCATGCGGTGATCGATGTATGGCACAGCGATGACCGGGGCCTGTATGACGTGCAGGAGGACCTGGCCACCAAAGGCCCCTGGGCACGCGCCAAGCTGCGCACTGACGCCGAGGGCCGCTACAGCTTCTGGTCGGTGTTGCCGGTGGACTACCCGGTGCCGCAAGACGGCACCGCCATTCACATGCTGCGCGCCACAACAGGCCGCAACTGGCGGCCCGCGCACCTGCACTTTCGCATTCAGGCGCCAGGCCAGCGCACCCTGGTGACGCACATCTTTGACCGCCACAGCCAGCACCTGGATGCCGATGCGGTGTTTGGCGTGCGCCCTTCACTCATTGGTGACTTCAAGCGCCATGAAGGCGGACAGGCGCCCGACGGGCGCGCCATGAGCCAGCCCTTCTACACGCTGGACTACGACTTCGTGATGGTGCCGGCCTGAGCCACCGGGCCTTCAACGCAGGACACGCCTGACGACCTCGGGCGAAAAACCACGGGCCGTCAGAAAGCGCATCTGGCGGGCCCGCTCCTTGGCCTCAGCGGGAACTTGGCCGCCGAATTTGCGCGACCAAACTTCCTGCGCCCGCTCCAGCTCGGTGCTGTTGAGGCCCGCCATGGCTTCGGCCACCGCCTCGGGTGCCAGCCCCTTGCCAGCCAGCTCCTGCTTGATGCGGGCCGCACCAAAGCGCGCGGCGCGGCGGTGGATGACCGATTCGATCACCCGCTCCTCATTGATGAAGTCCTTGGCCTGCAGCTCGTCGAGGATGCGGCGGATCTGGCCAGGCTCTTCTTCGTGCGGGGCCAGCTTGCGTTCGAGCTCGGCGCGCGAATGCTCGCGCCCGGCCAGATAACGCAGGGCCCGGCCCTTGAGGGAAATTTTCTGGCTCACGCCTCGCGCCAGAGCACCACGGCCAGGTCACGCAGGGCGCGGCCGAGCAGGCGCACGAGGCGGTAGCAGATGTTGCCCGTGGTCCAGAGAATGTGGATGGCCATCATGGGTGTGTCCTCCTGGGGTGGCTAGCGGGCTCAGGCCGCGGCGGCCTTGGACTTGCGGGGCTGCTTTTCCACCTCGTCTGCGCCGGCCTCGCTGGCGGACTGGGCCGTCACGGGAATGAGCGGCACGCCCAGGTGGGTGCGGACCTTGTTCTCGATCTCGATGGCCAGGCCCGGGTTCTCCTTGAGGAACTCGCGCGAGTTGTCGCGGCCCTGGCCAATTTTTTCGCCCTGGTAGGCGAACCAGGCGCCGGACTTTTCAATCACGTTGCAGGCCACGCCCAGGTCGAGCACCTCGCCCAGGCGGCTGATGCCCTCGCCGTAGAGGATGTCGAACTCGGCCGTCTTGAAGGGTGCCGCCACCTTGTTCTTGACCACCTTGACCTTGGTCTCGTTGCCGATGACCTCCTCGCCCTTCTTGAGCGAGCCGATGCGGCGGATGTCCAGGCGCACAGAGGCGTAGAACTTGAGCGCATTGCCACCGGTGGTGGTCTCGGGGCTGCCGAACATCACGCCGATCTTCATGCGGATCTGGTTGATGAAGATGACCATGCAGTTGGCCTTCTTGATGGTGGCCGTGAGCTTGCGCAAGGCCTGGCTCATCAGGCGGGCCTGCAGACCGGGCAGGGAGTCGCCCATCTCGCCCTCGAGCTCGGCCTTGGGCGTGAGCGCAGCCACCGAGTCAACCACGATGAGGTCGACCGCGCCGGAGCGGGTGAGGGAATCGACGATCTCCAGCGCCTGCTCGCCGGTGTCGGGCTGGGAGACCAGCAGGTCGTTGAGGTTCACGCCCAGCTTCTGCGCGTACTGGATGTCCAGGGCGTGCTCGGCGTCCACGAAGGCGCAGGTGCCGCCGAGCTTTTGCATCTCGGCGATGACCTGCAGCGTCAGCGTGGTCTTGCCTGAAGACTCCGGGCCGTAGATCTCGATCACGCGGCCGCGCGGCAGGCCGCCGACGCCCAGCGCGATGTCCAGGCCCAGCGAGCCGGTGGAGACCACCTGGATGTCCTCGGCGGTTTCGCCGGCGCCCAGGCTCATGATGGTGCCCTTGCCGAACTGCTTTTCAATTTGCGCCAGCGCCGCCTGCAGGGCTTTGGCTTTCTCGGTGTTCAGGGGCTTGGCCGGTGCTTCCATGGATAACTCCTTGATGAGGATTGACAACTGTCTGGGGCGGATCCGGCCCGTGTATGAAAGCACAGGCTGGATGCATGACCAGTACTTTAGCAGCGCATATCGGGAAGTAAACCCACTTTTTGGTCAGTTTGCCTTACCATTTACGAATGCCCCATCCCGACCCCGCCCCAGCCTCCGACGGCGCCCACCATTGGCGCCTGACCCACCTCGGCCGCCTGCTGGGCCATGCCCTGAGACGCTTCGATGCGCGGGTGCTGCAGCTGATGGCCAGCGACGCGCAGGTGCCCCTGGCGCTGTCGAACCTGGCGGCACGCGAGCAGATCGGCGCGGCCCACATCCACATCACGCGCCACCTGGCGGTGCAGGGCTCGCGCTTGACCGAACTGGCCCTGAGCGCCGGCATGAGCAAACAGGCCATGGGCGACCTGGTCGACCAGTGCGAGGCCTGGGGCCTGGTGAGGCGCGAGGCCGACCCACAGGACCGCCGAGCCCGTCAGGTGCTGTTCACCGACACCGGCCTGGCCTGGCTGGAGGCCTTCCGCCGCGCGGTGGCGCAGGCCCAGACCGAGTTCACGCAGGCCGTGGGGCCCGACGTCTCCACGGTGGTGGCGCTGGGGCTGGAGGCCTATGCCGGCAGCTACGAGCCCTGAGCAGCTGGGCCAGCGCCGTCTGCGCGGCCACGCCTTCAAGACCGCCCCTCAAGCGCGAGCAAAGGCCTAGAATTTCAAGCAGGGCGACACCCATACACACCGCAGGCGGCGAAGGCCCTCTTTCGCTGCGGCCAAGGCGGACAAGAACGACCCGAGGAGACTGTCATGCGAATTCTCATTGCCGAAGACGACCAGGTGCTGGCCGACGGTCTGCTGCGTACCCTGCGGGCCTCCGGGGCGGCGGTGGACCACGTGGCCAGCGGCACCGAGGCCGACACCGCCCTGGTGACCAACAGCGAATTTGACCTGCTCATCCTCGACCTGGGCCTGCCGCGCATGCATGGCTTGGAGGTGCTCAAGCGCCTGCGCGCCCGTGGCTCGGTGATGCCGGTGCTCATTCTCACGGCCGCCGACAGCATCGAGGAGCGCGTCAAAGGCCTGGACTACGGTGCCGACGACTACATGGCCAAACCTTTTTCGCTGCAGGAGCTCGAGGCGCGCGTGCGCGCCCTCTCGCGCCGCGGCATGGGCGGGGCCACCAGCACCATCAAGCACGGCCCCCTGGTCTACGACCAGGCCGGGCGCGTGGCCACCATCGATGGGCACATGGTCGAACTCTCGGCCCGCGAGCTGGGCCTGCTGGAGGTGCTGCTGCAGCGCGCGGGCCGCCTGGTGAGCAAAGACCAGCTGGTCGAGCGCCTGTGCGAGTGGGGCGAAGAGGTGAGCAACAACGCCATCGAGGTCTATATCCACCGCCTGCGCAAGAAGATCGAGAAGGGCCCGATCCGCATCGCCACCGTGCGCGGCCTGGGCTACTGCCTGGAAAAAATCACCTGACTCCGGTGGCCTTCACATTGCCCGTGCTTGCCGGCGCTGAGGATCGGCCTTGAGGATCTTCCAGCGCGAAAAGCGCAGCCTCTTCGGTGAGATCCTCGACTGGATGCTCACGCCGCTGCTGTTGCTGTGGCCGATCAGCCTGGCCCTGACCTGGCTGGTGGCGCAGAACATCGCTGGCAAGCCCTTCGACCGCGCCCTTGAATACAACGTTCAGGCCCTGGCCAAACTGGTGGCGGTGCGCGAAGGGCGGGTGAGTTTTTCCCTGCCGGCACCGGCGCGCGAAATCCTGCGTGCCGACGACAGCGATCTCTTGTACTACCAGGTGCGCAAAGTCAGCGGCGAGGTGTTGGGTGGCGAATTCGACCTGCCCCAGCCAACCGAGACCGGACCGGTGCTCGACGGCGACGTGCGACTGCGCTACGACACCATCCAGGGCGAGGACGTGCGCATGGCCTATGCCTGGGTGGCGCTGGACACACCGCAGCCCGAGGTGCTGCTGATCCAGGTGGCCGAGACGCTGGAAAAGCGCGAGACCCTGGCCACCGAGATCGTCAAGGGCGTGATGGTGCCGCAGTTCGTCACCCTGCCGCTGGCGGTGCTGTTGGTGTGGCTGGCCCTGGTGCGCGGCATCCGGCCGCTGGCCCAGCTCGAGCGGCGCATCCGCGCCCGCAAGGCCGACGACATGAGCCCGCTCGATGAAAGTGTGGTGCCCGAGGAGGTGGCGCCGCTGGTGTCCTCCATCAACGACCTGCTCAGCCGCCTGAAGGTGTCGCTGAGCACCCAAAAACGCTTTCTGGCCGACGCGGCGCACCAGCTCAAGACGCCGCTGGCGGGGCTGCGCATGCAAGCTGACCTCGCACAGCGCGAGACCAGCGCAGAAGACCTGAAGAAATCGCTCAAGCAGATCGGCCGGGCCAGCGTGCGCGCCACGCACACCGTCAACCAGCTGCTGGCCCTGGCGCGCGCCGAGACCGCGGGCAGAAGCCTGGCCAAGCAGCGCGTGGACCTGGTGGACGTGGTGGCCGAGGCCCTGCAGGAATCACTGCCACGCGCGCTCGACAAGCAGATCGACCTGGGATACGAAGGCCCCGAGCCGGGCGAAAAGCCCAGCCAGCTCGAGGCCAACGGCACCCTGCTCAAGGAGATGGTGCGCAACCTGATCGACAACGCCATCAACTACACCCCCGAGGGTGGCCAGGTGACCACGCACATCCTGACCGACCGCTTCAGCGGCGTGCTGGTGCTGCTGGTGGAGGACACCGGCCCCGGCATTCCGCAGGCCGAGCGTGAGCTGGTGTTCCAGCCCTTTTACCGCGCGCTGGGCACCAACGTGGACGGCTCGGGCCTGGGCCTGGCCATCGTGGCCGAGATCGCGCAGCAGCACGACGCGCAGGTCAGCATCGACAGCTGCGACCGGCCCGCGCCCTGGCCAGGGACGCGGATCACGGTGCGCTTTTCAGGACAGCACGACAGCCTGTAAGCCTCTTCAGCCCAGGTGCTTGCCGACGATGCCGGCGAGCTCGAACATGGTCACCTGGGGCTTACCGAACACCGCCAGCAGCTTGGCGTCGGCATTGATCGCACGCTTGTTGCTGGCGTCCTGCAGGCCCTGGGCCTTGATGTAGTCCCACAGCTTCTTGATCACCTGGGTGCGCGCCACCGGCTCGCTGCCGATCACCGCGGCCAGGGCCGCGCTGGGCTGCAGGCTCGACGCCGCCGTGGCCTTGCGCGGCGCCTTGGGAGCCGCCGCCTTGGCCGGTGCCTTCTTGGCAGCCACTTTCTTGGCGGCCGCCTTGGTCGGCGCCTTGACCGCCACCTTCTTGCCAAACGGCGTCTTCACCGTGCCCGTGCCAGCCGGCTTGCGCGGCGGGAACTTCGAGGGCGCGAATTCGAAATTCACCTTGCCCGCCTCGGCGTCCCAGGCCAGCATGGCCTTGAAGCCACGGCGCGTGCGCGTGGAGACGAACTTCTCGAGCATGTCCGTCTTGCCGGTGCTCAGGAGCTTGTGCATCTGCTCGCGCTCCACCGGCTGCTGCAGGATGATCTGGCCGGTCTTGAAATCGCAGCTGGGCGTGGGCTGGGCCACGGTGGGCACCGACTTCTCGCACACATAGTTCTTGCCGTGCTCGTGCACGGCGGCACCGCACTTGGGGCAGGCGCCCAGCGAGGTGCTGCCGGCAAAGTCCACGATCTCGCCGGTTTCTGCCGCGTCATCGCTGCCGAAGTCGAACTCGAGCTTGTAGTTCTTGCTGTCCTCGTCCCACTTGATGACCATCTCCGCCGTGAAGGGCCAGCCGGCCTTGGAGCGAAAACCCTCCAGCGGGCCGATCTTGCGCTCGCGCAGGAACTGCTCCACCTCGGCCGCCTCGAAGGTGCGGCCGGCCGGGGTCTTGCCGAAGGAAAAGCCGCAGCCCTCGCCTTCTGCGCCCTGGCCAGTTTTGCCGGTGCAGGTGTAGCGGCGGTAGTTTTCCTTCATGACGCCGCCGCAGTTGGGGCAGGGCGTCTGCAAGGTGGCGTAGTCGCCGGGGATGGTGTCCTTGTCATAGCCCTTGGCCTTGGCCACGAGCTTTTCGGTCATGGCGTTGATCTCGGCCATGAACTGCTCGCGGCTGAGCTGGCCCTTCTCCATCTGGGCCAGCTTGTGCTCCCACTCGCCGGTGAGGTCAGCGCGCGAGAGCTCCTCCACGCCCAGGCCGCGCAACAAGGTCATGAGCTGGAAGGCCTTGGCCGTGGGGATGAGGTCGCGGCCTTCGCGCAGCATGTATTTCTCGGCAATCAGGCCCTCGATGGTGGCCGCGCGCGTGGCCGGGGTGCCCAGGCCTTTTTCCTGCATGGCCTCGCGCAGCTCCTCGTCCTCGATCTCCTTGCCAGCGGTCTCCATGGCGCGCAGCAGCGTGCCCTCGTTGTAGCGCGCAGGCGGCCGGGTCTTCAGGCCCCGGGCTTCGGCGCTGTCGGTGCGCACCTGCTCGCCGGGCTGCACCGGCACCAAGGGCTGGCCCTTGTCGCCGTCCTTGGCGTCGGCCAGCTCATCGGCCGCGTCCTTGCCGTAGATAGCCAGCCAGCCCGGCTTGACCAGCACCTTGCCCTCGGTCTTGAAGTGGTGCGGGCCCACCTGCGAGATGCGCGTGGTCACCAGGTACTCGGCGCTGGGGAAGAACACGGCCATGAAGCGGCGCACCACGAAGTCGTAGAGCTTTTGCTCGGCATCTGAGAGGCCTGTGGGCATCTTGCCGGTGGGGATGATGGCAAAGTGGTCCGAGACCTTGGCGTTGTCGAACACCTTCTTCAGGGGCTTGACGTAGCTGTTGTTCAGCGCCGTCAGCGCGTGCGGTGCCAGGTGCTTGAGGCCGCTATCGGCAATCGACTCCAGGGTCTGCTTGACCACCGGCAGGTAGTCTTCCGGCAGGTACTTGGAGTCGGTACGGGGGTAGGTCAGGGCCTGGTGGCGTTCATACAGGCTCTGGGCCAGCGCCAGCGTGGTCTTGGCCGAAAAGCCGAAGCGCCCATTGGCCTCACGCTGCAGGGTGGTCAGGTCAAACAGGCCCGGTGAGGCCTGGGTGGTGGGCTTGGACTCTTCCGTCACCGTGGCCGTCTTGCCGCGCACGGCGTCCACCACGGCTTGTGCCTCGCGCTCGGACCACAGGCGGTCGGCGCGCTGCTCCTTGTCCTTTTCTTCGCCCTCGCCAGGGGCGGGCCGCCACTGCGGGTCGAACCACTTGCCCGCGTACTCGCCCGCCTGGGCGGCAAAGCTGGCATGGATTTCCCAGTAGTCGCGGCTCACAAACTTGCGGATCTTCTCTTCGCGCTCGACCACCACCGACAGCGTGGGCGTTTGCACCCGGCCCACGGTGGTGAGGAAAAAGCCACCATCGCGCGAATTGAAGGCCGTCATGGCCCGCGTGCCGTTGATGCCCACGAGCCAGTCGGCCTCGGAGCGGCAACGCGCGGCATCGGCCAGAGGCAGCATCTGCGCGTCGGTGCGCAGCTTCTCAAAGCCTTCGCGGATGGCCGCCGGCGTCATGGACTGCAGCCACAGGCGCTTGACCGGTTGCTTGGCCTTGGCGTACTGCTGGATCAGGCGAAAGATCAGCTCACCTTCGCGGCCCGCGTCGCAGGCATTCACAAAAGCGCCCACGTCTTTGCGCTTGGCCAGCTTGACGATGGCGTTGAGCCGGCCCTTGGTTTTCTCGATGGGCTTGAGATCAAAGAAGGGCGGAAGGACGGGCAGGTTGGCAAAGCTCCACTTGCCGCGCTTGACGTCGAACTCCTCCGGCGCCTGGATCTCCACCAGGTGGCCCACGGCCGAGGTGACGATCCATGCCTCGTTCTCGAAGAACTCGTCCTGCTTCTCGAACTTGCCCTCGCTGGGGGTCAGGGCCCGCACGATGTCCTGTGCCACCGAGGGCTTTTCTGCAATCACCAATGTCTTCATCTTCGTCACCACTTCGATTGTTCGCAGACCGCGTGCTCATCGGTCTGCCCTGTCTGGGTTGCGCTGGCTGTGGGGACCGGCCCCTACAATGCCGCCTCGCGCGCACGCACACACGCCCGCGCGCGCCTGCCTAATTAACCATACCAAAATTCCCATCGTGCCCAAAAACAGCTCTTCCAAGTCCCAGGCCCCCACGGCCGGCGCCGCTGCGGTGGCTCCCGTCCGTCGAATCCAGACGCGGCGCTCGGGCGTGCATGGCAAGGGCGTGTTTGCGGTGCAGGACTTGGCCGAAGGCGAGGTGCTGATTGAATACGTGGGCGAGGTCATCAGCTGGAAGGAAGCGCTGCGCCGCCATCCGCACGATCCCACGGACCCCAACCACACCTTCTACTTCCACGTGGATGAAAAGCACGTGATCGATGCCAAGCACGGCGGCAACTCCTCGCGCTGGATCAACCACAGCTGCGCGCCCAACTGCGAGGCCGACGAGCAGGAGGGCCGCGTCTTCATCAAGGCCCTGCGCAACATCCCTGCGGGCAATGAGCTCTTCTATGACTACGGGCTGATCATCGACGCGCCCTACACCAAGAAGCTCCTGGCCGAGTACCCCTGCTGGTGCGGCGCGCCCGGCTGCCGCGGCACGCTGCTGGCGCCCAAGGACGAGCCCGCCAAAAAGAAGAAATCGAAGAAGAAAGACAAGGGCAAGGGCAAGGGCAAAGTTAAAAGCAAGCGCAAGTCCTAAGCCTAAAGCCTGGTCCTGCCGTGAACCCACCCCTGCGCTGGCCGGCCGAAGCCATCTGGGAGGCCGTGGCCCCTGAACTGCCGGGCTTCACCGTGGAGGTGCTGCCCGAGATCGACTCCAGCAACACCGAGCTCATGCGCCGCTGCCGCGCGGGCCGGACCGAGCCCACCTTGCTGGTGGCCGAGCGCCAGACCGCCGGCCGCGGCCGCCTGGGCCGGCAATGGCACACCCCGCCCGGCTCGGCACTCACCTTCTCGCTGGGCCTGGTGATGAGCCCGGCCGACTGGGGCGGCCTCTCGCTGGCCGTGGGCACGAGCTTGGCCGAGAGCCTGGCCCAAGCCTCGGGCGCCGACATCCGCCTGAAGTGGCCCAACGACCTCTGGCTGGACAGCGCCAAGCTCGCCGGCATTTTGGTGGAAACCGCCAGCGTGGGCCCTGCCCGTTATGTGATCGTGGGCGTGGGCATCAACGTGTGCCGGCCCGCACCCGCGTGGGTGCCCCCGCCCTCGCCCGGCCAGGCCATGGCCGCGCAGGCTCCCGCCTGGCTGCAGGAAGCCGCGCCCCTGCTGGACGCCCCTGCCGCCTTGGCGGCGGTCGCAGCACCGCTGGTGCGCACGTTGCAGTGCTTTGAACAGCAGGGCTTTGCCGCCTTCACCGAGCGCTTTGCACGCCGCGACCTGCTGGCCGGGCGCGAGGTGCAGCTGTCCGATGGGCGCCAGGGCCGAGCCCTGGGTGTCTCGGCCTCGGGCGCCTTGCGCGTGGACATCGGTGACCAGGTCGAGGACATCCTCAGCGCCGACGTGAGCGTGCGGCCGCGCAGCTGAGGCGACCCGCCGCGGAACCGGGACTGTAGGCGAGGGCGCCGTGGGCGCGCGCGCGCCGCGATGACAGCAGTCATCGGCGGGCGTTTGCATGCCACCCCTGCGGGCGGCCGCAGACTGCGGCATGACCGCCATCGACAAGACCTCGCTGGACAAAACGAAGATCCGCTTCCTGCTGCTCGAAGGCATCCACGCCTCGGCCGTGCAAGCCATCGAGGCGGCCGGCTACTGCCAGATCCAATGCCTGACTGGCGCGCCTGACGAGGCAGAGCTCCAGGCCCTGCTGCCCGAGGTGCACTTTCTGGGCATCCGCTCGCGCACGCAGCTCAGCGAGCAGGTGTTGGCGCATGCGCCACGCCTGGCCGCTGTGGGCTGCTTTTGCATTGGCATCAACCAGGTGGACCTGCTGGCCGCACGCGCGCGGGGCATTGCGGTGTTCAACGCGCCCTATTCCAACACCCGCTCGGTGGCCGAGCTGGTGCTGGCCGAAGCCATTTTGCTGCTGCGCGGCATTCCCGAGAAGAATGCCGCCGCCCACAGCGGGCGCTGGCTCAAGACGGCCGAGCATTCGCACGAGATCCGCGGCAAGACCCTGGGCATCGTGGGCTATGGGTCCATTGGTACGCAGCTGTCGGTGCTGGCCGAGGCGCTGGGCATGCGGGTGCTTTTTCATGACGTGGTGGCCAAGCTGCCGCTGGGTAATGCGCGCCAGGTGCAGAACCTGGCCGAGCTGCTGGCGCAGTCGGACGTGCTCAGCCTGCACGTGCCCGAGACGCCCGACACCGAATGGATGATAGGCGCGCGCGAGCTCGACCAGATGAAGCCCGGCAGCGTGCTGATCAATGCCTCGCGTGGGCGCGTGGTGGATATCGAGCCCCTGGCGCTGGCCTTGCGCGTGCGGCGCCTGGCCGGCGCAGCCATCGATGTGTTCCCCACCGAGCCCGCCAGCGCCCGAGAGGTGTTCATCTCCGAGCTGCGCGGCCTGGACAACGTGCTGCTCACGCCGCACATCGGCGGCTCCACGCTGGAGGCGCAGGCCCACATCGGCAGTGAGGTGGCGGACAAGCTCGTCAAGTACAGCGACAACGGCACCACCACCACCTCGGTGAATTTCCCCGAGGTGGCGCTGCCTGCGCACCCGGGCAAACACCGGCTGCTGCACATCCACCGCAACGTGCCGGGCGTGCTGTCCGAGCTCAACCGGGTGCTCTCGACGCAGCACATCAACATCGCCGCGCAGTACCTGCAAACGCGCGGCGACATCGGCTACGTGGTGACCGACATCGACACCCACTACCCCGAAGGCGCGCTCAAGGCGGTGGCGCTGGTGCCGGGCACCATCAAGACGCGCGTGCTGTTCTGAAAGGGGCAGCGCGAATGCGCTAACCTCGCGGGCAGCTTTCAGGACCCGCCGCATGACCACTTCTTCACCCATCCTGGGCGCCCAGCCCCTGGGCTTTCCCTGGCCCACCATCGATCCCTTTTTGTTTTGCGCGTACCACGACGACGCCTACCCCGTGGGCGCGCCCCACATGGGCCCGGCCGCCTCGCTGGCGGGCCGGCAGCTGGGATCGGACTTCAGCCGCCAGGACGGCTGGAGCATGTACCACGGCCGCACGGTGCCCGGCTTTCCATCGCACCCACACCGCGGCTTTGAAACCGTGACCATCGTGCGACGAGGCCTGATCGACCACGCCGATTCGCTGGGTGCGGCCGCCCGCTTCGGACGCGGTGACGTGCAGTGGCTCACCGCCGGCGAAGGCATCGTGCATTCTGAAATGTTCCCGCTGCTGGACACGCAGGCGGCCAACCCGCTGGAGCTCTTCCAGATCTGGCTGAACCTGCCAGCAGCGCGCAAGATGGTGGCGCCGCACTTCACCATGTTCTGGGCGCACCAGGTGCCGCGCCTGGTGCAGGGCAGCGGTGTGGAGGTGACGGTGGTCGCCGGCCAGCTGACCGGCGCAGACGCGCCGCTGGCCCCACCGCCGGATTCCTGGGCTGCGCAGGCCGACGCCGACGTGGCCATCTGGACCCTGCGCCTAGCGCCGGGTGCCAGCTGGAGCCTGCCGCCTGCACAGGCCAGCACGCGCCGCATGCTGTACTTCTTCAAGGGCCAACAGGTGGCCATTGCCGGCCAGGGCCTGGACCGCCACGCCGCCATCGAGCTGCGCGGCGATGCCGCTGTAGAACTGCACAACCGCGGCACCATCGAGGCGGAGTTCCTGTTGCTGCAGGGCCGGCCCATCGCCGAGCCAGTGGCGCAGCACGGCCCCTTCGTGATGAACACACAGACCGAAATCCGCCAGGCCATCATGGACTACCAGCGCACCGAGTTCGGCGGCTGGCCCTGGCCCGACCACGCCCCCGTGCACGGCCGCGAGCCGCGCCGCTTTGCGCGCCACCCCGACGGGCGCACCGAGGAGCCCCAGCCCGCGGTGCCCACGGTCCCGGTGTGAGCGCCACGCCGGACCTCAAGGCCAAGGCGGCGGCGCCCCCGCGCCCCAGCCAGTTCGCCCTGCTGCGCCAGCGGCGCTTTGCGCCCTTCTTCTGGACGCAGTTCGCGGGCGCGGCCAACGACAACCTCTTCAAGTTCGCCTTCACCGTGCTGGTGACCTACCAGCTGCAGGTGGCCTGGCTGCCACCGGCCCTGGCCGGCCTGGTGATCGGGGCGGTCTTCATCCTGCCCTTTGTGCTGTGCTCGGCCACCAGCGGCCAGCTGGCCGACAAGCTGGAAAAAAGCCGGGTGATCCGGGCCGTGAAAAACCTGGAGATTGCCATCATGGCCGCCGCTGCCGCCGGCTTTTTGTTGCCGCAGCCCGGCCTGCAAGCGGCCCTGCTGCTGGCCTGCACCTTCCTCATGGGCCTGCACTCCACGGTGTTCGGCCCGCTCAAGTACGCGCTGCTGCCTCAGGTGCTGGAGGAGCATGAACTCACGGGCGGCAACGGCCTGGTGGAGATGGGCACTTTTCTCGCCATCCTGCTGGGCAACCTGGCCGGCGGCCTGCTGATCGCGCTGCCCGAGGTGGGCCCCGCGGCCGTGACCGCCGCCTGCCTGGTCCTGGCCCTGCTCGGCCGGCTGAGTGCGCAGTTCGTGCCCAGCCTGCCGGCCACCGACCCGGCGCTCCAGCTCAACTGGAACGCCTGGCGCGAAACGCTCAGCCATCTGCGCCTGGCGCGCCAGGACCGGGTGCTGTTCAGCACGCTGCTGGGCATCAGCTGGCTGTGGTTCTTTGGGGCGGTGTTCCTGGCCCAGTTTCCGGTGCTGGCCAAGGAAGTGCTGCACGGCAGCGAAGGCGTGGCCTCGCTGCTGCTGCTCATGTTCTCCCTGGGCATTGCCGGAGGCTCGCTGCTGTGCGAAATCTTCAGCCGCGGGCGCCTGGAGCTGGGCCTGGTGCCGCTGGGCGCGCTGGGCATGACGGTGTTCAGCGTGGACCTGTATGCCGCCTGCCAGGGACTGCCCCTGCGCCTGTCGCCCAGCCCCGCGCTCGATGCCTGGGACTTCCTTGCGCAGCCCGCGCACTGGCGGGTGCTGGCCGACCTGTTCCTGCTCAGCGCCAGCGCCGGCCTCTTCAGCGTGCCGCTCTATGCCTTGATGCAGCTGCGCAGCCCCGCCACGCACCGCGCCCGGGTGGTGGCGGCCAACAACGTGCTCAATGCGCTCTTCATGGTCGCCAGCGCGCTCCTGGCTGGCGCCCTGCTGAGCCTGGGTCTGTCGGTGCCGCAGCTCCTGGGCGCCCTGGGCCTGGCCAACCTGGCCATGCTCGCACTGCTGTGCATGCGCATGCCCGAGCTGCTGCGCCGCGCCATGGCGCTGCTGCGCAGGGAAGATGCCAGGTAGGCGCCGAGTCCCTCGGCGATTCGTGGCGCACCTCGGTGGCTCGTGCACGGGCAGCCATCGCCCAGGGGACTGGGCTCCTACGCGGCTTCGGGAGATGGAGCGCCAATGAAAACGCCCCGCGGGGGCGGGGCGTTCTGAGAGGGGCGGCGTGCTTACTTGGCGACCACGCGGATCATCTCCAGGCACTTGTTGGAGTAGCCCCACTCGTTGTCGTACCAGGCCACCACCTTGATGAAGGTGCCGTCCAGCGCAATGCCGGCGTCGGCATCAAACACGCTGGTGCAGGTCTCGCCACGGAAGTCGGTGGCGACCACCTTGTCTTCGGTGTAGCCGAGCACGCCCTTGAGCGCGCCCAGGGCCTGGGCCTTCATTTCGGCGCAGATCTCGGCATAGGTGGCGGCCTTGTTCAGTTCCACCGTGAGGTCGACCACCGACACGTCGGAGGTCGGCACACGGAAGCTCATGCCGGTGAGCTTTTTGTTGAGCTCAGGAATCACCACGCCCACGGCCTTGGCCGCACCGGTGCTGGAGGGAATGATGTTCTCCAGGATGCCGCGGCCGCCGCGCCAGTCTTTGTTCGACGGGCCGTCCACGGTTTTTTGCGTGGCGGTGGCCGCGTGCACCGTGGTCATGAGGCCGCGCTTGATGCCCCACTTGTCGTTCAGCACCTTGGCCACAGGGGCCAGGCAGTTGGTGGTGCAAGAAGCGTTGGAGATGATGTCCTGGCCAGCGTAGGTCTTGTCATTCACACCGTAGACGAACATGGGGGTGTCGTCCTTGGAAGGGGCCGAGAGCACCACCTTCTTGGCGCCAGCGGCCAGGTGCTTGGAGGCCGTGGCTTTGTCCAGAAAGAGGCCGGTGGATTCGAGCACGATGTCGGCGCCGACTTCGTTCCACTTCAGCGCGGCCGGGTCACGCTCTTGCGTGAGGCGAATGCGCTGGCCGTTAACGATGAGGGTGTTGCCCTCCACCGAGAGCTCGCCCTTGAAGCGGCCGTGCACCGAGTCGTACTGGAGCATGTAGAGCAGGTAGTCGGGCTCGAGCAGGTCGTTGATGGCCACCACCTGGATGTCGCTGAAGTTCTGCACGGCAGCGCGCAGCACGTTGCGGCCGATGCGGCCAAAGCCGTTGATACCGATCTTGATGGTCATGGTCTAGAGCTCCTGAAAATGAGTTTTGAAATCGGGTGGTGGCGGCATGACGGGGGCCGCTGGCGGCCCGCATCATCTCGCCGCTGGCTTACTTGCGCAGTACAGCGCGCACGGTGTCGGCCACGTTCTCGGGCGTGAAGCCAAAGTGCTTGAAGAGCACCGGGGCCGGGGCCGACTCGCCGTAGGTGTCGATGCCGACCACGGCCGCGCAGCCGTACTTCCACCAGCCGGCGGTGCTGCCCATCTCGACGGCGATGCGCGGCAGGCCCGCGGGCAGCACCTCGCTCTTGTAGGCGCTGTCCTGGCGGTCGAAGGTGGTGGTGCTGGGCATGGAGACCACGCGCACGGCAATCTTGTGTTCCTTGGCCAGCAGCTCCTGCGCCTTGAGCGCCAGCTGCACCTCGGAGCCGGTGGCCATGATCACGGCCTGGGCTTTCTTGTTCAGGCCCACCTCGGCGGGCTCGGCCAGCACGTAGGCGCCGCGCGTGATGGCCTGCGCATCCTGCTTGGGTGCGTAGGGCAGGTTCTGGCGCGACAGCAGCAGCGCCGTGGGCTGTTGCTTGTTGGTGATGGCCACGGTCCAGGCCACGGCCGTCTCGGTGGTGTCGGCCGGGCGCCAGACGTCGAGGTTGGGAATCAGGCGCAGGCTGGCGGCATGCTCGATGGACTGGTGCGTGGGGCCGTCCTCGCCCAGGCCAATAGAGTCGTGCGTGAACACATGCACCGTGCGGATCTTCATGAGCGCGGCCATGCGGATGGCGTTGCGGCTGTAGTCGCTGAAGGTCAGGAAGGTGCCGCCGTATGGGATGTAGCCCCCGTGCAGCGCCACGCCGTTCATGATGGCGGCCATGCCGAACTCACGCACGCCGTAGTTGATGTGACGGCCACCCACGCCGGCCTCGTTTTTCACCACCGCACCCGAGGCGTCAAAGCGCAGGTTGGGCGTGCTCTTGGTGTTGGTGAGGTTCGAGCCCGTGAGGTCGGCCGAGCCGCCCAGCATCTCGGGCAGGGCCGCCGTAAAGAACTCCAGCGCGATCTGGCTGGCCTTGCGGCTGGCCACGGTTTCGGCCTTGCTGTGCGCGCTTTGCACGGCCTGCACGGCCACGTCGGCAAAGTTCTTGGGCAGGTCGCCGGCCATGCGGCGTTTGAATTCGGCAGCCAGCTCGGGGAAGGCGGCCTGGTAGGCGGCAAAGCGCTGGTTCCACTGGGCTTCGCGGGCTGCGCCGGCGGCCTTCGCGTCCCAATCGGCATACACCTCGGCCGGCACGGTGAAGGGCTCGTGCGTCCAGCCGATGGCCTCGCGCGTGAGCTTGATTTCCTCGGCACCCAGCGGCTCGCCGTGGGCCTTGGCGGTGTTGGCGCGGTTGGGCGAACCCTTGCCGATGGCGGTCTTGCAGATCACCAAGGTGGGCTTGCCGCTGGGCTTCTTGGCCTGGGCAATGGCCTGGTCCACGGCCTGGGCATCGTGGCCGTCGATGGGGCCAATGACGTTCCAGCCGTAGGCGGCAAAACGCTGGGCGGTGTTGTCGATGAACCAGGGCGCGACCTGGCCGTCAATCGAGATGCCGTTGTCGTCATACAAGGCAATCAGCTTGTCGAGCTTCCAAGCACCGGCGAGCGAGCAGGCCTCGTGCGAGATGCCTTCCATCAGGCAACCGTCGCCCAGGAACACATAGGTGTGGTGGTCCACGATGGCGTGGCCCGGGCGGTTGAACTCGCTGGCGAGCAGCTTTTCAGCCAGCGCCATGCCCACCGCGTTGGTGATGCCCTGGCCCAGCGGGCCGGTGGTGGTTTCTACGCCCGGCGTGATGCCAAATTCCGGATGGCCTGCCGTCTTGCTGTGCAGCTGGCGGAAGTTGCGCAGCTCCTGCATGGGCAGGGCGTAGCCCGTCAGGTGCAGCAGCGCGTAAATCAGCATGGAGCCGTGGCCGTTGGACAGCACAAAGCGGTCGCGGTCGGCCCACAGCGGGTTGGCGGGGTTGTGCTGGAGGTGACGGCCCCAGAGGGCCACGGCCATGTCGGCCATGCCCATGGGCGCGCCGGGATGGCCCGAGTTGGCTTGTTGAACTGCGTCCATTGCAAGCGCGCGAATCGCGCTTGCCATCATCTGGGGGTTGGCCATCGGGGCTCCGGGAAGGTGGCAGGATCGGGAAAACCCCGAATTTTAACGGTTGGGGCCGGGCCGTCTGTGGGCCTGTAGGAGCCGAGTCCTCTCGGCGAGCGGTCGCACGAACCCAGGGCCTACACTGACCTGCGCCCCCGTACACCCGCCCACCATGACCACCGCCTCCGCCATGATCCTTGCCGCCGGCCGCGGCGAGCGCATGCGCCCCCTGACCGACAGCACCCCCAAGCCCTTGCTGCGCGTGCGCGGCCAGGCCCTGGTGGACTGGCATGTGCGGGCCCTCGTGCAGGGCGGCTTCAAGGACCTGGTGCTCAACACCGCTTGGCTGGGCGAGCAGATCCCGCCGCACCTCGAGCCCCTGGCGCACACCCTGGGCGCGCAGCTGCGCTACTCGCATGAAGGCCGCGACTTTGGCCGCGCGCTGGAAACCGCCGGCGGCATCCTGCGGGCACTGCCGCTGTTGGGCGAGGTGTTCTGGGTGGTGGCCGGCGACGTGTTTGTGCCCGACTTCGCATTCACGCAGGGCGCCGTCGAGCGCTTTGTGGCCAGCGGCAAACAGGCCCACCTCTGGCTGGTGCCCAACCCGCCGCACAACCCGGGCGGCGACTTCGGCCTCTCGGATGCAGGTGCGGTGCTGAACCTACCCGCAGGCGATGCGGGGCGGCACGGCACCTTCAGCACCATCGCCCTGTACCGGCGCGCCTTCTTTACCCGCCCGGACAGCCCGGCGCCGGCCGGCAACCCGCAGGGCGTGGCCACGGCCCTGGCGCCGCTGCTGCGCGCCGCCATGGACCGGGGCGAGGTCAGTGGCGAGCGCTATGCCGGGGCCTGGACCGACGTGGGCACGCCCGAGCGCCTGGCCCAGCTGAACGCCTGAGCGGCGTGCCCGGCCCTGAAGAGCCGCTCCTAGAATCAAAGGCCGATCCAAGGAGCACGCCGTTGACCACCTCTTCCGTTTACGCCCGCCGCCGCGCCGCCGTGGCCCGCGCCCTCAAAGCCGCCGGTGGCGGCGTGGCCGTGCTGCCCACCGCGCCTGAGCGGCCGCGCAACCGCGACAGCGACTTTCCGTACCGGCACGACAGCTACTTCTATTACCTCACGGGCTTCACCGAGCCCGAGGCCTGGCTGGTGATCTCGTCCACCGGCCAGAGCACGCTGCTGTGCCGGCCCAAGGACCTGGAGCGCGAAATCTGGGACGGCTACCGGCTCGGCCCCAAGGCCGCGCCCGGCGCGCTGGGCGTGGAGGCCGCGCACAGCGTGGCGCAGCTGGACAAACTCATGCCGCAGCTGCTGGCCAACCAGAAAGCGGTGTGGTTTCCCTTTGCCACCCACCCGGGCCTGGAGACGCAGCTGGACGGCTGGCTGGGCCAGGTGCGCGCCCGGGTGCGCATGGGGGCCGAATGCCCGCAGTCGCAGCACGACCTGTGCAAGCTGCTCGACGAGATGCGGCTCTTCAAGGACGCGCACGAGGTGCGCATCCTCAAGCGCGCCGGGGAGATTTCGGCCCGCGCGCATGTGCGCGCCATGCAAACCTCGGCCATGATGCTGCGCGCCGGCCAAGACGCACGCGAATACCACCTGGAAGCCGAGCTGCTGCATGAGTTCCGCCGCCAGGGTGCGCAGTTTCCGGCCTACACCAGCATCGTGGCCGCCGGCGCCAACGCCTGCGTGCTGCATTACCGCGCGGGCGATGCGCCGCTCAAGGCAGGCGAGCTGTGCCTGATTGACGCGGGCTGCGAGCTCGACGGCTACGCCAGCGACATCACCCGCAGCTTCCCGGCCGGCGGGCGCTTTTCGCCCGCACAGCGCAGGCTTTACGACATCGTGCTCGACGCGCAAAAAGCCGCCATCGCCGCCACCCGCCCGGGCAAGCGCTTCAATGACCCGCACGAGGCGGCCGTGAAGGTGCTGGCCCAGGGCATGCTCGACACCGGCCTGCTCTCCAAGAAGAAGCATGGTTCGCTAGAAGATGTCATCGCCTCGGGCGCCTACCGCCAGTTCTATATGCACCGCACCGGCCACTGGATGGGCATGGACGTGCACGACTGCGGCGACTACACCGAGCCCGGCGCCAAGCCCGGTCAGGAACTCGATGCCACCGGCCAGCCCGTGATGCGCCGCCCCAGCCGCGTGCTGCGCCCGGGCATGGTGCTGACCATCGAGCCGGGCCTGTATGTGCGGCCGGCCAAGGACGTGCCCAAGGCCTTCTGGAACATCGGCATTCGCATTGAAGACGATGCGCTGGTCACAGCCAAAGGCTGTGAATTGCTCACGCGTGGTGTGCCGGTGGAGGCTGATGAGATTGAGGCGCTGATGGCCGGTTGATGGCCGGTTAATGGCCGGCTGACGGCCGACTAAGGGCCGGCCTGAATTGACCCGCCCGGGTGGGGAATTTGTCGCAGTGATGTCATGCAAGCCGGGCAAGCTACCCGGCCATGCACGCCCTGACCGCCGCACAAATCATCGACGTCTACCAGACGCACGGGAGCATGGTGTATGCCGGCGAAACCATTTCCCACCTCGCCCATGCTTGGCAGTGTGGCCAGCTGGCCTACTTTGCCGAAGCCAGGCCCGAGCTGCAGCTGGCATGCTGGCTGCATGACTTGGGTCAGGTCATCCACAGTCTGGAGGGTAAGTCGACCCCCTGTGGTCAGGACGATCACCATGAAGAAGTCGGTGCCGACCTGATCGAGCATC
>JAIXPL010000015.1 GCA_027486255.1 Comamonadaceae bacterium
GCAACATCACGATGGCAGAAATGCAGTCGTACCTGAAAGAGTACGTGGGCAAAAAAGCCATGTCACTTAGCCGAACTCAAGTGCCACAAGTCACCGGTGATCAATCTCGGGTTTTGGTCAGTAAATGATTTGGGGGCTGGATCAAGTCTGAACAGCCCCGGGGCGGTTCACTCGCGCGGATAGGATGCAGTCATGTTATTGAGTTCAAGCAATCTACCCCTGCGATCCAGGCATTTTTGGGTGGGATGCGCACTGCTTTTTTCTTCAAACCTGCATGCCGAAGTTGTTGATGTTTCGGGTGAATTCTTCTACGGCCCGGAAACATCTGAAAAGCAAGCCTGCGAGGCTGCAGAGCAAAGGGCCAAACAGGAAGCCCTCAGGTTGGTGACGGGCGAGCGCTTCTCAACCAGCGAGCAGCTGTCTTGTAAAGATGGGACAGCTGGCGTAGACAACACCCAATGTGTGTACAACACTTTTCGATGGACTGAGATCGAGGGCGACATCAAACAAGCCACCCGACTGGGTCAGCAAGTGGACAAGCAGATGGGCAGCTCGCGATGCACCGTGAACATGCGGGTAGTTGTTGACGTGCCCAAGCTATTACCCGACCCAAGCTTTGACTTCCAAGTCAAGTTGAACGCGATACGTTTGCGGGCAAAAGAGGCGGTCAGCTTCCAAATTCTTCCCTCGGCAAACATGCACATGGCTGTTTTTGCTTGGGCACCCAGTCACAACCCAGCAACCGTGATCCGAATTTTCCCTAACGCTTTAGATAGTCAGTCACGATTAGCCGCCAGAGTGAACCACCCCATCCCCTCAGAATCCGGTAGAAACCGTTACCAGTTCGTGGTGGACTTCCCGCAAGGCAACAAACAGGACTTCGTCGATGAGTACCTGATCTTTGTCGCAACGACAACGCCAGTTGCATGGTTTGATGAATACGACTTTGAGAAGTTCAGGTCCAGGCTCAGAGAAATCAGTCCGCCCCAAAAGCGTGTAGTCAAGCAAAGTTATCGCATCATCCGGTAGACAAAATGAAAGCCACGATCTCTCTTGCCACCCTTTACTTTGCGTTTTTGACGGGATGCGCTGCTCAGCCAACGCCCGGTTCAACAGAAACCCGTGCGGGCGAGAGAAAAAGCAAAGAGCAACAAGCCCACGAGACGGCCAGCAGAGCTGTGGCAAAAATCCCGGCGTGGTACTTAACTCCACCCGATGACGGGCAGTCTCTGTATGCGGTTGGTGTCGCAACGTCTGGTGACATGCAGTTCGCCATTGATCGGGCAGTGCTATCAGCCAAAACTGACATGGCGTCACAAGTGAATTCCCGTGTGTCGGCACGCATCAACGAGCTGGTGAGGGTGTCAGGTTTTGGCAAAGACCAAGTCACCAATGCTGAGGTGGAACGTGTGACTCAGAATGTGGTTAACGAAATCAAATTGGGGGGCTTCAACCGCAGTGGCTATCGTCGCGAAAAAGCAGAAGTCTTCCCGGAGGGCTCGGGTTTTAGGGCCTATGTACTTTTACGATTTCCATTGGCAGAGACCACCAATATCGCTAGAGAGCAGGTTCAGAAAAGTCCAGCCCTTGGCTCTTTGCTACCCCACCTGAATAAGCCGGACTAACTGCCGGACGAATCTAAATCGCAGCAGGCTCGTTGCCATCAAGCTATGAGAGCCCTGGTCCTGATAGGAATCTCGCCCCAGTACCGGTATTGAGGGCGGCCCATCGCCGTTTTGCTTCACACCTTAGAGCGTCGATCCTGACGCCCCCGAGGCAACGGAGATCTCCCGCTAAGCCGTACCCTACCGTCACCCCCCCTCCTTCAGCTTCAAACGCTGCCCCCCCGGGGTTTATTTTTGGGAAAAGGACCTTGCCTGCAATGTTTCAGGCAGGAAAATAAATGAAGAACGAGCAAGTGATCAACAGGATGGTGGCCGAGCGGGACAAAAGCGAGCCAACATTTAGCTTGAGAGAGAACATGAAACATTTATTGCCAAGATTCTTTTGGAGCACATCTGTCGTCTTGATGGCAGGGATGACGGCCTTGAAAGCACCAGCACAGGACTGGCGCCCAGCGCCGGCCTATGACAAGGCATTGGCTGCTAATGTTCTCGAACGAAGTGTGTTTTTTCTGCCGCTGTATGGCGCGGTCTATCCTGCCAAGTTCGAAGTGATGCTCAAAGAGATGCCAAACATCCGTGGTGTAGTGATCCATAACCATGGTTGTGGCGGGCAGTGGGGCTGGGAGACGCACGTCGCGCAGTTCTATTACCGCGAGGGCTTTGCAGTGATCGCACCAGAGTTCGTGACTCGTCCGGGTAACAAACTGGGCTGCCCGGGTGGTAGCCCAGAAGAAAGTTTGCGCCGTGGTGGAGAGCGGTTTCGCGAGGGTATTTACACCGCGCGCAACCCAGCTCGTTTGTCAGCTCGTGGCGATGACATCGCGCAGGTGATCAAGTGGCTTCAGACTATCACCCGATTACCCATTATTTTGAGTGGCCATTCAGAGGGTTGTCGCACGGTCTACTTTTGGGATCGCGCCGAGCCTCAGGTAAAGGGAGGCATCTGCCACAAACAAAGCCTCCATGCGAATTACGAGCATTTATGGAAATGGGACACCAAGCTGCCAATGTGGTCTTCCAACGAAGACGAAGACCCTTGGGCGCAAGGCAGCAAGGCTCAGCCAGCCGTGGGGTTCGAGCGCAAATTCACCGACCGCCCCGAGAACTTGACCTCTTACCGCCATTGGGGGAACAGCCATGACCCGCTGGTGAGGCCTGACGAGGTGGCAAGCCTAAGGGCGTGGCTGGCAAAACACATTCCCGCGAGCGCCTCCAGCAGCAAATCGGGCCTGATGTACGAGGACAAATTGCCCAGCATCCAAGAGAGACTTCAGGCAAGACCAGCCCTTCGTTAAAACAAGCGCCGGAGCGGTTCAAGGCGGTGTAGCCAGCCACCTAGAGGCCGGTCAAGCGGGACAACAAAAATAAAATGTTGTTATATTTGGGAAGTGTCTTTGCGAGGCGCAATCGCCCCAGTACGGGAACGGCTCATGGGGTTGGGCCCACGGAGGCACCCGAGTCACCTTGACCGATGGATGGCCATCGGGTGCCCCCGTCAGGTGTCGAATGAGCTGGTAGACCGCTCCAGATGCGGCTGCATTCAGTAAATTTAAAAGGAAGGACAAAAAATTACTATGACAAAAATTAGCGTCAAACTGTCCGGCTGGCTTTTCTCATTTGCCATGCTGGCTTCTACGGCTGCTCAAGCCAACAACACTGCATTCGAGCTGATCAACCGTTCGCCAGAGCCCATTTTGACGGTGAACATCTCATCGGTCGATGCAACTGGATGGGGGCCTGACTTGCTGGGAAAAGAGGTGATCCTGTCGGGCAGAAAGCAGATCTTCAACCCAGGCTCGTCGAGTGGCTGTCTTTTTGATATCCGGGTGGTCTACCAGGGCAACCGAGAGGAAGAGCAGCGCTCCGTGAATCTGTGCCAGACCGAGACACTGAGCTTCAACGGCAGCGGCGCCACAAACCCATCTCGCTCTTCGGCTGGGGGCGGCGCAGCTGTGCCTCAAGCGGCGTCTTATGACGGGACTCAGCCCTTGCGATGTGGCAGCACGGTGAACTGCCGCAGCCAGGCGGAAACCGTGCAGAGCATGCAGCTTCGCTGGGGCGCTTTTTCCCGCAGCACCCACTACGGATCGACCTGCCTGGACGCCATTAGGCGCATCCGGACCATGCATCCCGCCGCCTACGGCAACGGAGATCCGGGCTGGGTGCAGCCCCAGATGGATATCTGCAATTTGAGGTAAGGCCCACTCAGCAGGCCGTTCAGATGAAAAAGCCCCGCACAAGCGGGGCTTTTTTATTGGGGAACCTGAATCTACTCAGCTCAGGGGAGGCCAAGCTGTTCGGGGATGAGATTGACCAGGCCCACACGAACGCGGAGATCGTGTGGTCTCCAGTGCTAGGCACCGTGCCCTTTGATGTAAGTCTCCAGAAAACCAATCTGCTGACCCATTTGGCGAATGCTGTCCTTGACAACATCACCAATTGAAATCACGCCCACCACACGACCGGCCTCGACAACGGGCAGATGGCGGAAATTGCGGGAGGCCATCAGTCCTGTACAGGCCTCGATGGGGTCTTGAAGCTTGACGGTCACCGGGTTGGTCGTCATCACCTCTTTGACAGCCACCTGTTTGGCATCCAAGCCAGGCAGCAGCACTTTGATGGCGCAGTCACCCTGCGTGATGATGCCTTCCAACTTGCCCGACTCGATGACCAGGATGGCCCTCACGCGCTTGTCTCGCATGAGTTCCAAGGCGGCAAGCACTTTGTCATCGGGCCTGACGCTCACCGTCGAAATGGGCTGTGGTTTTTGCTCGAGGCAAGCTTTTACGCTGGTCATTGGAACTCCCGTTCTAGTGTTAGATGTTTTTATAGCGATTTATTGCTTTTGTAGGAAGCAATGAACGTGCATTTTATCGATGCGGCATTCATGCCCGGCTGATCAGTCGCGGTCTCGCAATTGACTGATGACCCAGCAGGCCACAGCAATCAAAAAGATAGCCCCGCTCTCATACAAAAGGATCGAGGGGTCTCCGTCCTTGCCTTGCAGGATGATCAGTCGGCTCAATGCCGTCATGGCAATGATGAGCGGAATCGTTATCGGGATTCGGTGACTGCTGTAAAACGCTCCCAGCATGCCTAGAACCTCTGCATAAATGAACATCAGCAGGAGATCCTTGAGTGCCACACTGCGCTGCTCAATCAACACCATGACCTCTTGAGCCATGGCCCCAACCGTAAAGAGCGCAATGATGACCAGAAAGCATTTTTCGGTCCCATCAATCAAGCGTTTAATCATCACCAGAGTCTCCAGCAATACATTGATGCACTCGACGGTAGCACATGGCCTGCGTCAGCCCTTGGCCCTTAGTGCTTGCCTGATCCAGGCCGCATCGCTTGGGATTTTTCAAGCGCCAAGCTCAGCAGCAAGTCGTCGCACGGCTCGCAGAGCCTGCGAGTTCTAGCGAAAACCCTATGCCGCATGCGGTATGCAGTGGCTCCCTAAAATCAACGCATCATGTTCAGCCCAGGGCCTAATCGATCAAACTGCAGCGCCCTATCCCGCGCTCAATCGCAGGTTCATCCATTCATCATTGGCCGAGTCAAATGGCTACTGGCGGCCCTGGCTTGTGCATGGGCCTTGGCCTTTGGCCTCTGGGGGGGAGACCTGACCGAGGCCATTGAGCATCCGCATCAGAGCGTGGTGATCGAGAAGCACACCTGCGCATTGGGCAACCTGACTGCCGACCTTCAGGAATCGGCTCACGAGTGCGAAGCCGACCTGCCCGTGGCCCAGGCCCTGCCCATGCAGCCTTGCACCGGGCAACCGTGCGACCTCAAGCCCGCCTCACGGGCCTTCAATCCTCCCCCCCCACTGCCGCCTCCTCGCCAGCGCGCATGAGGCCGCACTGCCACCCACAGCGGATGGCAGTAGTTGTTCCGTTTTTCATCTCACTTAGGCAGCGGTGCGTCCTTCGCACTGCCCATCACTTCATGAAACTGCCTTTGCAGCGACTTGTCCTGCTCGTGCCAATGGCACTGATGCCCCTCTTTGTTCATGCCCAGCCCGCACAGACCATTCCAGCGCCCATGGCGCAGGAAGCCGACCCCCGTGAACTGCTGAGCCTGGCCGACCTGGTGTTCCTGGTCCAAAGACACAACCCACAACTGCGCGCCTCACTTCAGGCCCGTGACGCCGCATCGGCGGGGGTCATGAGTGCTGCCGCCCGGCCCAACCCCAGCCTGGAGGCCGGCACCGGGCAAGCCCGTGCGCGCTTGCCTGGGGCTGCTTCAGGCACGCTCTTTAGCTGGTCGCTGGCACAGACCATCGAGAACCCTAGCCTGCGCGAAGCGCGCATTGACGGGGCGCGTTTCGGTCTGCAGGGCAGCCAACATCAGGTGGCCATGGCCACCAGCGAATTGGTGGCCCAGGTGCGGCTGCGGGCCTACGAACTGCTGCTGCAGCAAGAGGAAGCTGCCGCCGCTGCCGATGCGCTGACCCTGCTGGAACAAATCCGCGATCGCGTTCGCATCCGGGTGCAAAGCGGAGAGGCGCCTCGCTACGAAAGCATCAAGGCCGATGCCGAGGTAGTCACTGCCCGGCTTCGCGCTGACTCTGCACGGCTGGGCGTCGATCAGGCGCGGCTGGCCATCAACCGACTGGCCGCCGGTCAATTACCGACACGCTGGCGCTTGGCCGCCTCGCTTGGCGATGTGCCTGTGCTGCCGCCCCTGGCGCAATTGCAAAGCGAAGCGCAGGACCGCAATCCTGAACTGGCTGTGCTGCAGACCAATGTCGCACGGATTGAGGCGCGCTTGAAGGAAGCACGTGCGAGCCGCTATCCGGGTGTCGAGTTTCGTTACAGCGAGCATCGTGAGGTGGATGCGCGGCAGAATATGTTGAGTATGGGCGTGCGCCTGCCTCTGCTCGACCAGCGGCGTGGCCCCATCGACGAGGCGGCGGCCGAACTGGCGCGGGCCAAAACACTGCTGGAAGGTCGCAGAACCGAACTTGGAATGCAACTGAGCTCATCCGCAGCGGCGCTGGAAATGGCACGCTTGAGGATTGATGCCTTGAGCCGCGGCGCGCAGCCCGACGCTGAAGCGGCCCTGCGCGTGGCGCAGGCGGCCTACCGCTTTGGTGAGCGTGGCATTCTGGATGTGCTCGACGCCCAGCGCCTCTTGCGCTCGGTGCGGGCCGACCTGATCGATGCACGCTTTCGCCTCCAGGCGGCCGCCGTGGAACTGGAGTTTCTCGCCGGCCGCTTTTCCCTTCCTGAATCCATGATCTCCGGCAAGCCCTGAAGGATCGCCATGACCTATTCATTCTGTCCCCACATTTCATCTCTTCGTGCGCGATGCCTGGTACCCCTGCTGGCCCTGCTGACCCTGGCCGCCTGCGGTAAGGGCTCATCGACTGACGCTCCGAAAGCAGCCAGTCCGGCAAAAGCCGTGGCCGACCCCAACCTCGTGCGCATCACCGAAGGCATGGCCTCGCACTTCAAAACCGGGGAGGTGCAGATGGCCAACATTGCCAGTGTGCAGGAGGTGGTGGGCCGCATTGATGCCAACGAGAAGTTGGTGGCGCGCATCGGCTCGGGTGTGACGGGCCGCATCACCGAGGTCCTGGCTGAAGTGGGCCAGAATGTTCGATCTGGCCAGATCCTGGCGCGCATCGCCAGCCCGGAGCTCACCTCCGCGCAGATGACCCTGCTGCGGGCCAGCGCACAAGCAGACCTTGCCGAGCGCGCCGTCGAGCGAGCACGCCAGCTGATCCAGGCCGATGTGATCGGCTCGGCCGAGCTGCAGCGCCGCGAAACGGAGCTGTCCATCGCCCGCGCAGAATCACGGGCGGCGACCGATCAGCTGCGCATGATGGGCATGCCTGCTGACTCCATTCGGCGTGTGGCCACCACGGGCGGCCTGCAGGAGACGGCAGGCGTGATCGCCACCATCGCAGGGGTGGTGACCGAGCGAACCGTCAGCCAGGGCCAGGTGGCCCAACCGGGCGACCCCTTGTTCACCGTGGCCGACCTTTCCAACGTGTGGGTGGTGGGCGCCCTGCCCGAGCAGACCGCCCGCACCGTGGGCCTGGGTCAAAAGGTGGAGATCACAGTACCCGCACTGGAAAACCGCAAGCTCACGGGCAAGGTGGTCTTCATCAGTGACACCGTCTCGCCCGACACCCGCACCGTGACCATGCGCACGCAGGTGGACAACCGCAATCGCCAACTCAAACCGCAGATGCTCGCCACCCTGCGCCTGGTGGGCGCAAGCACCTTGCAGCCCAGCGTGCCTTCTGGGGCCGTGGTTCGGGAGAACGACAAGGACCACGTCTACGTTCGGGTGGACGCCAACACCTACCGCATGGTTCCAGTCGAACTGGGGCCGGCCACCCTGGAGGGGCTGCGTCCTGTCCTTAAGGGCGTGGTTCCCGGCACCCCGATAGTGATCGAGGGAGCCTTCCATATGCACAACGAGCGCAAGCGTTCCGAACTTGAATAAGGCACAGCCATGAAGGAAATCCGAGCCATCGTGCGGCCCAGCCGCCTCCAGCGACTGCAAGACGCCCTGCGGGCGATTCCCAACTTTCCGGGCGTGACGGTATTCAAGGCCGAAGGCTTCACGGCACCGGCTGCAGTGGCCAAGCGAACCGTCAAAGAGGAACTCACTGACTTCACCCCCAAGCTGATGGTCTGCGTGCTGGCCGATGAATCCATGGTGGAGACCATCCGCCAGGCCATCCTCGAAACCTGCGGCACCGGACAGATCGGTGACGGCATCGTCTGGACGGTCGACATCGCGGGGCCGACACGCATCCGCGACGGCACCGCACTCTGAACGCGAGGACATCAGATGCTTCATGCTTTGATTCGTGCCGCTCTGAGCCAGCGACTGCTGGTGGTGGTGGTGGCGCTGGTGCTCTGCGCCTTCGGTCTGCGCGAGGCCACACGGTTGTCAGTGGACGCCTTTCCCGACGTGACCAACGTGCAGGTGCAGGTGGCCACTGAGTTTCAGGGCCGCTCGCCCGAGGAGATTGAGCGCTTCGTGACGGCGCCGCTGGAAATCGCCATGACCGGCTTGCCGGGTTTGGTGGAAATGCGCTCGCTCAACAAGAGCGGCTTGTCCATCATCACCCTGGTGTTCACCGACAAGACCGATGTGTACTTTGCACGGCAACTGGTGACCGAAAGGCTGATCGAAGTCTCGAACCGCATGCCGCCGGGCGTCTCACCGGTGCTCGGACCCCTGTCCACCGGGCTGGGCGAGGTTTACCAGTACACCCTAGAGCATCCCAACGATGGCAAGCGGGCCCTCACCCCCGAAGAATTGGCCGAGCGCCGCATCGTGCAAGACTGGGTGGTCCGGCCTCTGCTTCGCTCGATCCCCGGCGTGGCCGAGATCAATTCCCAGGGCGGCTACGTGCGCCAATACCAGGTGGTGGCCGATCCAGCGCGGCTGCGCTACCACGGCCTGAGCATCCAGCAGGTGGCCGATGCGATCGCCAGCAACAACGCCAACGCCGGCGGCGGCGTGCTGCCCATGGTCACTGAGCAATTCCTGGTGCGCGGCGTGGGCCTGATCCGCACCGCCGAGGACATCTCCCGCATTGTGGTGAAGGAGCAAGGCGGCATCCCGGTGTATGTGGGCAACCTGGGCGAGGTGCGCATCGGCAGCGAGGTGCGCCAGGGCGCCATCATCAAGGGCGGCTATACGGAGGCCGTCTCAGGCATCGTGCTGATGATGCGGGGCGGCAACGCCAAGGAGATCGTCACCCGCGTCAAGGACCGGGTGGATGAGATCAACAGCAAAGGCATGCTGCCCGACGATCTGCAGATCGTGCCCTACTACGACCGCACCGAGTTGGTGGACGCGGCACTGTGGACCGTGGGCAAGGTCCTCATCGAGGGTATTTTCCTGGTGATCGTGGTGCTCTTCATCTTCCTGGGCGACGTGCGCTCGAGTCTGATTGTGGTGGCCACCCTGGTGATCGCGCCGCTGGTGACCTTCATCGTCATGAACCGCTGGGGCATGTCAGCCAACCTCATGTCGCTGGGAGGCTTGGCCATTGCCATCGGGCTGATGGTCGACGCCACCGTGGTGGTGGTGGAGAACGTCTACCACCGGCTCGGATCAGCCTCCGACAAGACCTCACGCGCCCGCCTGATCCTGCAGGCCACCACCGAAGTGGCTACCCCCACCATCTTTGGCATCCTGATCATCATCTTGGTGTTTCTGCCCCTCATGACGCTGCAGGGCATCGAAGGCAAGCTGTTCGCGCCGCTGGCCCTGACGATTGCTATTGCGCTCTTCGTCTCGCTGCTGGTGTCGCTCTTCCTATCTCCTGTGCTGTGTTCTTACATGCTCAAGGGTGGGGCAGACCATGACACCCGCATCGTGGCCTTCCTCAAGAGGAACTACCTGCTCCTGCTCGATGGCGCCCTGGCCAACAAGCGCAAGACGCTGACCATGGCCGTGGTGTTGCTGCTGGCATCGCTGTCGCTTTTTCCCCTGCTGGGCAAGAGCTTCATGCCCACCATGAAGGAAGGCGCGCTCACCCCGCAGATCAACCGGGTTCCCAGCATCTCGCTGGACGAGTCGCTTCGCATTGAGATGGCGGCCATGAAGAGCATCGCCGAGGTGCCCGGTGTCCGCATGGTGGTCTCCAAGCTCGGGCGCGGCGAGTCGCCCGCCGACCCGGCCGGGCCCAACGAGGCCGATCCCATCGTGCTGCTCGACCCGAAGAGCGACCGTAGCCAGGACGAGATCGACGAGGAGATTCGCCAGCGCCTGTCCACCATCCCAGGTGTGCAGATCGTGCTGTCCCAGCCGATTGCCGAACGGGTCGATGAAATGGTCACCGGCGTGCGTTCGCAACTGGCCATCAAGGTGTTCGGTGACGACCTCGCCGAGCTCAAGCGCCTTTCAGAGCAGGTGGCCCGCATTCTGCGCAGTGTCCAGGGCGCGCGCGACATCCGCATCGAGCGACTCTCAGGTCAGCAGTCTCTGACCATTCATATCGACCGCCGCGCCATCGCCCGCTATGGCCTCAACGTCTCGGACGTGCAATCGGTCATCGAAAGCGCCATCGGCGGCAAGGAGGTGAGTACCGTCTACGAGGGCGAGCGGCGCTTCTCCGTCACCGTTCGCTACCCGGAATCTTTCCGCAACTCCCCCGAGGCCATCGCCAAACTCACGCTCCGGGCGCCTGATGGGGCACTGGTGCCCATGTCGGCCCTGGCCGAGATCAAGGTGCTGGACGGCCCGGCCCAGGTCAGCCGCGAAGCGGCCAAGCGCCGCGTGGTGGTGGGCGCCAACGTCGAAGGCCGGGACCTGGGCGGCTTTGTGGCCGAGGTACAGGGACGCCTGCAACAGGAAGTGCAGCTGCCCGACGGCTACTACTTCGTCTACGGCGGACAGTTCGAGAACATGGAGCGCGCCATGGGCACGTTGTCGGTGATCGTGCCCATCACCATTGCCGCCATCTTCTTCCTGCTCTTCATGCTGTTCAACTCACTCAAAATGGCTTCGCTCATCATCCTGGTGCTGCCCTTTGCATCGATCGGTGGACTCATTGCGCTGGCCATCACGGGCGAGTACCTGAGCGTGCCAGCCTCGGTGGGCTTCATTGCGCTGTGGGGAATCGCCGTGCTCAACGGGGTGGTGCTGGTCAGCTGCATCCGCAAGCTGCGCGATGACGGTATGGCCGTGGCCGAGGCGGTGCGTGAAGGCTGCGTGATGCGTTTTCGGCCCGTGATGATGACGGCCACCGTGGCCCTGCTAGGCCTGGTGCCCTTTCTGTTCTCCTCCGGGCCGGGCAGTGAGGTGCAAAAACCCCTGGCCGTGGTGGTCATCGGTGGGCTGATCACCTCCACGCTGCTGACCCTGGTGGTGCTGCCCACGCTCTACCGCTGGTTTGACGACCAGCCGCGAGAAGCCTGAGCAGGCGCAGTGGCCGCTTGTAGGACAAGGCCGAGCCCAGCGTCAGCCGCTGGCTCAACTTGTCTTGCCTGCCTTGTCACCGTCTGCGAGCGTGGCCAGAATGACAGGCATGAAACGCAGGCATGCACCGCAATCACCTCAGGCAAGCCGCCACCCGCGTGCAGGAAGGGGGGCGTGGCCTCAGGCCCATGCCGTCTTTGCCAGCACCAGGCCCCGGCCTGTGGCACCCGTGTCTTTTTGCACCTTGTCAGCTGAAGAGTTCGAGGCGCTGATGGTGGTGGCTTCAGGTCAAGACCCGGCTCTCTCCTGGAAACAATGAAGGGCTGCTGCGCTCCAGGCTGAAGGCTCAGGCTGCTGGGCCCGCTGCCTGCGCCACGATGCCGCGCACGAGAAGGTCCTCCAAGTCGCTCTTGGTCCAGCCGGCCGAGGCCAGCACCTCCAGTGTGTGTTCCCCGCAGCGCGGCGGATCCAGGCGCACGCCCGGACGCGTTCCATCCAGCAGCAGCGGCAGCAAAGGCACCTGCAGCGTCTGACCCTCGGGCGAGGTGATGGGCACCAGCCCGCCGGTGGCCAGCACGTGCGGGTCGGTCAACAGGTCTTCGGGGCGCCGGATGGGTGCGTACGGCAAGCCCGCGGTGGCCATGCGCTCGGCCAGTTCTTCCACGCTGAACTGCACCGCATGCGCACGCAGCATCGGCAGGAGCGTGGGCCGGGCCTGCACCCGCTGGTTGTTGCTCTGCCATGCCGGATCGACCTTGAGGGCAGGCAGGTCGAGCGCGTCGCACAGGCCCTGCCATTGCGCATCGCTGACGGCCGCCAAAAAGATCTGCCCGCCATCTTTGACCGTGAACACGTCATAGACGGCCCAAGGGCTCTGACGGGCCGGCATGGGGGCCACCGGCTGGCCCGTGATGGCTGCTTGCAGGATGTGCTGGCCCATGAGCAGCAGATTGTTCTCAAAAAGTGCCGCCTGCACCTCCATGCCGCGCCCAGTGATGCCGCGCCGCACCAGGGCCGCCAGCACCCCCAGGGCACCGAAGAGGCCACCCATGATGTCGTTGACGCTGGCACCCGCGCGCAGCGGATCGCCCGGACGCCCGGTCATGTAGGCCAGGCCGCCCATCATCTGCACCACTTCGTCGAGCGCAGGTCGATCCTGATAAGGGCCGGGCAGGAAGCCCTTGTGGCTCACGTAAATCAGGCGTTCATTCACCGCAGCCAGGCTGGCATGGTCCAGGCCCAGCCGGGCCAGCGCGCCGGGTTTGAAGTTTTCGATCAGCACGTCGGCTTTCGTGCACAGGCGGCGCACCACCGCCAGGCCCTCGGGCTGGCTCAGGTCAATGGCCAGGCTCTTTTTGTTGCGGTTAAACAGCGGGAAAAAACCAGATCCGGAGCCCAGCAGCTGCCGGGTGCGGTCGCCCCCGATCGGTTCCACCTTCAGCACCTCGGCCCCCAAGTCAGCCAGCAGCATGCCGCAGGCCGGGCCCATGACCATGTGGCTCAATTCAACGACGCGCAGGCCCTCAAGTGGAAGGGTTGACATGGCGGGCACTGTACACAAGCCGGGCCAGGCATCCATCTCAAGCTTCTCAGTACAGGCCGCGCCGCCCTGCCTGCGAGGGCACAAAAAAGGCCACCTGTCGGTGGCCTTGTGGGGCAAGTGGCACCGTGGTGCTTACAGCGGTGTCTTCTTGCCGTCTTTGTAGTTGTAAAGCGTGATGGCGGCGTTCTTGAGTTCGCCATTGGGCTCGAAAGAAATGACCGAGGTCACGCCCTTGAAGTTGGACTTGGCCAGCTCCGGGGTGTAGACCTTGGGATCCCAGGACTTGGCGCGCTTCATGGCGTCCACCAACACGAAGGTGGCGTCGTAGGTGTAGGGGCTGTAGACCTGGAACTGATTGGGGTACTTGGCGTCGTAACGCTTCTTCCAAGCCTCACCGCCTGGCATCTTGGCCAGCGAGGCACCGCCCTCGGCGCACACCACATTGCCCAGGGTCTTGGCGCCGGCAGCCAGCTTGGCGATCTCGGACGTGCAGATACCGTCACCGCCGAAGAACCTCACATTGCCCATGCCCAGTTGCTCGAGCTGGCGCAGCATGGGGCCGGCCTGGGGATCCATACCGCCGAAGAAGATGGCGTCGGGTTTCTTGGCCTTGATAGACGTGAGGATGGCCATGAAATCCGTGGCCTTGTCGGTGGTGAACTGCTCATCGACCACCTTCATGCCCTTGGCCAGAGCGGTCCTCTTGAACACCTCGGCCACGCCCTGGCCGTAAGCGGTGCGGTCGTCAATGATGGCCACGGTCTTGAGCTTGAGCGTGTCGGCCGCGTAGTTGGCCAGACCCGAGCCCAGGGCACGGTCGTTGGCGATGATGCGGAAGGTGGTCTTGTAGCCGGGCTTGGTCAGGTCGGGATTGGTGGCTGCGCCGGTGACGTGAGGAATGCCGCAGTCGTTGTAGACCTTCGAAGCCGGGATGGTGGTGCCGGAATTGAGGTGGCCGACCACGCCGGACACTTTGGAGTCGCACAGCTTCTGGGCGACGGCCGTGCCCTGCTTGGGATCGGCGGCGTCGTCCTCGGCCACGATCTCAAAGCGGATCTTCTTGCCGTTGATGACGATGTTCTGACCGTTGAGGTCCTCAATGGCCATGCGCACGCCGTTCTCATTGTCCTTGCCGTAATGGGCCTGGGCGCCAGAGATGGGGGCCACATGGCCAATCCGCACCACCTGCGTATCCTGGGCAATGGCCATCCCGGACAGCAGAGTCAGCGCTGCACCAGCGCACAAGGTCAGCTTCACTTGCATAAACACTCCAAAAGGTATGAATGGTTCAGGGCTGGGGGGACCTGTCAGGTCTCCGCTCCGGCGAAAACCATAACCCAATTTCATCCAACTGGGCGTTAGCAATAGGCCTATCAGGGAAAAGCCGCAGGGCTGTCCCCAAGGTGCAGGAATCGCTTAGCCATGAAACATTTGTTAACACTAGCAGCTAAGATGCCCCCTCTAACAGGGGAAGTTCATGATTCAGTGGTTGGCCCAATTCAGCATTCGGACACGTTTGCTTGCCCTCGTGGGATTGACCATGGTCGTGCTCGGCCTGTTCGCCCTTGAAGTCGTTTATGACCGCTACCGGCAGGGGCTGGCCTTCGAACGCGGCGCCCAGGTCATGGAAGAGGCGGCGCTGACCGGCGATCTGATCCACCAGCTGCAGAGCGAGCGGGGGCTGACCGGTGGCTTCCTTGCCTCCAAAGGCGCTGCACAGTCGGCCGAGAAACTCAAGGCCCAGCGCATCCAGGCCAGCGCCAGTGGCGACCTGCTGCGCCTGAAAAACGACATCAATGGCTCGCTCGAGGCCCTGGCCGAGACCCTGCGCCAGGTGCACCAGAACACCCGACAAGTGGCCACGGCCTCCGGCCAGACCAACATTGCCATCAGCCAGATCGCCGATGGTGTGCAGAACCAGACCGTGGCCCTGAGCCAGGTGGCCACGGCGGTGCGCCAGACCACCACGGCGGTGGCCGATGTCTCGCGCAACACCGAGTTCGCCAGCGCTCAGGCCGGCGAGGCCGCCACCCGAACGCGCTCGGGCCTGCAGAAGATGGAAAAAATGGTGGACATCGTCAACCGCATCGCCATCAACTCCCAGAAGATCAACAAGATCACCGAGGTCATCGAAGGCATCGCCAACAAGACCAATCTGCTCTCCCTGAACGCCGCCATCGAGGCAGCGCGCGCAGGCGAGCACGGCAAGGGCTTTTCCGTGGTGGCCGAAGAAGTGGGCAAGCTCGCTCAGAGCAGTGCCCAGAGCTCCCAGGAAATCGCCAGCCTGGTGGGTGAGGCGGTGCAGGAAACCCGAAACGCCGTCGATGCCGTGGCTGAGGTGCGCGCCGACATGACCTCGCTGGAAACCAGTTCCCAGCAGACGCGCAACATGCTCGAGCGCATTGCCGCAGCCATGGAAGAGCAGGCGACCGCGGTCGAGGAAATCAATGCCAACCTCAACAGCCTGGATCAGATCGCCACGGCCAATGCGGCGGCCTCGGAGGAAATCACCGCCACGGTGATGAGCCTGTCGCAGCTGGCCGACGCCACGCGCCAGGAAGTCGAACGCTTCTCGGTCTGAGACCGGTTGCTAGCTGCCCGCAGCCCGGGCAGGCTCAGCGCTGGCCCTGCCGATCGAAACGCTCGATGGCGATGCCCCGTTCCTGATAGTGCCGCCAGCGCTGGCGGCCGGCCTGCACGTCCTCGGGCTCGGTGCTCACCACTTCGAGGTAGCGTTCCACCTGGTCAAAGTGCGCTGGCACGCCCGCGCCCAGGTTCAGCATGACCTCGTGCGCAGCGCCCTCGGGCCAGGCTTCGGCCAGCCAGATCGGGGAAGCGGCCAGGGTGCTGGCCGGTGCCCCCGCCTGGCAATGCGGGATGAATTCCGTCGGCCCGACCGACCACAGGGCCGCGTCCAGGGCCTGCAAGAGCTCGCGCTCGGCCACCACCACCACACGCAGCTGGCCCGCCCAGATCTTGCGCAGCAGGCGGCAGCTGTAGGCCAGCTTGTCCGCCACGTTGTAGTGGAACTCCACTCGGTTCATGCGCTGCGCACTTTGCCACTGCGCGCCGTCGCGGGACGGGCCGCTTTCTTGACGGCCGGCTTGCGAGCGCCCTGGCCTGCAGCCTGAGACAAGAGGTATTCCACGAGCAAGCCAACCGGCCGGCCCGTGGCGCCCTTGGCTGCCCCACTCTTCCAGGCGGTGCCGGCGATGTCCAGGTGCGCCCAGGGGTACTTGGCCGCAAAACGCTGTAGAAACTTGGCCGCTGTCACCGAGCCGGCAGCCCGGCCAGCCACGTTGGCCACATCGGCGAAATTCGTTTTCAGGCCTTCGGCGTAGTCCTCATCGAGCGGCATGCGCCAGCACGGGTCCATGGCCGCCTCACCAGCGGCACTCAGGGCCTGGGCGAGTTCGTCGTCGCTGGCAAACAGGCCCGAGCGCACGGCCCCCAGCGCAATCACGCAGGCGCCGGTAAGGGTGGCGATGTCCACCACGGCACGCGGCTTGAAGCGCTCGGCGTAGGTGAGCGCATCACACAGGATGAGCCGGCCCTCGGCATCGGTGTTCAGAATCTCAATGGTCTGGCCGCTCATGCTGGTGACCACATCGCCCGGCTTGAGCGCGCGGCCGTCGGGCATGTTCTCGCAGGAGGGGATCAGGCCCACCACGTTCAGGGCCGGCTGCAACTCGGCCAGAGCACGGAAGGTGCCCAGCACGCTGGCGGCGCCGCACATGTCGAATTTCATCTCATCCATCTCGGCCGCAGGCTTGATGGAAATGCCGCCGGTGTCAAAAGTGATGCCCTTGCCCACCAGCACCACCGGGGCTTCGGCCTTGGCCGCGCCCTGGTAGCGCAGCACGATAAAGCGCAGCGGCTCCTCCGATCCCCGGGCCACGGCCATGAAAGAGCCCATGCCCAGCTTGGCCACTTCCCTGGGACCCAACACCTGCACCTCGACGCCCTTCAAGCGGCCCAGTTCCTTGGCAGCCCCGGCCAGCAGGGTGGGCGTGGCGTGATTGGCGGGGCGGTTCCCCCACTCGCGGGCCAGTTCCACACCGCGGGCCACGCCCACGGCGGTTTCAAAGGCGGCCTGCACCTGAGCAGCATCCGGCGCAGCCACCAGGAGAGATTGCAGCTTGGACGGCACAGGCTTGGACTTGGTGAGCTGGTAGCTGTAGGCCGAGTCGGCGGCGGCCAGCACGGCGGCTCGGGCCTGCGGACCCAGCTGCTCAGTGCCCAGCCAGCCCAGACTGACGATGACACGGCGCACATTGCTGCCCTTCAGGGCCCCCAGGGCCGCGGCCACGGCTGTGCGCACTTGCCTGGCAGAGCCTTCGCCCACGCCCACCAGCAGGAGGCGGTTGGCGGCCAGCCCGGGGGTGCGCCAGGTCTGGAGCATCTTCCCGGGCTTGGCTTCGAAGTCGCCGTGCTTGAGGGCGGTGCCCAACAGTGCGGACACCAGATCGGCCTCCACGGGGCTTTTTTCGGGCACCAGCACCACGAGTGCGTCGCACTTCTCGGTGGCCACGCGGGCACGGCTGAGGGTCTTGAGTTCAAAGTCCATAATCGGGGGGCTGGGCACAGCCCTGGTCAGAGCAAAACAACGGGCAATGTTATTCCAATCCACCCTCCGTAAAGAGCTTGCGCGCAGCTTTGGCGCCACCTTGGTGGTGCTGGTCACGATCATCCTGACCATCGTGCTCATTCGCACGCTGGGCCAGGCCTCCCGGGGTACCGTCAACCCCCAGGACGTGATGCTGCTCATGGCCTATGCCACGCTCGGGCGCCTGCCCACCATCCTGAGCCTGTCGCTGTTCATCGCCATCGTGAGCGTGCTCTCGCGCCTGTACCGGGACAGCGAGATGGTGGTCTGGCTGGTCAGTGGCAAAGGTATGGCCAGCTTCATTGGGCCCCTGCTGCGCTTTGCCTGGCCCGTGCTGCTGGTCACCGCTTTTTCGGCCCTGTGGCTGTGGCCCTGGACCAACCAGAAGACGCAGGAGCTGCGCCAGCGCTACGAGCAGCGCAGCGACTTGGACCGTGTGGCGCCCGGTCAATTCCAAGAGTCTTCCGACGGCTCGCGCGTGTTCTTTATCGACCGCAACTCCCGCGAGCGCAGCGGCTCCGACATCTTCATCGCCACCACCACCCCCGACAGCCGCACCATCACCAGCGCCCGGTCCGGTCGGGTGGAAGTCGTCAACGGCGTGCAGATGCTCACCCTGGAAAACGGCGAGCGGCTGGAAATCAGCACCAAGCCGGGCCAGGAATCCTCACCCATCCGTATCAGCGACTTCGAGACCTACGGCGCTCGCATCAATGGCGGCAGCATCACCGGACTGGACCCCGACTCCAACAAGTTCATCTCCACCTGGCGCCTGTTCCAGAACCCCACGCGCCCGAACCAAGGCGAAATCGCCTGGCGCCTGGGTCTGACGCTCTCGGCACTGAACCTGGTGTTGCTGGCCCTGGCCATGACCCATGTGAACCCCCGCACCGGCCGCAGCAGCAACCTGATCCTGGCCATCTTCCTCTTTCTCGTTTACAACAACCTGCTCACGCTCAGCCAGAACTGGGTGCAGGCGGGCATGGTCAGCCTGAACACCATGATGCTGGCCCTGCATGGCGGCATCTTCCTGCTGAGCCTGGGCTGGCTCTTCAAGCACCACCAGGGACTGACACTGCCCCGCCTGGGCCTCTGGCCGTCCTGGCGTGACCGCAAGGCATCTCCATGAAAAGCGTGCGCAAGCTGATCTACGGCGAGACCCTGGCATCGATTGCGGCGGTCACGCTGGGCTTCCTGGCCCTGTTCCTGTTCTTTGACCTGGTTGACGAACTGCAGAGCCTGGGCAAGGTCAACCCCTTGGACGGCAGCGTCTACCAACTGCGCCACGCAGTGCTGTTCGTCACGCTGCTCCTGCCCAGCCGCCTGTACGAGCTGATGCCGATCTCGGTGCTCATTGGCACCATCATCGTGATGGCCAGGCTGGCGCAAAGCTCGGAATACACCATCCTGCGCACCAGTGGCCTGGGGCCCTGGCGCGCCCTGCGCATCATGGTGACCCTGGGCTGCTTCTTCGTGGCCTTCAGCTTTCTGATTGGCGACTATGTGGTGCCGGCTGCAGACCGGGCCTCGCAATTGCTGAAGGCTCGCTACCAGGGCCGCATCACAATCGGCCAGACGGGCGCCTGGCTGCGCGAAAAGCAGGCCAACTCCACGTATGTGGTCAACGTGAAGGCCTTGTCGCCCCAGAACGCCATGCAGGGCGTGCAGATTTACGAGTTCGACGGGCGCAATCGGATGGTGTCGGTCACCCAGGCCGAGCAAGCCCAATTCGCATCCGATCAAGCCTGGGACCTGACACAGGTGCAGCGCACCGAATTTAGCCCGCGCGATGCCGCCAACAGCGATCCGAGCGTCCAGCGAAACCAGTCAGCCAGCTACCGGTGGCCTACGGAGATCTCGGCTGAAATGGTGTCGGTCGCGCTGCTGCGGCCCGACCGCATGCGCACCATCGACCTGTTCAGCTACATCCGGCATCTCCAGGCCAACGGGCAGGCGGCGCAGCGCTACGAGATCGAGTTCTGGAAAAAAGTGTTCTACCCCATGAGCTGCCTGGTGATGGTGGTGCTCGCCCTGCCCTTTGCCTACCTGCACATGCGCTCCGGTGGCATCGCCTCGTATGTGTTCGGCGGCGTGATGATCGGCATCAGCTTCTTCCTGCTCAACAACGTCTTTGGCTACATCGGCAACCTGCGCAACTGGGAGCCCTGGCTGGCGGCGGCCGCCCCTGGCCTGCTTTACACCGGCATCTCGCTCACGGCCTTTGGCTGGCTGGTGCTCAGACGATGACCCTGTCCTCCATGACCCCTGCCATCATTTTGTTTGCCCACGGCTCGCGCGACCCGCTCTGGCACAAACCCATCGAGGCGGTCGCACGCGCCATCGAGCAGCGCGAACCTGCCGCCACCGTGCGCTGCGCCTACCTTGAGCTCAGCCAGCCCAGCCTGCCCGAGGCTGGCGCCGAACTGGTGGCCCAGGGCGTGAAGCACGTGCGCGTGTTTCCCCTGTTCCTGGGCGTTGGCAAGCACGCCCGCGAAGACCTGCCCTTGCTGATGGACGAGCTCCGCGCCGCCCACCCCAGCGTGCAGTTCGATCTGCTGCCCACGGCAGGCGAAGCGCCACAGCTCACGGCCCTCATGGCCGATCTGGCCCTGGGCCGCACCTGAGCCTGCCCCCCTCAAACACTGTAGGAGCCCAGTCCCTGGGCGATGGGCCGTGGCAGGTGTGTATCTTGGAAACCCATAGAACTACACCCCAAAGGCATAATGACGCCCAAATTTAGGCAATATCAGTTATGAACCTGCATCAATTCCGCTTCGTCCAAGAGGCCGTGCGGCGCAACCTCAACCTCACCGAAACAGCCAAGGCCCTGCACACCTCGCAACCAGGTGTCTCCAAAGCCATCATCGAATTGGAAGAAGAACTGGGCGTGGAAATCTTTGCCCGCCACGGCAAGCGCCTCAAGCGCGTCACAGAGCCGGGCGAGCATGTGCTCAAGAGCATCGAGCTCATCATGCGCGAGGTGAACAACCTGCGCCGCATTGGCGAGCAGTTCTCGGCCCAGGACAGCGGCACCCTCTCCATTGCCACCACCCACACGCAGGCGCGCTACGTGCTGCCCCAGCCCGTGGCCCAGCTGCGCCAGGCATTCCCCAAGGTGAACGTGAGCCTGCACCAGGGCTCGCCCGCGCAGGTGGCCCGCATGCTCATTGATGAAGTGGCCGAGATCGGCATTGCCACCGAATCACTCACCCAATACGACGAACTCGTCACCCTGCCCTGCTACGAGTGGCAGCACATGCTGGTGATGCCACGCGACCACGCGCTGGCCAACCAGGAGCGCATCACGCTGGAAGACCTGGCCGTGCAGCCCCTCATCACCTACCACCCGTCGTTCACCGGCCGCACCAAGATTGACGAGGCCTTTGCCGCCCGCAAGCTCAGCCCGCGCGTGGCCTTGGAAGCGATTGACTCCGACGTGC
>JAIXPL010000042.1 GCA_027486255.1 Comamonadaceae bacterium
CATAGTGTTCCTGGGCCACCCCGCCCATGCCCAGGCGGGAGGTTTCCAGGCCCGTGTCCCAATCGCGGCTGATGCGAAAGGTCGGCTGGGCCCCATCGCGGCGGATGGCCGCGCCAATGCCGCCGCCCAGACCATCGAGCGCCTTGACGACATTGGGCGTGAGGTTGATGTCCGCGCCCACCCGCCCCCAGCCCTTGGCCTGCTCGTAGACCGTGACGCGGTGGCCCGATCGCGCCAGCGCAATGGCCGCGCTCATGCCGCCTACGCCGCCACCCGCGATGCCAATGTCCAATCCCGCCATGGAATCCCCTTGGTGTTCGAAATTCAGAAAACGCCCGGGAAGGAACCGCCGTCCAGCAGCAGGTTCTGCCCGTTGATGTAGCCCGCGTGCACGCTGCACAGAAAGGCGCAGGCTTTGCCCAGCTCTTCGGGCCGGCCCAGGCGGCGCGCCGGATGTTTGGCCACACGCGCCTGACGCACCTCCTCGGGCGTGCGCCCTTCCCGCCGGGCCTGGGCCGCAAAGTTGCCGGCCAGGCGTGCGGTGTCAAAGGTGCCGGGCAGAATGTTGTTGACGGTCACGCCGCGCGCAGCCACGCTGCGCGCCAGGCCCGCCACAAAGCCGGTCAGGCCCGCGCGCGCGCCGTTGGACAGACCCAGCTGCTCCAGCGGCGACTTGACCGCGCTGGAGGTGATGTTGACGATGCGCCCAAAGCCCCGGTCCATCATGCCGTCCACCGTGGCCTTGATCAGCTCGATGGGGGCCAGCATGTTGGCATCGAGAGCGGCCAGCCAGTCTTCGCGCTGCCAGTGCCGAAAGTCGCCGGGCGGCGGACCGCCGGCGTTGGTGATGAGAATGTCCACCTCAGGATGCTCCGCCAAGATGCGCGCCCGCCCCTCGGGCGTGGCCACGTCGGCCACCACAAACGCCACCGTGCCCGTACCCGCTTGGCGCAAGCGCTGCGCGGCCTCCTCCAGGGGGCCGGGGGTGCGCGCGACGATGACCAGGTTCACGCCTTCCTGTCCCAGGGCCTGCGCACAGGCATAGCCCAGGCCGGCGCTGGCGCCGCACACCAGGGCCTTGCGGCCCGCAATTCCGAGGTCCATGCGTGTTCCCTAGTGGCCTGCCCAGGGCAGCGGTGACTCGTTCATGCCCCAGTAAAAGCTCTTTTGCCGGGTGTAGTGCAAGATGCCCTGGCGGCCTTTTTCCTGGCCGTAGCCGCTCATCTTCAAGCCCGAGAACGGCGTGCTGATGGAAAACAGCTTGTAGGTGTTGATCCACACGGTGCCAGCCTCCAGCGCGCGCCCGATGCGCCAGGCGGTCTTGTAGTCGCGGCTCCAGATGCCAGAGGCCAGACCGTAGACGTTGTCGTTGCACTGCGCGAGCAGCTCAGCCTCGTCCTGCCAGGGCAAGAGGGCCAGCACCGGGCCGAAAATTTCTTCTTGGCACATGCGGGCGTGGTTGGGCAGGCCCTCGATCACCGTGGGCAGGTAGTAGCTGCCCGCCTCAAAAGCCGCACCTTGGGGCCGCTGGCCGCCAACCAAGAGCCGACCGCCTTCTTCCAGGCCGAGCGCCACATAGCGCTCCACCGAGGCGCGGTGGCCGAGGTTGACCAGCGGGCCCATCTGCGTGTCTTCGCTGGCCGGGTTGCCCACCTTCAGGCGCCGCACGCCTTCCATGAGGCGGCGCTTGAATTCTTCGTACACGCTCTGGTGCACAAAGGCCCGAGAGCCGGCAATGCAGGACTCGCCCGAGGAGCTGAAGATGCCAAACAGCACGCCGGCCACGGCATGGTCCAGGTCGGCGTCGGCACACACGATGGTGGGCGACTTGCCGCCCAGCTCCAGCGAGGTGGGCATGAGCTTTTCAGCGGCCAGGCGCTGGATGCCCAGGCCCACGCTGGTGCCGCCCGTAAAAGCAATGCGCTTGACCAGCGGATGCCGCACCAGCGCATCACCGGCCACCGAGCCCTTGCCCGGCAGCACGCTGAGGATGCCGTCGGGCACGCCCGCCTGCTGCGCGATGCGCGCCAGCTCCAGAGCCATGCGCGGCGTGATCTCGGCCGGCTTGATCAGCACCGCGCAGCCCGCGGCCAGCGCCGGGGCGATCTTTTGCGCCTCGCTGGCAATCGGCGAATTCCAGGGCGTGATCGCCCCCACCACACCCAGCGGCTCGTGCACGCTCAGGCTCAGGAAGTCGCCCCGCGAGGGCGTCACTGCGTCTTCCCAGGTTTCGGCAGCCGCCGCGAAGAACTGGAAGGTACCCGCCGCACTGGCCACCAGCGCGCGGCATTCCTTGACTGGCTTGCCGTTGTCCAGGCGCTGCAGTCGGGCGAGGTCTTCAGCGCGCTCGCGGATGCCCTGGGCAATGCGATACAGCATGCCCGCGCGCTCATGGGGCTTGAGCCCAGCCCAGGCCGGCTGCAGGCGGGCACGCTCGGCGAACTCAACGGCCTCGTGAACGTCGTCTGAAGTGGTGGCATTCAGGCTGGCCACCGCCGAGCCGTCATGCGGGTACTCGGTGGTGTAGTCGGGGCCGGAAGCGTCGCGCCAGCGGCCGGCGAAAAAGCTGTGGAGTCGTTCAGTCATGGCTTGGAAGTCTTGGGCACGCAGGTCACGGTCTGAGCCTCAGATCGCCAGGCTGGCAGCCCGGTTCTGCAAAAAACGCAGCGCCGACAGCACCGTGAGCGCCGAGGTCTTGGGGTTGTCGGGCAGAGGCTTGCCGCGCATGCTCACACGCATCTCGCCAAAGGCGCCGCGCACCTCAATCTCATGGATGTTCTCGGTGATGGTGGGATCGGCCATCAGGCGCACCCGCGTGGCATCCAGGCCCAGGCCTGCCAGCGACACGGTGGCTGCCACATTGGCGTTCTTGGGATAGAGGTGTGCGGCCTCGCGGGCCGTGGCCTCCAGAAAGACCGTGGGTTCGCGCAGGGCGTCCAGATCAAGCAGCTGCTCGGCGGGCGAACCGCGCCAACCGGCTGGCGGCTTGCGCCCGGTGTAGGTGACGCTCTCCAAGCCCGCGAGGCGCGCCGCGGCAATCGCATCGATGCCGCCAATGGCACCGGCCAGCAGGTGCACCTGGGTGCCGCCTTCGCGGGCCGCCGCCTCCAGCAGTTCAGGCAGGCCCGCCTCAGACAGCGCGCCAATGGAGAGCACCGCGCATTCCGTGCCGGCAGCCAGGGACGGCAGCACATGCTGGGACAGGGCGCTGTGGCCGGCGCATTCGAGCACCAGGTCGACCTCGCCCACCGGCACCCGGTCGACGGCCTGTGCACGCCCTGCGAGCACCGCACCCACCTCAGCCACGCGCGCCGGGGTCACCACCACATGCGTGATGCGCACGCCGGGGCTGCCCTGCATGCGCTCCAAGATGGCGCGGCCAATGGCCCCGAAGCCGATGAGTGCCACGCGCAGGGTCCGACGTGCTGGCATGACTCAGGCCTTGGCAGCCACATCGGGCTTTTTGGGGGGGCCGGCAAACTTCACGGCAAAGGGCCCCCAGGCCGCCATGTCCACCTCCAGCACCACCGGCCCCGGCAGGGCCAGGGCTTCGGCGAGCACCTGCTCGGCCTGGGCCGGGTCGGCCAGGCGGCGGTGGGCCACGTTCATGCTGGCGCAAAAGGTCTCAAAGCGCGGCGTGTGCAGCTCCACGTAGCAGTGGCGGCTGCCGTAGACGGCGTCCTGGATGTTCTTGATCACGCCGTAACGGCTGTCGTTCATGAGGATCACGAGCAGCTCGGCCTGCTCCTGGGCGGCGCAGGCCAGCTCACCCACATTGAGCATGAAGCCGCCGTCGCCGACGAGGGCCAGGGTCTTGCGGCCCAGGGCGTGTTCCTTGTTGGCGATCGCCGCGCCAATGGCCATGGCCAGGCCCTGGCCGATGCCGCCGCCCAGGGCGTGCACACCGGCGCGGGGATGGTCGAGCACCGGCGCGCGGTTGCCCCACATGGTGTTGGACAGCGTGATGTCGCGCACCCACCAGAGCGCGCGGCCGGCCGTCTTGGCCACCGCGTCCTTGAGCGCGACGTAAGGCCCCAGAGCCGCATCCACCACGGCCTCGGCCTGGCGGCGGGTTTTCAGCACATCGGCCGCGAAGCCGGGGTCCAGGGCCATGCGGCCTTCGAGCCGGTCAGCCAGGGCGTGCAGGGTGAGTGAGGCGTCGCCATGGATGAAGCGCTCGCTCTCGTAGGCCCGGTTGTGCGCCAGGGGGTGGGCGTCGATGCGCAGGCGCGAAGCCGGCAGCTGCAGCTTGTAGCTCAGGGTCTCGTTGCTGCGCAGGCGCGAGCCGACCACCAGCAGGGCATCGACGCTCTCGTAGAAATCTTCGACCGGCTTTTGCAGGTTATACGAGCCCAGAGACAGGGGATGGTCCTCGGGGATCACGCCCCGGCCCTGCACCGAGGTGACCACGCCCCAGCCCATGCGGACAAAACGCTCCACCGCCTCGCGCGCGCCACGCGCCCCGCCGCCCAGCCAGAGCAGCGGGCGCTTCTTGCCGGCCAAGGCCTCGGCCATGGCCTCCACATCCGCCAGGCTGGGCTGCACGGGGGCGACGGCCAGCGGCGCGAGTTCGGCCGGCAGCGGCAGCAGCATGGCCTGCACGTCAATCGGGATCTCGATGCTCACCGGCCCGCAGGGCGGCGTGAACGCCAGGCGCACCGCCTCGCGCAGGGTGGCCAGGGCCGTCTCGGGGTTGCGGATGCGAAAGGCCGCCTTGCCCACGCTGCGCAGCATGCCGAGCTGGTCGGGGTGCTCGTGGATGTAGCCCAAATCGCGGTCCAGGTAGGCCGACTCGATCTGCCCCGTCAGGTGCAAGAGCGGCGTGCCCGCCGTGATGGCCTCGACCATGGCGCCAGCCGCATTGCCGCAGCCCGTGCCGGTGCTGGTGACGCACACGCCCAGCGTGCCCGTGACGCGGGCGTAGGCATCTGCCATGTTGCAGGCGCCGGCCTCCCCCCGCGCCGAGACGAAGCGCAGCCGCCCGCGGCGGTGGAAGGCATCGAGGATGGGCATGTTGTGGATGGAGATCACGCCAAAGGCGGCGCGCACGCCGCAGGCCTCCAGGAAGCGCGCGACGAGTTCGCCGACGGTGATCATGTTGTTGGCGTTCATGCAGCCTTCTTCTTCAAGGGTTTGACGATCTGACCGCCATCAGGCAGGTGGCTGATGCGCTGCGACAGCTTGGCAGCAGCCTCGCGAACCATCTCCACCAGGGGTGGCAGCTTCTGCTCATCAATGGTGGCTTGGGGCACCGTGATGCTGAGCGCGGCGCTGACCTCACCGTGGTCATTGATCACGGGGGCCGCAATGGTGGAAATGCCCGCCTCGAAACCGCCCATGCTCACGCCGTAGCCGGCCGTCCGGTCCCGGTCAATGAGCGCCTTGAGTTCAGCCAAGGTGGTGGGGGTGCGGGGGGTGTGGCGGGGCAAGGGCTCTTGCGGATAAAGCAGCTTGAGCGCTGCGGCATCCAGGTCCGACAGCAGCAGCCGCCCCAGCACGGTGGCATGGGCGGGCAGGCGCGCGCCCACCTGGATGGAATGGAAGATGGCACTCACGCCCGCAGCCTTGGCGATGAAGACCACCTCGCGCGCATCGCGCACCACGATGTGGGCCGAGTAGCCGCTGCGGTCGCGCAGTTCCTCGATGATGGTGCGGCCATGCTCGGTGAGCTCCATGCTCGAGAGCAGCTCAAAGCCCAGGCGCAGCACCGACAGGCCCAGCTTGTAGCTCACGCCGTCCTCTGCGCGTTCCACAAAGCCGCCCTGCTCCAGCGTGCACAGCATGCGAAACACCGAAGCGCGCGGCAGCGCCAGGCGGCGCGAGAGCTCGGCGCCGCTGAGCTGGCGGTCCTCGCGGTTGAACTGCATGAGCAGCTGCAAGCCGCGCGAGAGCGCAGGCACGGTGTAGCGGTCTTCGGCCGCAGCCAGGCGAGTGGATTCGCTCATGCTGGGCTCCCAGAAGGTGTCGGGCCGAGCTGCAGCAAGGCATTGACGGCCGAGGCTGCCTCCAGCGCGCAGGCATGGCCCACCGGACCCAGGTCTTGCAAGGGCACGCCCAGGTGCTCGGCCACGGCCTGGCAGGCCTCGGGCGGCGTGATGCTGTCAAGGCTGCCACAGGCCACACTCACGGGGCAACGCAGCCCCGCAAGTTCTTTCTGCAGCACGCCCAGCGCCAGCATGCGGGCCGCCTGGGCGTAGCCCTCGGGCCGCACCTGCGCCATATTCGCGCGCACGGCCGCCACCTGCGCTGGGCTGGCCTGGGGCGAGAGCATGGCGGCAGCGCGGGCCTGTGCCATGCCTTCAGGGCCCAGCCTGGCCAGGGTGTCCAGGCGCGCCTGGAGTTTGTGTTCGCGCTCGGCCGGCGGCGCATCGCCGTAGCCGCGGGCGGGCGAGAGCAGCACCAGCGCCTTCACGCGCGCCGGTGCCAGCCGGGTGGCGGCTGCGGCCATGAGGGCACCCAGCGAATGCCCCACCAGCAACACGGGGGTGTGCTGGCCCAGGGCGTCGAGCCAGGCCCACACGCGCTCGCCGTAGTCGCTCGGCTGGGGGGCCTCGGGGGCCACCGGCTCGCTCTGGCCGTAGCCTGGCGCATCCCAGGCCAGCAGGCGCAGATCAGCCCGGCCCTCGACCGCGCGCAGCTGCTCGGACCAGCTGGCCGAGGCCGAGCCGATGCCGTGCAGCAGCACATGCGTGGCCTGAGAGGCCAGACCTGCTTCGCGCCAGTGGGTCTGAGGACGGGGCATCAGGGACATCAGCGCTTGAGCTTGGCCAGCGGTGAGTCGGGTGGGTAGACCGGCGTGATCGGCTTGGGCGAGCCCAGCATCACGCACATGAGCGCATCTTCGTCGCCGATGTTTTGCTCCTCGCGGTACACACCGGGCGGCACGGAGATGAGGTCGCGCTCGCCGACCACCACCTCCCAACGCTCGCCGTCCTTCTCGCAGATGACCTTCATCTGCCCGCGAATCATGAAGAAGATCTCTTCCACGTCGTAGTGAATGTGCGAGGGGCCGACATGGCCGGCCGGGATCACCATGGTGGAGAAGGTGAAGTGCGCCGAGGGCACGGTGTTGCTGTCGGCCGCCACACCGGTGCCACCGGTGCCCACGTAGCGCATCTGGGCGCGGCGGTATTTCGGGTCGAAGTCGGCCTGGAATTTGAGGGCGTCCCAGTCGTAGCGGCGCGTGGACTTGCGGGCCACGCGGCTTTCCATCCACTGGGCAAAGCTCTGGCCGGGCTGCGCCATCATGCCGGCCTGGATCTGGGCCTCGGGGGGAATCGTGGCGTCAAGCAGACCGCGCTCATTGAAGACGGGCTGGTTGGCAGCCACGCCCGGGGTGTGGGGTGCGTTCATGGTTCTTCTCCTTGGGTCGGGTGTGCGTGTTCAGTTCATGACGAAGCCGCCATTGACGGGCAGCAATTGGCCGGTGATGAAGCCGCTGCCCGCGCTGAGCAGAAAGAGGGCAGCGGCGTTGACGTCATCGGGCACCTGCGGACGCTGGATGGCCCGGCCCTGCAGGTAAAGATCGTGCCGCGCCTGGGGCACATATTCGGTGGCCTCGACCAGGGTCAGGCCCGGGGCAATGGCGTTGACGGTGATGCCCTCGGCGCCCAACTCACGGGCCAGGGCACGCGTCATGGCCACCACCGCGCCCTTGCTGGCCACGTAGGCCAAGAGGCGTGGCGCGCCCCAGAGGGCGGTATCAGAAGCGATGTTCAGCACCCGGCCCTGGCCGCTGCGGGCCAAGTGAGGCCGGGCGGCGCGCGTGACCAGCCAGGTGCCGCGCACATTGACGTCCATCACCCGGTCCCAGGTGTCGATATCGATCTCATCGAGGGTCTTGCCGCCCGAGTTGGTGATGGCGGCGTTGTTCACCAGGCCGTCAAGCCCGCCCAGGGCGTGGGCTGCGGCGTCCACACCGGCCTTCACCTGCTCGGGCACGGCCAGGTCCATGGGCACATAGGTCTGGCCGAGCTCGGCGGCCAGGGCCTGACCGCGCTCGTGCAGCACATCGCTGAGCACCACGTGCGCGCCGGCGGCCACCAGGGCACGGGCAAAGCCCTCGCCCAGGCCACGCGCGGCGCCGGTCACCAGCACGCGCCGGCCGTTCAACTGAATTTCGGGCGATGCGTTCATGGTCAGGGCCCTGTGCCATGGGCACCGGGCAGGTAATGCAGGATTTTTCGTTCGGCCAGCACCACGGCGTAGTACGCCACGATGCCGATCACGGTGAGCGCGCCAATGACCACAAACACCCCCGCCGTGTTGCCCTGGCCCTCGAAGAACACCAGCAGGTAGCCCAGGCCCATGTTGCCGCCCACCAGCTCACCGACGACCACGCCAATGACCGCCAGCGTGCTGGCGATGCGCAGGCCCGAAAACAGCGGCGGCAGCGTGGTCGGGAACTCGACCATGCGAAACACCTGCAGGCGCGTGGCGGAAAACGAGCGCGCCAGGTTGATGAGGTCCAGGTCCATGGCCCGCATGGCCGAGAGCACGTTGATGAGCACGGGGAAGAAGACGATGAGCACCGCCACCAGGATCTTGGGATAGACCGTGTAGCCCAGCCACATGACGAACAGGGGCGCGAAAGCCACCTTGGGGGCGATCTGCAGGGCCAGCAGGTAAGGCGAGAGCACCGCCTCCACCCGAGGGGACATGCCCAGGGCATAACCGATCATCGCCCCCAGGACCGAGCCCAGCACGAAACCGACCACCACCTCCAGAGCCGTGATGCCTGCGTGCCAGAGCAGGCGCTCGGCCTCCCAAATGCGCAGGCCCTCGGTCACGGTCTTGGAAAACGGCGGCAGCACGAACTCGGGCACGCCCATCGCGGCCGGCGCCAGTTCCCACACCAGCAGGAACAGCACCAGCACCGCCAGGCTCCAGGCCGCGGTGATCCATCGCTCCAGGGCCATGGCTTACTTGCCTGTCACGAACTGGTTGGTGAACAGATCGCGCACCGGCACTTCTTTGGGCACCACACCGTTGCCCACGTAGAACTTCTGCAGCTCGGCCATGCGCTGCTCGTCGATGGCGCCGGGCACCTTCTGGTTGGCGTAAACGTATTTGTTGTACATCTCGAAGGCCTTGAGGATGCTGGCCTCCTTGCCCTTGTGCACCGGCACGTGTTGCACGTAGGCCTCGGTGGCGGCCTTGGGGTTGGCCATGATGTCCTTCATGCCCCTGACGGTGGCGCGCACCAGCTTCTGGATGAGCTGCGGATTCTTCTGGATGGTCTCGTCCGAGGCCAGGATGGCCTGGGCCATGCTCTTGAAGTAAATGTCGGCCGGCAGGATATCGACCTGGGCACCTGCCTCCATGGAGGAGACGGTCCAGTCGGGCACCGCCGCCATGGCCGCCGCCTTCTTGCCGGCGAACTGCTGCCACACACCGGCGGGGCCGGCGGCCTGGATGGTCACGTCGTTCTTGGTCAGGCCCACCTTGCTGAGCATGCCCAGCAAGGCGTAGTAGGTGGTGTCGGTATAGGAGATGACGGTGACGGTGCGGCCCTTGAGCTCGCGCGGCGACTCGATGCGCTCGTCCTTGTGCGAGACCAGTTGCATGAGCGAGCCGGCGCCCATCACAGCCACGGCCTTGACGGGGATGCCCTGGCCGCGCGCGATGATGGGCGTGTCACCGATGGCCCCGCCAATCACGGCGTTGCCCGCACCAATCTGCTTGGCCACGTCCACGCCGCCGCGGGCAGTGACGAATTTCACATCCAGGCCCTCAGCCTTGTAGTAACCCTTGGCCTGGGCCAGCATCCAGGGGCCGAAGGCCGGCAGCGTGCCGGGGGCGGGCAGCAGGTAGGTCACTTCCTGCAGGGCCTGGGCCGAGGCGCCCAGAGGTGCCGCCAGCGCGGCGGAAGCGAGCAGGGCCATGCAGGCACGGCGGGTGGCGTGGAGGGACAGTTTCTTCATCGCAGACTCCGTTTCTTAGGTGGCAGGGGGAGGAAAAAAGGGCAGCAGCCTTCAGTGCACATCGGTCTGGGCATCGAGCTTGAGCAAGTCCATCAGACGGCTGACGTAGTCGCTCACCTCGTGCAGCTTGCGCCGCTGCAGGGGGTTCTGGCGGTCGGGCAGGTCCACGCGGATCTCCTCGACGATGGTGCCTGGCCGCTCGCTCATCACCAGGATGCGGTCCGACAGCGCCACCGCCTCGGACAGGTCGTGCGTGATGAAGACCACGGTCTTGCCCTCTTCGTGCACGGTGCGGGCCAGGTCCTGCTGCAGGATCATCTTGGTCTGTGCATCCAGCGCGGAAAAAGGCTCATCCATCAGCAGCACCAGCGGATCGACCGCCAGGGTGCGGGCCAGGGCGGCGCGCTGGCGCATGCCGCCGGAGAGCTGGTTGGGGTAATGCTGGTCAAAGCCCTTGAGGTGGCAGCGCGCGAGCAGGCGCTCAGCCACGGCCCGCCGCTCGGCTGGCCGCACGCCGCGCAACTCCAGTCCGAACTCCACGTTCTGGGCAATGGTGCGCCAGGGCATGAGCAGATCCTTCTGCAACATGAAGGCCACATGCTTGCTCGGGCCGGAGATCACCTCACCGGCCACCTTGACGCTGCCCTTGGAGGGCTTGGACAGGCCCGCCCCCATGTTGAGCAAGGTGCTCTTGCCGCAACCCGAGGGCCCAATGATGGACACCACCTCCCCCTGGGCAATCGAGAAATTCACCTCGCGCGCGGCCAGCACCTCGGCCGACTTGCCCCGCGCGGGAAAGCGCTTTTCCACGCCGATGAACTCGATGGCCGGGGGCTGAGGGGAGGACACAGATGCCATATAGGAAATCTTTGGGGGTCTCTCTGGGGGTACGTCTGATGATTCACCTATGAATCAACGATTCATTACAGGAACAAATCATACGTCGGCTCGGCGGCCGCCCACAAGTCAGCGCAAACCCGCAGGCGCCCTGCCCTCGCCAAGCCGGACGGGGTGCCGGGTGATGCCGTCCTACAAGCTCAAGCGGGCTTGCAGGACAGTGCAGCGGTGCATTCTGGACGCCCGACAGGAGGCCGGCGCAGCGACGATGAACCTCGTCATGAAGCACCACACCCGCCCCGCCCGCGTCCTTGTGGTCGGCGGTGCCGGCTACATCGGCTCCCACATGCTCAAGCGCCTGAGCCAGGCCGGCTGCGAGCTGACCACGCTGGACAACCTCTCGGGCGGCTTTGCCGAGGCGGTGTGCGCGGGCGAGTTCGTCCAGGGCGACCTGGCCGACCGGCCCCTGCTGGAGGCGCTGATGCAGCGTGGCCGTTTTGATGCGGTGATGCACTTCGCCTCTTTCATCCAGGTGGGCGAATCGGTGGCGCAGCCGGCGCGCTACTACCAGAACAACCTGGTGAACACGCTGCAACTGCTCGATGCCATGCGGGCGAACGGCGTGAATCGGTTCATCTTCTCCTCGACGGCGGCCACCTTCGGCGAGCCGCGCTACGTGCCCATCGACGAGGCCCACCCGCAGCAGCCCATCAATCCCTATGGCCGCAGCAAGCGGATGGTCGAGCAGGTGCTGGAGGACTACGACCGGGCCTATGGTCTGAAATCGGTGTGCCTGCGCTACTTCAACGCCGCCGGCGCCGACCCGGAGGGTGAGCTGGGCGAGCGCCATGAGCCGGAGACCCACCTGATCCCGCTGGTGCTGCAGGCGGCCTCAGGCCGCAGGCCGCATGTCACGGTGTACGGGCGCGACTACGACACGCCCGATGGCACCTGCATCCGCGACTACATCCACGTCAGTGACCTGTGCGAGGCGCACTGGCTGGCGCTGCAAAGCCTGCTGGGGGACGGCCCCTCGCAGGCCTACAACCTGGGCAACGGCCAGGGCTTCTCGGTGCAGCAGGTGATTGATGCCGCCGAGCGCCTCACGGGCGCGCGCATCCGGGTGCTGGAAGGGCCACGGCGCGCAGGCGACCCGGCCCGCCTGGTGGCCGATGCGCGCCTGGCGCGCCAGCGCCTGGGCTGGCGTCCGCGCCTGAGCGAGCTCGACACCATCGTGCACAGCGCCTGGCGCTGGGAGCAAAAGATGGCCCAGCGCCCGGCCGCTGAACCCGGCAGTCAGCGCATAGATCGACCTGCTGTAGGCGCGCCCGCCGCAGCGCTGTCAGCCCAGGGCGCGACTCCTTGACTGGGCATTGAAGCCCGCGCCCTGTCCACCCAGAATCGATTCGAAACCAAGGAAGGATTCATCAAGATGCAGGGCGACACCATGCCCCTGGGCCCCAGAGCCCCGGACACGCTGCTCAAGGGCCTGATGCCGTTTGCTGAGGAACGCAGCCGCACGGGCGAGTACAGGCCAGCGAGCCAAGGCATCGCATGGCCGGCGCTCACGGCCGACAAGGGCACCGACAGGGGCACCGGCATGCGTGCCCTCGCGGGCGCATCGCGGGCGCGGCCGCGCATCGTCTTCGTGCTCATGTCGGCGGTGGCCCAGCCCAGCACGGTCGACCAGCTAGCCCAGGCGCTGGCGCCGCATCGGGTGCTGGTGCACCACGACTTTTCTCAGTCGCCGCACTTTGCACTGCAGGCCGACAACGTGCGCTTCGTGCCGAACCCCATGCGGACCGGCTGGGCCCAGTTCGGCTTCGTCGAGGGCATCTTCCATTCGCTCCAGCACGCGCTCAAGCACCTGGAGTTCGACTACCTGCAGCTGCTCAGTCCCAGCTGCCTGCCCATCAAGCCACTGGCGGCCTTCGAGCGGCACATCAGCGGCCTGGAGGAGGCGCACTTCGACTGCATCGAGCTGCTGACCGACAAAGATGCCCGCATGTCCGTCGGCTACCGCGCCTGGACCGACAGCCGCAGCCTGATGCACCGCCTCATGCGGCGCCTGTCCACGGTGTACTTCGACAGCTCGCCAGGCCGCCGCGACGAGGCCGGCGTGTGGATCCGCAGCGGCGCGGGCGCGGGCCTGAGCTCGCATGTGGCGGGCCTGGCCCTGCAGGCGCTCAGCCACCCCGCCCTGGGCCGCCACCTGCGCGAGCAAGCCCTGCCGCTGTACTACGGCAGCACCTGGTTCGGCGCGCGCCGGCACCTCATTGCGGGCATGGTGCGCACCTGGTTGCAGCCGGGTGTGCAGGCCCACTTCCGGCAGGTGCACATTGCCGAAGAATTCCTGGTGCCCAGCCTGCTGATGAAGCTGCGGCCCCACAAGGGCCCCATGAACCACCTCATCGAGCGCTTTGAGCAGGCGCATCCGGGCACCTTCGGCCTGGCGCAGCTCGAGGAGCTGCGCCACTCACCGGCCTTCTTTGCCCGCAAGTTCCCGGACGATGCCCAGGCGCCCGTGCGCCAGCAGGTGCTCACCGAGCTGGCTCAGGCGAACCTGGCGGCCACCAGCGCCTACCCCGCCTACCCCGCCTACCCCACCCATACCGTCCCCTCCACCGCCACGCAGGCCGTGGCCTGACGCACTGCACCCTGGCACACCCGCCTGCGCAGCACGGTGCGCGGCTGCGGGTCTGGGCACACACCACCACCACAAAAGGACAACAACACATGCAGGTTCTGATCCTGGCAGGGGGCTTGGGCACCCGCATCAGCGAGGAAAGCAGCATCCGGCCCAAGCCCATGGTGGAGATTGGCGGGCGCCCCATCCTCTGGCACATCATGAAGATCTACCTGGCCCACGGCCTGACGGACTTCGTGATCTGCTGCGGCTACAAGGGCCATGTCATCAAGCAGTTCTTCCGCGACTACGGCCTGGACAGCGCCGATGTGCGTTTTGACATGCGCGATGGCAGCACCACGCTGCTCAAGACCCAAACCGAACCCTGGCGCGTGACCCTGGTGGACACAGGCCTGGACACCATGACGGGCGGGCGCATCAAGCGGGCCGCCGCCTACCTGGACGAAGGCCCGTTCTGCTGCACCTATGGCGACGGCCTGTGTGATGTGGACATCGGCCAGCTGATCGACTTTCACCGCACGCAAGGCGCACTGGCCACCGTGACAGCCGTGCAGCCGCCGGGCCGCTTTGGCGCCTTCACCCTGCCCACGGGCGGCAGCCGCGTGCCCAGCTTCAAGGAAAAGCCCAACGGCGACGGCGCCTGGGTCAATGGCGGCTACTTCGTGCTCGAACGCCAGGTCCTCGACCTGATCGCAGGCGAGGACACCGTCTGGGAAAAAGAACCCATGGAGCAGCTGGCGGCCAGCGGCCAGCTCGCCGCCTACCGGCACAGCGGCTTCTGGCAGCCCATGGACACGCTGCGCGACAAGCACTTGCTCGAAGACCTCTGGAGCCACGGCAAGGCGCCCTGGCGCCAGTGGTGAGCCACCTTCCATTCAACCAGGGAGCACCCATGATCATCACCCCCACCCGCCTGCCCGGCGCCAGCCTCATCGAGGTGGAGCGGCGCGAGGACAGCCGAGGGCACTTTGCCCGCCTCTACTGCGAACGCGAGTTCCAGGCCCACGGCCTGCCGGCCCGCGTGGCACAGACCAACCGCTCGGTCACCCTGCGGCGCGGCACGCTCAGAGGCATGCACTACCAGCTTGCACCGCACGGCGAAGACAAGCTGGTGCGCTGCGAACGCGGCGCCATCTGGGACTGCATCATCGACCTGCGGCCGGACTCGGCCACCTGCGGCCAATGGCTGGGTGTGGAGCTGAGCGAGGCCAACGGACGCATGCTGCTGGTGCCCAAGGGCTTCGCGCACGGCTTTCTCACGCTCACAGATGACGTGGCCGTGTCCTACCAGGTCTCCGAGTTCTACACGCCCGGCGCCGAGCGCGGCATCCGCTATGACGACCCGGCCTTCGGCATCGAGTGGCCCAGCCCCATCCTGAGCTTGTCTGACAAAGACGCGGCCTGGCCCGCCTACGTGCGCGACGAGGTGGCGGCATGATCCTCATCGACACCGCTCTGGCGCGCCGCGCCGCCGAAGGCCAGCCCATCCGCGTTGGCCTGGTGGGTGCCGGCTTCATGGCCCGGGGCGTGGCCCTGCAAATCGCCTTGTCGGTGCCCGGCATGCGGGTGGTGGCCATTGCCAACCGCCACCTGGACGGCGCCATTCGCGCCTACGCCGAGGCCGGCCAGAACGAGGTGCAGCACGTGGCCACGGTGGCGCAACTGGAACGCGCCATTGGCGCAGGGCAATGCGCTGTCACCGACGACGCGCTGCTGCTGTGCCAGGCCCAGGGCATTGATGCCATCGTGGAGGTGACCGGCACCATCGAGCACGCTGCCCGCGTGGCGCTGGAGGCCATGGCGCACGGCAAGCATGTGGTGCTGATGAACGCCGAAGTCGACGGCACCATCGGCCCCATCCTCAAGACCTATGCCGAGCGCGCCGGCGTGGTGCTCACCAGCGCCGACGGCGATCAGCCCGGCGTGATGATGAACCTCTGGCGCTTTGTCCGCGGCCTGGGCGTCAAGCCCGTGCTGTGCGGCAACATCAAGGGCCTGCACGACCCCTACCGCAACCCGAGCACTCAGGAAAGCTTTGCGCGCCAATGGGGCCAGAACCCGCACATGGTGAGCTCCTTTGCCGATGGCACCAAGATCTCGTTCGAGAACGCCATCGTGGCCAACGGCACGGGCATGCGCGTGGCCCGGCGCGGCATGCACGGGCCCACGGTGGCGCCGGGCACGCCCATCCAAGAGGTGGGCGCGCTCTACCCACTGGCCGACCTGCTGGAGGGGCCAGGCATCGTGGACTACGTGGTCGGCGCCATGCCGGGCCCGGGGGTCTATGTGCTGGGCACGCACGACCATCCGCGCCAGCAGCACTACCTCAAGCTCTACAAGATGGGGGACGGCCCGCTCTACTGCTTCTACACGCCCTACCACCTGTGCCACTTCGAGGTGCCCAACACCGTGGCCCGTGCCGTGCTCTTTGGCGATGCGGCACTCACCCCCCTGGGCGCGCCACAGGTCGAGGTGGTGGCCACCGCCAAAAAGGGCCTCAAAGCCGGCGAAGTGATCGACGGCCTGGGCGGCTACATGAGCTACGGCCTGGCCGAGAACGCCCCCACGGCGAGGCAGCAGAACCTGCTGCCCATCGGTCTGGCCGAAGGCTGCCGGCTGCGTCGAGATGTGGCGCGCGACGAGGTGCTCACGTTTGACGACGTCCAGCTGCCTGCAGGCCGCCTGGCCGACCGGCTCTGGCGCGAGCAGATGGCCCGGTTTTTCCCCCAACACATTGCAACTCCTGAGGAGATGAAGATATGAAAGTGCTTGTCACAGGCGTGGACGGCTACATCGGCTGCCTGCTGGGCCCTTATCTGCGCGGCCGAGGCCATGAGGTGGTGGGGCTGGACACCGGCTACTACCGCGACGGCTGGCTGTTCAACGACACGGCCCTGGTGCCGCAATCCCCGCTCACAATCAACAAAGACATCCGGCAGATCACCGTCGACGACCTGCGTGGCTTTGATGCCGTCTGCCACCTGGCTGAACTCTCGAACGATCCGCTGTGCGAGAACACGCCGGAGCTGACCTTCGAGATCAACCACCAGGGCTCGGTGCGCTTGGCCGAGATGGCCAAGGCCGCCGGCGTGAAGCGCTTCGTCTACACCTCCTCCTGCAGTGTGTATGGCATCGGAAACGGTGATGCGCCCGTGAACGAACGCTCGCCCACGCACCCGCAGACGGCCTATGCCGAATGCAAGCTGCTGGTCGAGCGCGATGTCTCGGCCCTGGCCGAAGCGCACTTCTCGCCCACCTTCCTGCGCAACGCCACGGCCTACGGCGCCTCGCCGCGCATGCGCTTTGACATCGTGCTCAACAACCTCTGCGGCCTGGCCGCCACCACGGGCCAGATCGTCATGACCAGCGACGGCTCGCCCTGGCGGCCCCTGGTGCACGTGCTCGACATCTGTGAGGCCGTGGCCTGCACACTCGAAGCCCCGCAGGCGGCCATCCACAACGAGGTGTTCAACGTCGGGCACGATGCCGACAACTACCAGGTGCGCCAGATCGCCCAGATCGTGGCGGAGGTGTATCCGGGCTGCGAGCTGAGCTTTGGCCCACCGGGCGGCGACAACCGCAGCTACCGGGTGAGCTTTGCCAAGATCCACCAGCAGTTACCGGGCTTTCATTGCAACTGGGACGCGCGCAAGGGCGCCCAGCAGCTGCACGATGTGTTCGCCCGCATCGGCCTGGACGCCGCCACCTTCAATGCCCGGCCCTTCACCCGCCTCAAGCGTCTGAAAAACCTCAGCGCCACGGGGCAGATCGGCGACAAGTTTTACTGGCAGCACTGAAGCGGCAGCCACCACCGCGCCCTCACCCCTGCCCTCTCCCAGAGGGAGAGGGAGAGGGAGAGGGAAATGGAGATGCAAGCGGGGAGCTCTCTGACCCCCTCGCCCCTCTGGGGAGAGGGCCGGGGTGAGGGGCAGCGCCCGCCGCCGCTCACTCCACAATCGCCACCGACTTCAGCTGCGCCCACACCGCCAGGCCCGGTACCAGCTGCAGCTCGTGGGCAGCGCGGGCCGTCAGCCGGGCCAGCACGAACGATTCACCGCAGCGCAGCCGCACCAAGACCTGCGAGGGATGGGCATCAGGCGCCACGGCATCCACTTGGCAGGGCAGCTGGTTCTGGATGCTGGTGCCCTGGGGCTGGGCCAGGGTGAGGCTGACGTCTCGGGCCAGCACCCGCAGGCGCAAGGGCTGGCCCAGCGTCAGGCCCGCATCGCGCACCCAGAGGGCACCGCCTGCAAAGCCCACCTGCGCCAGGTGCCAAGGTTCATCCAGGGCCAGCACCTGCCCCTGCAGCAGCACGCCTGCGTCCTCTCCCACCACCACGGGCGAGCGCACGGCCGACAGCACCTCGGCCACCGGGCCTGAGGCACGCACCTGGCCGCCTTCAAGCACCACCAGGTGGTCGGCCAGGCGCGCGAGCTCATCGGCCGAATGCGTGACATAGAGCATGGGCAGGCGCAGCTGGTCGCGCAGCCGCATCAGCCAGGGCAGGATGTCTTGGCGGCGCGCCTGGTCGAGCGAGGCCAGGGGCTCGTCGAGCAACAAGATGCGGGGCTGCGTGGCCACCGCACGGGCGATGGCCACGCGCTGGCGCTCTCCACCCGACAGGCCCGAGGGGTCGCGCTCGAGCAGGTGCGCAATGCCCATCAGCGCCACGGCACTGTCCAGCGCCTCCCGGCGGTCCGAGCCCGCGCTGCGCTTGAGGCCAAACTCCAGGTTGTCCCGCACCGACAGGTGGTCCAAGAGACTCGCCTCCTGGAACACATAGCCCAAGGGCCGGCGCCAGGTGGGCATAAAGCAGCCAGTTGCATCGTCCTGCCAGACCTCGCCGGCCACACTCACACGCCCCTGGCCTCGCTCGAGTCCGGCCACGCAGCGCAGCAGGCTGGTTTTGCCGGAACCCGAGGCGCCATAGAGCACGGTGATGCCCTGCTCGGGCAGACGAAGGTCGAGGGCCAGCTCAAAGCCGGGGCGACGCAGACGCAGCGCGATCTCGTTTGCACTCATGGCAGCACCCGTCCTCCGGCGCGGCGGCGCATCAGCGCCAAGGCCAGCAGCACCGCAAAAGAAAACAGCACCATGCCGGCCGACAGCCAGTGCGCCTGGGTGTACTCGAGCGCCTCCACATGGCCGTAGATCTGGATGGACACCACCCGGGTCTGGCCGGGGATGTTGCCGCCGAGCATGAGCACCACGCCAAATTCACCCACCGTGTGCGCAAAGCTCAAGATGGCTGCTGTCACCATCCCGGGTCTGGCCATGGGCAGGGCCACAGACCAAAAGGCATCCAAAGGACTGGCGCGCAAAGTGGCTGCCACTTCCATAGGCCGGCGACCCATGGCCTCGAAGGCATGCTGCAGGGGCTGCACCGCAAACGGCAATGAAAACAGGATGGAGCCGATCACCAGCCCCGTGAACGAAAAGGACAAGACGCCCCAGCCCAGGGCCTGCGTGAGTTGTCCCACCCAGCCCTGCGGGCCGAGCAGCACCAGGAGGTAAAAGCCCAGCACCGTGGGCGGCAGCACCAAGGGCAGCGTCACCAGGGCGCTGACCGGTGCGCGCCAGCGCGATCGGGTTTGCGAGAGCCACCAGGCCAGCGGCGTGGCCAGCACCAGCAGCAGCGCGGTGGTCACAGCCGCCAGTTCCAGCGTGAGCCGAACGGCCGCCCAGGCCTCGGCGTTCAGCGGCATGGTCTCCCCGCTTGCTTCCCTCTCCCTCTGGGAGAGGGCCAGGGTGAGGGCATCGCCCCCAAAGCGCTGTCAGTCCTCATACCCATGCCCCCAAATCAAGGCCCGCGCCGGCTCCGAGCGCAGGTAGCGCATGAAGGCAGCGGCCGCCGCATGGCCCTGCCCCCGCACGAGCAGCACCGCGTCCTGGCGAATGGGCTCGTGCAGATGCGCCGGCACCACCCAGGCCGAGCCCTTGAGCAGGCGGCCGTGGTCAAACACCTGGGCCAGGGCCACCAAGCCCAGCGGCGCGTTGCCGCTGGCCACGAACTGGTGCGCCTGCGCAATGCTCTCGCCCTGCACAAAGCGGGGCCGCCAGGCATCGAGCACGCCCAGTGCGCCCAGCGCCTGCACGGCGGCGCGGCCATAGGGCGCCACCTTGGGGTCGGCGATGGCCAGTGGGCCGTTGGGCGGGCGGCGCAGCACCTCGCCTTGCGCATCCACCACGCCGGGCTGCGGGCTCCACAGCACCAGGCGCCCGGTGGCGTAAGTCAAGCGGCTGCCGGCCACGGCCAGGCCTTCGCGCTCCAGGCGGGCGGGGGTTTCGTCGTCGGCCGAGAGAAACAGCTCAAAGGGCGCGCCGTTGCGGATTTGCGCATACAGCCGACCGGTGGAGCCAAAGGACATGAGGAGCTTGTGCCCCGTCTCACGCTCAAAGGCGGCGGCCATTTTCTGCATGGGCGCCATGAAGTTGGCGGCCACGGCCACCTTGAGTTCGGCTGCAGCTGCAGAGCCACTGGCCACAGCCCACACCAGCCCCAGCATGAGGGCCTGGCAGGTGCGGTGGGCGCGGCAGGCAAGCCGGCGAACAAGGTAGGACGGGAAAGACACGCGCTATTCCAAAATAGAATAGCGCGCAGTATAGCCATCATGCCCCCTGCCATGACCTCTTCTCACCTGGCCGACGCCCTGGGCCACGACACCAGCGACAAGCGCCTGGACATCCTGCGGCGCGTGGACGAGGCGGGCTCCATCTCAGAAGCCGCGCGCGGCGCCGGGGTCAGCTACAAGGCCGCCTGGCAGGCGGTGGAAACCTTGAGCAACCTGGCGGGCACGCCCCTGGTGGAACGCGCGGTCGGCGGCAGCGGTGGCGGGGGCGCACGCCTGACCGAGGCCGGCCGCCAGTTGCTGCAGCTGGCCCAGCGCCTGCACACGGCGCGGGCGCAAATCGTGCGGGAACTGCGCCAGACAAGCAGCACCGACAGCCCGCCCCTGCTGGGCGCCGTGGCGCTGCGCACCAGCATGCGCAACCAGCTGCCCTGCCGCGTGGAGCAGCTGGCGCGCCAAGGCAGCGCGGTGCGGGTGCGCCTGGCCCTGAACGAGGGGCAGACGCTGGCTTCGCGCATCACGCGCGAAAGCGCCCAGCTGCTGGATCTGAGGGTCGGGCAAACGGTGCTGGCGCTGTGCAAGGCCACGGCGGTACAGGTCAGCGCCACGAAGCCGGCCCAAGCTGCGGGGCTGAACCAGCTGGGCGGCCAGGTCACGCGCGGCGCGCCCCGCGCACGGGGCGGGGAACTCAGCCTCGTGTTGCCGGGCGGGCTGCAACTGGTGGGCCTGAGCGAAGCCGGTCAGGGCCTGGCGCGCGGAGCGCCCGCCTGGGCGGTCTTTGCCGAATCCGCAGTGGTGATCGCCCTGCCCTCCTGAGCCGGCCAGGCTCAGGCGCGGGTCTCCAGCTGCTCGAGCACCGCCAGCAGCCGAGCGGTGTCCAGCGGCTTGACGAAGTGGTGGTCAAAGCCCGCCTGCTTGGACAGCGCAATGTCGCGGGCCTGGCCATAACCCGTCACAGCCATGAAGGTCGCGCCCTCGTTGCGCGGCTGCGCCCGCAGGCGCCGCGCCAGTTCGTAGCCGTCCATTTGCGGCAGGCCGATGTCGAGCAGGTACACATCCACATGGTCCAGCTCGGGCGAGGCCAGCGCGTCCTCAGGTGCGGTCTTGACCACGACCTCGTGGCCCAACTCGCGCAGCCAGACCGCCAGCATCTGGCCGGCGTCCACGTTGTCGTCGACCACCACCATCTTCAGGGCCCGCTGCCCGGGCGCGTGGGCCTGGCCCGTGCTGTTGGCCTCGGCCTGCGGTCCGGCCTCGATGCAGGAGAGGAACACCGAGAAGGTGCTGCCGCAGCCCAGGCCGGCGCTGCTGGCCTGCACGCGGCCGCCATGGAGTTCGACCAGGCTCTTGACCAAGGCCAGCCCCAGACCCAGGCCGCCCTGAGCGCGGTCAGGCGTGCGCTGGCCCTGTGTGAACAGCTCGAACACATGCCGCAGCAGTTGGGGGTCGATGCCACTGCCGTTGTCGCTCACGCTCAGGCAAGCGCTGCCCTGCGCCTCGGACAAACGCAGCTGGATGCGACCGCCCGGCGGGGTGTATTTGGCCGCGTTGTTCAGCAAGTTGGAGACCACCTGAATCAGGCGCACGCGGTCGCCGCGCACATGCACCAGCGCCTCGGGCAGGTCCACCTCAACCGTGTGCTGACGGGACTCGATCAGCGGGTGGGCCTGCTCCAGCGCCCCGAGGACCACCTGCTGGAGCTCGACCACGTCGCGGTCGACATGGACCAGCCCCCGCGTGACGCGCGAGACGTCCAGCAGGTCATCGACCAGCTCGGTCATGTGGCGCACCTGCCGCTCCATCAGCTCGGCGGAGCGGCGCACACGCTCGGCGTCATTCGGAGCGATCTGCAGCAGCTGGGCCGCGGTGCTCAGCGGCGCCAGCGGGTTACGCAGCTCATGCGCCAGCATGGCGAGGAACTCGTCCTTGCGGTGGCTGGCCACGCGCAGCTCCTCCTGCGCGAGCTTCTGGTCCTGGATGTCGGTGCAGCAGCCCAACCAGCGCAGGATCGAGCCCTGCTCATCGCAGACCGCCAGCGCACGCACCAGCACCCAGCGGTATTCGCCGGAGACATGGCGCAGGCGGTACTCGGTTTCATAGGGTTGGCCCAGAGCCAGGCTGTGCTGCCAGGCGGCCCAGGCGCGGGCGCGGTCGTCCGGGTGCAGCCAGCTCACCAGGGCCTCGTCACCCACCTGCCCGGGGTGCATGCCCGTGAAGTCGTACCAGCGCTGGTTGAAGTAGTCAGGCTGGCCCTCGGCCGAGGTGGACCACACCATCTGCGGCAGCGCCTCGGCAATCAGCTTGAACTTGGCCTCGGTGAGCGCGCGCTCGCGCTGGGTGCGCTCGCTTTCGCGCAAGAGCAGCACGTTGACCACGCTGCGGGCAATGTTGCCCAGGATGTCGCGTGTCTGTGCTTCCAGACGGCCTGGCTCGTCATCGATCACGCAGAGCGTGCCGATGCGCTCGCCGCCGGGCATGAGCAGGGGGACGCCCGCGTAGTGCACCACCCGGGGCTGACCGACCACGATGGGGTTGTCGGCAAAGCGCTCGTCCAGGCGGGCATCCTCGACCTCGAAAAGATCATCCTCAGAGGCGATGGCATGGCCGCAGAAAGACAGGTCCCGGGCGGTGCCGCCCCCCTGGGGCAGGCCCACGGCGGACTTCCACCATTGCCGGTCTTTGTCGATCAGCGAGATCAACGCGATCGGCATTCCCGTCACGGTGGCGGCCAGCTGGGTAAAGCCGTCGAGCACAGCCTCGGCCTCGGTGTCGAGCAGTTCCAGGCGCTGCAGGCGCAGCAGGCGCTGTTGCTCGTTGGCGGGGTAGGCAGGGGATTTCATGGCTGAGAAAAGCAGCCCCCTAGCTTAGCGCGCCAGTGCGGCGCGACACAGCTCATCCGTGAAATCAGGCCTGGGAGATCAGGCCAGGAAAATCAAGCCGGAGAGACGACAGGCGCCAAGGCCACCTCACGGGCCTGGGCACGGAGCGCGCGTTTCTCGTGGAAATTGAGCGCCCGCCCCATGGCGTTCTTGCCGCGCAGCAGCAGGTCGCGGTCCACTTCAGGCGGCAGCCCGCGCAGCTCGGGGAGTTCTTCGCGCAGACCATCGCGGTCGTCGTCGGTGAGCTCTTCCCACCAGGCCTTCACCACAGCCAGCAGCGCGTCTTCAAAACCCTCTGCAGGGGCCTCTTCTTCCTGCGGACTGCCAGCCTGGGCGCTGAGCACATGGGCCAGCTCGCTGGCGCGCACGATGACGCGGCGATCGGCCTCGCGCAGCAGCCGGGCCCAGTTCGGGTCCTGCTGCATGAGCCGGGGCATGGCCTGGGCGCGCTCGTCGGCCAGCACGCAGACCATGAGGCCGGCGAGCCGGGCCGACTCCATCACGGCCAGGAGGCGGTCGTCATCGCAGCCAATGAGCAGCACATCCACGCGGCCACCGGCCACCAGCGCCTGCACGTCGGCGCTCATCTGGCGCACCAGGGCGCTGCCGTCGGCATCGGCCGAGGGCAGCAGGCGCAGCGCCTGGTCATTGCAGACCACGCGGTCGTCGGTCTCGGCATACCAGTACACGCGCAAGAGGTTGATCCGGCCCACGGCCCGGTACAGGGCGTGCTGGACCAAGTCGTTCATGCGCTCACGCGCGAGCGTGGCCGTGGCCGGCGCATCGGGCTCATCCAGGCGCGCGATCCAGCGCAGGTAGCGGGCATCCAGCAGGGCCACGGCGCGGCCGGCCGCAGGCATGGGTGAGCGATGGGGCGTCTTGTCTTGGTGTTCCATGAGCAATAAAAAGTAAGGGGCGCGTGCGCGCCGTATCAAAGAGAGAGCCACCTCGGGTAAGAAAGGTGGGATGTAGAGTGACGCAAAGACCGAGCGGGCACCAGAGCTCAGCGTCATGCCGGTACGTAGGCCAGAAATGTGGGCTGCTGCCAGCCAATAACTCGGCTCGGGGTCGCCGGCGGGGTAAAAATACGGGTTCCCTGCCGATGACCGACCAGCCATCCACTTTCCTGGAAATTGGTGATTATGCCCACCCTGCCTACCGCCCCCGAGACCCTGTCCTGGTACCTGGTGCACACCAAGCCCCGGCAGGAGGAGACGGCGCTGCTCAACCTGGAGCGCCAGGGCTACGCCTGCTATCTGCCCCGGCTGGTGGTGGAAAAGGTGCGCCGCCGCAAGGCCGAGATGGTGAGCGAAGCCATGTTCCCGCGCTACCTCTTCGTGCGCCTGGACACCAGCGGTCAGGGCCAGAGCTGGTCGCCCATCCGCTCCACCTTGGGGGTGAGCCGGCTGGTGCACTTTGGCAACCACCCAGCCAAGGCGAACGACCAGCTGGTGGAGCTGCTGCGCAGCCGTGAACAGGCCCTGCCGGCCGAGCGGCTTTTCAGCCCAGGCGAGGCCGTGCGGGTGGCCGAGGGCCCTTTTGCCGGCATCGAGGCCATCTACCAGACGGCCGACGCCGAGCGGCGCTCGGTGATCCTGCTCGAGATCCTGAGCAAGACCGTCACCCTGCAGATCGACACCGCTGCCCTGCGCAAGGCCGGCTGAGCCGGCCCAGGCAAACGTGGTTTAATTTCGTCTTGGTCGCCTTCGGGCGGCCACCGCTGGGGGTGTCGGCGTGCAGCGCGCGCCGACTGAGAAAGTCCCTTTGAACCTGAATGAGGTCATCCTCGCGTAGGGAAGCTGGTCCGAGGCAGGCGCATCATCGCGCCCGCCTCTTCTGGTGACCCTGCGCCAAGCGCAGACATGGCACCGACACACACGGACCTGATCCCCACCCTCGTGGCCTTCATCGGCCAGGCTGATGCCAGCGACGCCGAGTTCAACACCCTGGCCCTGCGCCTGTTCGCGCACCAGGTGCAGCACAACGCCGCCTACGGCCGCTTTTGCCGTGCGCGCGGGCGCCTGCCCGCCACGGTGCGGCACTGGCAGGACATCCCGGCCGTGCCAGTCAACGGCTTCAAGGAACTCACCCTGAGCTGCCTGCCCCCCGAGCAGTGCGAGCGCATGTTCAGCACCAGCGGCACCACGCGCGAGCTCAAGGGCCGGCACTTCCACCCAGACCTCGCCGTGTGGAATGCCTCCATGCGCCGTCACTTCGCCGACTGCGTGGGCCCGCTGCCCATGCGCATGGGCCTGCTGTTCCCGAGCGAGGCGGAACTGCCGAACTCTTCGCTCGCCCACTACCTGCAACTGGCCCTGCAAGACCACGGCCTGCCCGGCAGCCTGCACACCTGGAACGCGCAAGGCGTGGACGTGCCCGCCCTGCTCGCGCTGGTGCGCCAGGCGCAGGCCGAGGGTCAGCCCCTGGCCCTGCTGGGCGCGACCTACAGCTTTGTGCACCTGATGGACGCGGCAGAAGCAGGCACCAACCTGCACCTACCCGCAGGCAGCTGGCTGCTCGACACAGGTGGCTTCAAGGGCCGCTCACGCGAGGTGCCCATGGAGGCCTTTTACGCCCAGCTCTCGGCCAGCTTCGGCGTGCCGCGCGAGCGCTGCCTGAACATGTACGGCATGACTGAGCTGAGCTCGCAGTTCTACGACGCGGGCAACGCTGTGGTGCCCTCCATCAAGCGCGCGCCGCACTGGCTGCGCACGCGCGCGGTCGATCCGCTGAGCGGCCGCTCGGTGCCCGAGGGCCAGCCCGGCATCCTGGTGCACACCGACCTGGCCAACTTCAACTCGGTGACCACCATCCTCACGGAAGACGTGGGCATCGTGAGAGCCGACGGCTTTGAGCTGCTGGGCCGGGCCGAAGGCGCGCAGGCCAAGGGCTGCTCGCTGGCGGTCGAGGACTTCGTGCAGGCGGCCCAGGCATGAAGACCCTGCGCATCGGCCACCTGCCGGGCCTGGCCGAGGCCGAGCTGGCCTGGCAGGCGCTGCCCGGCACCGCGCTGCCCGAAGGCCACCGCCTGGAGGTGCCCGTGCTGGACATCCCGGCACTGCAGGCCTTATGCGCGCATCTGCGCGGGCCCGGCCGACAGGCCCTGCGCGCGCTGCCGGTGCGCGTCATCGTGGAGGCCATCGACGCCACCGTGCAGGAGCTGCTGGACCCGGCCTCCGAGGCGAACCAGACCTTGCAGCACTGGTTGCCCCTGAGCACCGGCTTTTCGGCCGAGATGGTGCGGCTGAACCTCAATGCCACGCTGCGCACCTACCGCGCGCCGCAGCTGCAGCGCTTCCTGGCCGAAGACCTGGGCGGCGCCGACCTGCTCGACGGCTTTGCCCCGCGCGTGAACGGCGGTCTGTGCCGGGCCGAAGGCGCGGCCCTCGTGAGCCATGTGTGGGCCGGCAATGTGCCGGGCCTGCCGCTGTGGAGCCTGGTCAGCGGCCTGCTGGTCAAGGCGGGCAACCTGGGCAAGGTCTCGGCCGGCGAGCCGGTGCTGGCCAGCGTGTTCGCGCGCACGCTGGCGCGGCACTCGCCCGTGCTGGGCCAGGCCCTGGCCGTGCTCTGGTGGGAGCGCAGCGACACCGCCCGCGCCCGCAGCGTGTGGGCCGCCTCGGAGGTGGTGCTGGCCTTTGGCGGCGATGCCGCCCTGGCCGAGCTGCAACAACAGATGCCCGCCGGCGTGCGCTTGTTGGCGCACGGCCACAAGATCAGCTTTGGCGCCGTGGGGCGCGAGGCCCTGAGCGCCACGCGTGCGCCGCGCATCGCCCGGCTGGCCGCCCAGGACGTGGTGCGCCACGAACAGCAGGGCTGCTACTCGCCACAGGTGTTTTATGTGGAGCGCGGCGGCCAGGTGCCGCCCGAAGAGTTTGCCGAGCGGCTGGCCGCCGAGCTGGCCCAGCTGGCCACGCGCTTTCCAAGGCCCGAGCCGGGCCTGGCCGAGGCCACGCAGATTGCGCAGTGGCGCAGCCGCCAGGAATGGGCGGGCGAGGGCGTGCAGCTCATGGGCCATCCCACGCAGGCCTGGAGCGTGGCCTTTCATGCCCAGCCCCTGCCCCTGGCGCCGGGGCCGCTGCACCGCTGTGTGCAGGTGGTGGCCGTGGACACGCTGGACGAGTTGCCCACCTGGCTTGAGGGGCGGCGGCGGCACCTGCAGACCGCGGGCCTGGCGGTGTCGCCCGAGCGGCTGCAAGCCCTCTCGCTCCTGCTGGCGGGCTGCGGGGTCACGCGGCTGTGCGCCCTGGGGCACATGCCCCAGCCCGCTCCCGGCTGGCACAACGATGGCCGCCCCAGCCTGCTGGACCTGGTGAACCTGGTCGACCTCGAAGCCTCGGCCGAGACCCTGGCCGAGACCCTGAGCACGTATGAACCCTGAGCCGCTGCTCCATCTGCAAGCCCTGCGCTTTGCCTACCCCGGCGGGCCCGAGCTGCTGCAAGGCATCGACCTGCCCTTGCACGCCGGCCAATGCCAGGTGCTGCTGGGCCGCAGCGGCTGCGGCAAGAGCAGCCTGCTCAAGCTCGCCGCAGGCCTTGTGTCGCCCAGCGCCGGCGAGGTGCGCTGGCGCGGGCAGGCCGTGCGCGGCCCCGGCCCCGAGGTGGCCCTGGTGTTTCAGCGCCCCACCCTGCTGGACTGGCTGAGCGTGCTCGACAACGTGCTGCTGCCCCTCTCGCTGCACCGGCGCGTGCAGGCCCAGGACCGCGCGCACGCCCTGCAATGGCTCGAACGCCTGGGCCTGGCAGACCTGGCGCAGCGCGCCCCCAGCCAGCTCTCAGGCGGGCAACAAAGCCGCGTGGCCATTGCCCGCGCCTGGATGCAGCGCCCGGCCCTCTTGTGCATGGACGAGCCCTTTGCCGCCCTGGACGCCCTCACCCGCGAGGAGCTGCAACAAGACCTGCTGGCGGTGTGCGCCGAGCAAGGCACGGCGGTGCTCTTTGTCACCCACGACCTGCACGAGGCCGCCTTCCTGGGCGAGCGCGTGAGCCTGCTGCATGCCGGCCGGCTGGCGCCTGGCGTCGAGCTGCAGGAGCCGCGGCCACGCAACGCCCGCTGGCGCGAAGCACCCGCCTTCCACGCCGCCTGCGCGCAGCTGCGGCGCGCCCTGGAGGCCTGCGCATGAAACGCTGGACCGACGCCGCCGTCTCGCTGGCCCTGGGCGCGGCCGTGCTGCTGGCCTGGGAGCTGGCCACCCGGGCATGGGCGATGTCGGCCCTGGTACTGCCCGCCCCTTCGGCCATCGCACAGGCGCTGCTGCGTGGGCTGGAGACCGGCTACTGGTGGCCCCACATCGGCCAGACCCTGCTGGGCGTGGCCCTGGGCCTGGCCGCCGGCGCCTTGCTGGGCTTTGGCAGCGGCCTGCTGCTGGGCACGCAGCCGCGGCTGCGGCGCTGGCTCACGCCCTACCTGCTGGTGAGCCAGCTCACGCCCAAGCTGGCGCTGGCGCCGCTCTTCATTTTGTGGTTTGGCTTCGGCACCTGGCCCACGGTAGTGATGACGGCCCTCATCTGCTTTTTTCCGCTGCTGGAAAACACCCTGGCCGCGCTGGACCAGACCGACCCGCAGCAGCGCGAGCTGCTGCGCGCGCTGGGCGCAAACCGCTGGCAAACGCTCTGGCGCCTGCAGGTGCCCGCTGGCCGCCACACCCTGGCCGCCGGCCTGCGCGTGGCCCTGGTGCTGGCCTGGGTGGGCACGGTGGTGAGTGAATTCATCAGCGCGGGCCGGGGCCTGGGCGCCGTGATCATCGGCGCGCAAGGCGCCATGGACACCGCGCTGCTCTTTGCCGCGCTGGTGCTGATCGCTGCGCTGGGCGTGGCCTCCTACGGGCTGCTGCGGGCGCTGGAGCAGCGCTGGTGCTGGCCTGAACGGCGTTTTCAATAACTAGAAGGATGTCCATGTTTCATTCACATGTCCTGCCCACCCGGCGACGCCTGTTGGGTCTGCTCGCGCTGGCGGCCCTGGCGCCCACGCGGAGCCAAGCCCAGACCAAAGCCCTGGAGCGCGTGGTCATGGCCGGCTGGAGCAAGCCGATTTCTGAAATCACCCACCTGCTGGCCGAGCCGGACAAGGGCTTCTTCAAGGCCCAGGGCATCGAGTTTGTGTACCTGCCCGGCGCCGGCGGCGGTGATGCGCTGCGCAACCTGCTCAGCGGCCAGGCCGACGTGGCCTTCACCGACCCGGGCTCGCTCTATGCAGCCCTCGACAAGGGCGAGAAGCTGCGCGTGATTTACGACGTCTACCCGCAAAACGTGTTCAACGTGGTCTCGCTCAAGAGCCGCAAGCTCACCCGCGTGGCCGACCTCAAAGGCAAGCGCATCGGCGTCTACAGCCTCTCCAGCGGCACGCGCCAGAACCTGCAGGTGCTGCTGCACACGGCGGGCCTGACGGAGCAAGACGTGACCATCGTGCCCACCGGCCTCTTGAATTTCGCGCCGCTCATGCAGGGCCAGGTGGATGCCACGGCCGCCACCGACACCGGCCTGCTGGTGGGCCGCCAGCGGGGCCTGGGCGAGGTGAACGTGATGGAGGTGCGCCAGCATCTGAACCTCACCAGCGACGTGCTGGTGGTGCGCGAAGAAAGTTATCAGAAGCAAAAGCCCCTGCTCAGGCGCTTTCTCAAGGCCTTCCAGGACAGCGCGCTGTGGATGCAGCGCCAGCCCGAGGAGGCCGCGCGCCTGGCCGTGCGCCACGCCATCGACGGCCAGAACGAAGCCACCAACCTGGAGGTGATCCGCCTGCGCAACGCCAGCAGCACCTCAGCGCTGACGCAGCGCCAGGGCCTGGGCGCCATCGACACGGCCACGCTACAAAAAGGCGCGCAAGCCTACCGGGCCATCGGCCTGATCTCGCGCGATCTCTCGGTGGCCGACTTCGTGGCCAGCGACCTGCTGCCGGGCAAGCCATGAGCCGCCTCTTTGAGCAGCAGACCGTGCTGGTGACCGGCGCCAGCCGCGGGCTGGGCGCGGCCATCGCCGAGGCCTTTGCGCGCGAGGGCGCCATGGTGGTGGTGAACTACCGCGAGCGCGCCGAGGCGGCGCAGGCCGTGGTGGCGCGCTGCGAAGCCCACGGCGTGCCGGCCTGGGCTCTGCAGGCCGATGTGCGCGACGCCGCAGCGGTGCAGGCCCTGGTGGCGCAGGTGCATGAGCTCACCGGCGGCATCGACGTGCTGGTGAACAACGCCTTTGCCCCCTACCGCTTTGATCCGGACAGCCGCGCCCGCTTCTGGGACACCCCCTGGTCGGCCTACCAGGGCCAGTTTGACGGCGCGGTGCAGGCCGCCTTTCACACCTGCCAGGCCGTGCTGCCGGGCATGCGCCAGCGCCAGCGCGGGGCCATCGTGAACCTGGTGAGCGACCTGGTGCACCAGCCCAGCGTGGCCTACCACGACTACGCCACCGCCAAGTCGGCGCTGGAGGGTTTTAGCCGCAACCTGGCCAGCGAGCTCGGCAGCCTGGGCATCCGCGTGAACTGCGTGGCCCCCGGCCTGGTGACGGCCACCGAAGCCGGACAGGGCACCCGCGAGGCGGTGCGCGAAGCCCTGATCGCCCGCACCCCGCTGGGCCGCCTGGCCACCCCCGAGGACGTCACAGGCCCCGTGCTCTTCCTGGCCTCGGACTGGAGCCGCTTCATGACCGGCCAGACCCTGCTGGTCGACGGCGGCCTGCTCATGCGCTGAGCCTGGCACCGGCCAAAAAAACGCCCCGGGCCTGCGAAGGCCGGGGCGCGTGACCAGAAAAATCAGGCAACTGCGGGTGTCCTGACAGGGCTATGATACTGTATAAATTAACAGTATTTCACGCATGGCCACCCCTTTCACCGCCCCTCCCTGGACCGCCCTGCCGGTGCCCACGCAGCCCCTGTGGGTGCAGCAGGTCAGCGCCAAGGTGGCGGCGGGCTTTGCCTCACCGGCCGAAGACCATCAGGTGGACCGCATCGACCTCATGCGCCAGCTGGTGCGGCATCCGCAGGCCACCTTCTTCGTGCGCATCCAGGGTGACTCCATGCGCGAGGCCGGCATCCTGCACGACTCGGTGGTGCTGGTCGACCGGGCCATCAAGCCCCGGCACGGGCACATCGTGATTGCCGTGGTCGACGGCGACTTCACCTGCAAGCGCCTGCACAGCCGCGGTGGCCGCATGCGTCTGAAGGCAGAAAACCCCACCTACCCCGACATCGTGCCCCGAGAGGGCCAGCAGGTGGAGGTGTGGGGCGTGGTGGTGGCGCACATCCACCAGCACCTGGCCTGAAGGGCGGGGAGCCACAGGCCATGTTCGCCCTCATCGACGGCAACAACTTCTACGCCAGCTGCGAGCGGGTGTTCCGCCCCCGCCTCCAGGGCGTGCCGCTGGTGGTGCTGAGCAACAACGACGGCTGCGCCATTGCGCGCAGCGAAGAAGCCAAGGCCCTGGGCATCAAGATGGGCGCACCCTGGTTCGAGATTCGGCACCTGGTGGACGAGGCGGGCCTGGTGGCACTGTCGGCCAACTTCCCGCTCTACGGCGACATGAGCGAGCGCCTCATGAGCCTGGCCGCCGGCCTGGGCCCTGTGCAGGAGGTCTACAGCATCGACGAATGCTTCATGGGCCTGGACGGCATCCCTGGCGACCTGGCGGCGCGGTCCCGCCACCTGCGCGAACGCATCGCCCAGTGGCTGGGCCTGCCCACCTGCATCGGCCTGGGGCCGAGCAAAACCCTGGCCAAGCTGGCCAACCACATCGCCAAGAACGCCGAGCGCAAGCCGGGCAGCTACCCGCCTGAGTTCGCCCAGGTGTGCCACCTCGGTGCACTGCCGCTGGCCGAGCGCGACGCCCTGCTGGCGGCCACGCCGGTGCAAGAAGTGTGGGGTGTGGGGCGGCAAACGGCTGCCAAGCTGCAGGCCGCCGGCCTGCACACCGCGCTGGCCCTGGCGCGCGCCGATGCGGCCACCGTGCAGCGGCGCTGGGGCATCGTGCTGGCCAAGACGGTGCAGGAACTGCGGGGCATCCCCTGCCTGAGCCTGGACGAGCTGCCGCCGCCCAAGCAGCAGATCGCTTGCACCCGCTCCTTCGGCCAGCCGGTGAGCGAATTGGCCAGCCTGCGCGAGGCGGTGACCGAGTTCACCAGCCGCGCCGCCGAAAAGCTGCGCCGCCAAGATGGCCTGGCGGGGCAGCTGCTGGTATTCATCCGCACCAGCCCCTTTCGCACCGGGGACCGGCAGCACAGCGCCCACCGGCTGGTGCCCCTGCCCCACCCCAGCAGCGACACCGCGCAGCTCACGCAATGGGCCCTGGCCGCGCTGCACACCTTGTACCGTCCGGGCCATCCCTATGCCAAGGCTGGCGTGATGCTGCTGGACCTGCAGGACGCACACACGGAGCAATTCGGGCTGGCCCTGGAGCCCGAGGAGCCCACACACCGCCACCGCCTCATGGCCGCCCTGGACAGCCTGAACCGCCACCATGGCCGCGGCACGCTCCTGCTGGCCAGTGCGGGCATGCCACACACACCCAAGGACTGGGCCATGAAGCAGGCGCGGCGCACACCGCAGTACACCACCGATTGGACAGGATTGCTGGTGGCGGGCTGAGCCCATGGCCATGGATGAAGTGAGCCCACGGCTTTTGGCCAAGCATGCTGCAGGCCGTGCAGGTGGCATGACCCGCCTCCTCGGGCTGCGCTGGAAAGGCCACCAGGCCCACGAGTACTGACCGGGTATGGCTCAGAGGGCAGCGATCACCTGGATTTCAACCATGAGGCCGGGGTCGGCCAGATGCGCTACTTCGACCATGGTACTGGTTGGCAGGTGGTCCTTGAAGAACTCCTCGCGCGCCGCCACGATTTGGCGGAACTCCCGGATGTCGGTGGTGTAGACCGTCGTCCAGACAATGTCAGCCAGGCTGCCGCCAGCTGC
>JAIXPL010000024.1 GCA_027486255.1 Comamonadaceae bacterium
CACCATGAAGATCAACCCCGAGAAGATCCGTGACGTGATCGGCAAAGGCGGCGCCGTCATCCGTGCGCTGACCGAAGAGACCGGCTGCCAGATCAACATCGAGGAAGACGGCACCATCACCATCGCCGCCACCGAGGCGGCCAAGGCTGATGAGGCCAAGCGCCGCATCGAGGAAATCACGGCCGAGGTTGAAATCGGCAAGGTCTACGAAGGCCCCATCACCAAGCTGCTGGACTTCGGCGCCCTGGTGAATCTGCTGCCCGGCAAAGACGGCCTGCTGCACATCAGCCAGATCGCCCACGAGCGCGTGGAAAAAGTCACCGACTACCTGAGCGAAGGCCAGGTGGTGCGCGTGAAGGTGCTCGAGACGGACGAGAAGGGCCGCGTCAAGCTGTCCATGAAGGCCCTGATCGAGCGTCCTGCCCAGCAGCAGGGCTAAGTTCAGCCCGCACCCGACCGCGGCATCTCTTGGGATGCCGCGGCGCTGGAGTCAAGCCATGAAAGCCGTCGACATCACCACACCGGGCGGCCCCGAAGTGCTGCGCCTGGTGGAGCGTCCCGACCCCCAGCCGGGGGCAGGGGAGTTGCTCATCCGCGTGCGCGCCAGCGGCATCAACCGCCCAGACGTGCTGCAACGCACCGGCAACTACCCGGTGCCGCCTGGCGCCTCCGACATTCCTGGCCTTGAAGTGGCGGGCGAGCTCGTCGGTGGCGATGCGGCCGCCATGGCCGAGCGCGGTTTCAAGCTGGGTGACCGCATTTGTGCCCTGGTGGCGGGTGGCGGTTATGCCGAGCTGTGTGTGGCCCCGGCAGGTCAGTGTTTGCCGGTGCCCCAGGGCCTGTCGGACCTGGAAGCCGCCTCGTTGCCCGAGACCTTTTTCACCGTCTGGAGCAATGTGTTCGACCGTGCCCGCCTGCAGGCGGGTGAAACCCTGCTGGTGCAGGGTGGCTCCAGCGGCATCGGTGTCACGGCCATTCAGATGGCCAAGGCCATGGGTGCACGCGTCATCGTCACCGTGGGCAGCGCCGAGAAGGCCCAGGCCTGCCTGGCGCTGGGGGCTGACCATGCCATCGTCTACCGTGAGCAGGACTTCGCCGAGGAAGCTCGTCGCCTGACCGGTGGCAAGGGTGTGGACGTGATCCTGGACATGGTGGCCGGTGCCTACGTGGCCCGCGAGGTCGAGTGCCTGGCGGAAGACGGCCGCCTGGTCATGATTGCGGTGCAGGGCGGCGTCAAGGCCGAGTTCAATGCGGGCTTGGTACTGCGTCGCCGCCTGACTCTGACCGGCTCCACCCTCAGGCCCCGGCCGATCGCGTTCAAGAGCGCGATCGCTCGCTCGCTCGAGGCGCGTGTCTGGCCGCTCATTGAGCGCGGCGCCATTCGCCCTGTGATCTACAAGACTTTTGCGGCCGCCGAGGCGGCTCAGGCCCATGCGCTGATGGAATCGAATCAGCACATCGGCAAGATCGTTCTCACCTGGTAATTCCTGCAATTCAAGCGTGTCATGACCCAACTCATCGCTGGCAACTGGAAGATGAACGGCAGCCTGGCTGTCAATGAGGCCTTGCTCACGGCGCTGGCCCAGGGCTTGGCCACGCCGCCCCGCGCGGAGGTGGCCGTCTGCGTGCCCGCACCCTACCTGGCGCAGGTCCGTGCTTTGGCTGGGCAGTTGCAGGGTTTGGCGCCCCTGCAGCTGGGCGCGCAAGATGTGTCCAGCCAGGCCGCTGGCGCCTTCACCGGCGAGCTGAGCGCCTCCATGCTCAAGGACTTCGGCTGCCGCTATGCCATCGTGGGCCATTCAGAGCGCCGCCAGTACCACGGCGAGACCGATGCCCTGGTGGCTGAGAAGGCCCGCCAGGCCCTGGCGCACGGCATCACCCCCATCGTGTGTGTGGGTGAGTCGCTGGCCGAGCGTGAAGCAGGAACAACGGTCGAAGTGGTCAAGCGCCAGCTCGCGGCCGTGATCCAGGCCAATGGCCACTGCATCAGCGAGATCGTGGTGGCTTATGAGCCAGTTTGGGCCATCGGCACCGGCAAGACGGCCACACCCGAGGAGGCCCAGGCCGTGCATGCCGTGCTGCGTGCGCAGCTCAAGGCGGCTACGCCTCAGGCCGAACGCGTGAAGATCCTTTATGGCGGCAGCATGAATGCCGCCAACGCGGCCACTCTGCTGGCCCAACCCGACATCGACGGCGGCCTGATCGGCGGTGCCGCTCTGAAGGCTGCCGACTTTTTGACCATCATCGCCGCCGCGCGCTGACCCTTTTCCTGACGACTTCTGGAGTTCCTATGAGCATTCTTTTGACCATTCTTCTGGCTGTGCAGATGCTGACGGCCCTGGCCATGATCGGCCTGATCCTGGTGCAGCACGGCAAGGGCGCCGACATGGGTGCCGCCTTCGGCAGCGGCACGTCTGGCAGCCTCTTTGGCGCCAGCGGCAGCGCCAATTTCCTCTCGCGCACCACGGCTGTACTGGCCACGGTCTTTCTCCTCAGCACCCTGGGGCTGGCCTATTTCGGTACGGCCCAGCCACGCACCTCGTCCAGTGTGCTCGAGGGCGTGGTCCAGCCTGCGGCTCCAGCGGTGGCGCCCGGTGCCGCGCAGATTCCGGGCAATACACCTGCCCCTGCAGGCTCTAGCGCACCGAGCGGCAGCGCTGTGCCCGTGCCTGCCTCGCCCGCAGCGCCTGGTGCGGGCCAGATCCCTGCGAAATAAGTATCGCCTCCCCCTCTGAAAGTCGCCTCTTTCTATCGGAAGGGGGCGCTTTTCAGGCTAAACTACCAGCTGCTCCTGAAAGTCCTCCTCAGGCTTTCAACGGTTCAACCAGAGCACCGGAATTAGAGCGCGGACGTGGTGAAATTGGTAGACACGCTATCTTGAGGGGGTAGTGGCGAAAGCTGTGCGAGTTCGAGTCTCGCCGTCCGCACCAGTTGAGAACTTGTGCTCTTAGGGCACTTGCATGCGCCGGGTGGTTTCAGACCGAAACGGTGCACCGTCAGGCCCTCGATGCGTGCAATCCCAGGCAACACGTCAAGATGAACCTCGATCAGTACCTTCCAGTCCTGTTATTCATTCTGGTGGGGGTCGCAGTCGGCGTGGTCCCGCAAGTCCTGGGTAAGCTTTTGGGCCCCAATCGCCCGGACAGCGAAAAAAATTCCCCTTACGAATGCGGCTTCGAAGCCTTCGAAGACGCCCGCATGAAGTTCGATGTGCGCTACTACCTCGTGGCCATCCTCTTCATCCTCTTTGACCTCGAAATCGCCTTCCTGTTTCCCTGGGCTGTGGCCCTCAAGGACATTGGCTTGGTGGGTTTCTGGTCCATGATGATTTTCCTGGGCATTCTTGTCGTCGGCTTCATCTACGAGTGGAAGAAGGGCGCCCTCGACTGGGAGTGATCCCGGTCCTGTTGCTCTAGTCCGGGTTGGTTGTTCGTCAGGCGGAGCGCGCGCACGTTCTCCCGCCACAAAGGTACGCATATGTCACTTGAAGGTGTGTTCAACGAAGGGTTCATGACCACCAGTTACGACTCGGTGGTCAACTGGGCCAAGACCGGCTCGCTCTGGCCCATGACCTTCGGCCTGGCGTGCTGCGCTGTTGAGATGATGCACGCGGGCGCGGCCCGCTACGACATGGACCGCTTTGGCATGTTGTTCCGCCCCAGCCCGCGCCAGTCTGACCTCATGATCGTGGCGGGCACGCTGTGCAACAAAATGGGCCCGGCCCTGCGCAAGGTCTACGACCAGATGTCCGAGCCGCGCTGGGTGCTCTCCATGGGTTCGTGTGCCAACGGCGGCGGCTATTACCACTACAGCTACTCGGTGGTGCGCGGCTGCGACCGCATCGTGCCGGTCGATGTGTACGTGCCGGGCTGCCCCCCCACCGCCGAGGCGCTGCTGTACGGCATCATCCAGCTGCAGCAGAAGATCCGCCGCACCAACACCATCGCGAGGGCCTGACCATGTTCGAGACCTCGCTGAGCCCGGCTCAACACATTCCCGCCCCTGAGTCCGTCCGCGACGCCCTGGCCAGCGCCCTGGGCGGCAAGGCCCAGCGAATCACCATGGCCCTGGGCGAGGTCACCGTGGTGGTCAAGGCGGCCGATTACGCCGAGGCCGCTTTGATCCTGCGCGATGAGGCGGGCTGACGCTTCGAGCAGCTCGTCGATCTGTGCGGGGTGGACTACAGCGATTACCGCAACGGCGAGTACGACGGTCTGCGCTACGCCGTGGTCTCGCATCTGCTCTCTGTGAGCCTGAACCAGCGCGTGCGCTTGAAGGTCTTCTGCGCCGACGACGACTTTCCCGTGATCCCCTCGGTCACCGGCATCTGGAATGCCGCCAACTGGTTCGAGCGTGAGGCTTTTGACCTCTTTGGCATTATTTTCGAGGGCCATGCCGACCTGCGCCGCATTCTCACCGACTACGGCTTCATTGGTCACCCCTTCCGCAAGGACTTCCCCGTCACGGGCCACGTGGAGATGCGCTACGACGCAGAACTCAAGCGCGTGATCTACCAGCCGGTGACCATCGAGCAGCGTGAAATCACGCCCCGCATCATCCGTGAAGACGGGTACGGCGGCCTCAAGTGAGGCTGGCGTTGAAAGGCTGATCCCAACATGGCTGAAATCAAAAACTACACGCTGAACTTTGGTCCCCAGCACCCGGCTGCGCACGGTGTGTTGCGCCTGGTGCTCGAGCTCGATGGCGAGGTCATCCAGCGCGCCGACCCGCACATCGGCCTGCTGCACCGCGCCACCGAGAAGCTCGCCGAAAGCCGCACCTACATCCAGTCCCTGCCGTACATGGACCGCCTGGACTACGTGTCCATGATGTCCAACGAGCACGCCTATTGCCTGGCCATCGAAAAGCTCATGGCCCTGGACGTGCCCGAGCGCGCTCAGTACATCCGTGTGATGTACGCCGAGATCACGCGCCTCTTGAATCACCTGCTCTGGCTGGGCTGCCACGGCTTTGACTGCGGTGCGATGAACATCCTCATCTACTGCTTCCGCGAGCGTGAGTCGCTGTTCGACATGTACGAGGCCGTCTCCGGCGCGCGCATGCATGCGGCCTACTTCCGTCCGGGCGGTGTCTACCGCGACCTGCCCGACAACATGCCGCAGTACAAGGCCAGCAAGGTGCGCAATGCCAAGGCCATTGCGGCCCTCAATGAGAACCGCCAAGGATCGCTGCTCGATTTCATCGACGACTTCGTGCAGAAGTTCCCCAAGCTGGTCGACGAGTACGAAACCCTGCTGACTGACAACCGCATTTGGAAGCAGCGCACCGTGGGCGTGGGCGTGGTCACCCCCGAACGGGCCCTGAACCTGGGCTTTACGGGCGCCATGTTGCGTGGTTCGGGCATTGCCTGGGACCTGCGCAAGCAGCAGCCCTATGACGTGTACAGCCGCCTGGACTTCGACATCCCGGTGGGCAAGACGGGCGACTGCTACGACCGCTACCTGGTGCGCATCGAAGAAATGCGCCAGTCCAACCACATCATCAAGCAGTGCGTGGACTGGTTGCGCGCCAACCCGGGTCCGGTGATCACCGACAACCACAAGGTGGCTGCGCCCAAGCGCGAGGCCATGAAGGCCAACATGGAGGAGCTGATCCATCACTTCAAGCTCTTTACCGAAGGCTTTCATGTGCCCGAGGGCGAGGCTTATGCCGCTGTCGAGCACCCCAAGGGCGAGTTCGGCATCTACATCGTGAGCGACGGTGCCAACAAGCCGTATCGCCTGAAGATTCGTCCGCCCGGCTTCTCGCACCTGGCGGCCATGGACGAGATGTCCCGCGGCCACATGATCGCGGACGCCGTGGCCGTGATCGGCACCATGGACATCGTGTTTGGTGAGATTGACCGATGAACAGGACCTCCCCCCGAAGCGCCTTCGGCGCCTCCCCATCCAGGGGGCGCCACCTGCAACCCGGCCAAGCCGGTGCTGCGGTGGCCCTGGAACATCGTGCCTCGGAGAAAGAAATTGGCTGAATTTTCTCAAGCAACGCGTGCGCGCTTCGACCGCGAAGTCGCCAAGTACCCTGCGGACCAGAAGCAGTCCGCCGTCATGGCCTGCCTGCAGATCGTGCAGGAAGAGCAAGGCCATGTGAGCCCCGAGAGCGAGAAGGCTGTGGCCGACCACCTGGGCATGGCGCCCATGGCGGTGCACGAGGTCACGACCTTCTACAACATGTACAACCAGAAACCGGTGGGCCGCTACAAGCTCAACGTGTGCACCAATTTGCCTTGCCAGCTGCGCCACGGCACGCAGGCCCTGAAGCACCTGGAGCACAAGCTGGGCGTGCACATGGGCGGCACCACGGCCGACGGCCTCTTTACGCTGCAGCAGTCCGAGTGCCTGGGCGCCTGTGCCGATGCACCGGTGATGCTGGTCAACGACATCCACATGTGCAGCTTCATGAGCAATGACAAGCTTGACCAGCTGATTGACGGCCTGAAGGCCGCGGAGGCCCAGCCATGACCAGCGCAGCGAACATCCTTTCGCAGTTCAAGGCCACGGGCGTGCAGTCAGCCTTCCACGGCCGCCACATCAGCCCTCAGATCATGGCGGGCCTCGATGGCCACAACTGGCGCCTCAAAGACTACGAGGCCCGCGGCGGCTACGCGGCCCTGCGCAAAATCCTGGGCAAGGACGGTGGCGAGGGCATGACACCCGACCAGGTGATTGCCGAGGTCAAGGCCAGCTCCCTGCGCGGGCGCGGTGGTGCCGGCTTTCCCACGGGCCTGAAGTGGAGCTTCATGCCCCGCCAGTTTCCGGGCCAGAAGTACCTGGTGTGCAACTCCGACGAGGGCGAGCCAGGCACCGCCAAGGACCGCGACATCCTCACCTATAACCCACACGTGGTGATCGAGGGCATGGCCATTGCAGCCTATGCCATGGGCATCCCGGTGGGCTACAACTACATCCACGGCGAGATCTTTGCCACCTACAAGCGCTTCGAGGAAGCCCTGCAGGAAGCGCGTGATGCGGGCCTCCTGGGCAACCACATCCTGGGCTCCAACTTCTCCTTCAACCTGCAGGCCTCGCACGGCTTTGGCGCCTACATCTGCGGCGAGGAAACAGCCTTGCTGGAGTCACTGGAGGGCAAGAAAGGCCAGCCGCGCTTCAAGCCGCCGTTCCCCGCCAGCTTCGGTCTGTACGGCAAGCCCACGACCATCAACAACACCGAAACCTTTGCGGCCGTGCCCTGGATCATCCGCAACGGCGGTCAGGCCTACCTGGAGGTCGGCAAGCCCAACAACGGCGGCACCAAGCTGTTCACCGTCAGCGGCGACGTCAACAACCCCGGTAACTTCGAAGTTCCTCTGGGTACGCCCTTTTCCAAGCTCCTGGAGCTCGCCGGTGGCGTGCGCAGCGGTCGCCAGCTCAAGGCCGTGATCCCCGGTGGCTCGTCCATGCCCGTGCTTCCGGCCGACATCATGATGGCCACGAACATGGACTACGACTCCATTGCCAAGGCCGGCTCCATGCTGGGTTCGGGTGCCGTCATCGTGATGGACGACACCCGGTGCATGGTCAAGAGCCTGCTTCGCCTGTCCTACTTCTACATGCACGAAAGCTGTGGCCAGTGCACCCCTTGCCGCGAAGGCACGGGCTGGCTCTGGCGCATGGTTCACCGCATTGAGCACGGCGAGGGCCGCGAGAGCGACCTGGACTTGCTCAACTCCGTCTCGGACAACATCCAGGGCCGCACCATTTGTGCGCTGGGTGATGCCGCCGCCATGCCGGTGCGCGCCATGATCAAGCATTTCCGCGCCGAGTTCGAGCACCACATCACGCACAAGACCTGCATGGTTCCGGCCTACGCCTGAGAACCGCACACCACGAGCAGACACCATGGTTGAAATCCAACTGGACGGGCAGACAGTCGAAGTGCTGGAAGGCAGCACGGTGATGCATGCCGCTGAAAAAGCCGGCGCCTACATTCCCCACTTCTGCTATCACAAGAAACTGAGCATCGCGGCCAACTGCCGCATGTGCTTGGTGGACGTCGAAAAGGCGCCCAAGCCCCTGCCTGCCTGCGCCACGCCCGTGACCCAGGGCATGGTGGTGCACACCAAGAGCGACAAGGCGCTCAAGGCCCAGCAGGGCGTGATGGAGTTCCTGCTCATCAACCACCCGCTGGACTGCCCCATCTGTGACCAGGGCGGCGAGTGCCAACTGCAAGACCTGGCCGTGGGCTACGGCGGTAGCGGCTCACGCTACGAAGAAGAAAAGCGCGTGGTCTTCCACAAGGATGTGGGCCCGCTGATCTCCATGCAGGAAATGAGCCGCTGCATCCACTGCACCCGCTGCGTGCGCTTCGGCCAAGAGGTGGCCGGCGTGATGGAGCTGGGCATGTCCCACCGCGGTGAGCATTCCGAGATCGAAACCTTTGTCGGCATGTCGGTGGATTCGGAGCTCTCGGGCAACATGATCGACATCTGCCCCGTCGGTGCGCTCACCAGCAAGCCCTTCCGCTACAGCGCCCGCACCTGGGAGCTGTCGCGCCGCAAGTCCATCAGCCCGCATGACTCCACCGGTGCCAATCTCGTGGTCCAGGTCAAGCAGAACAAAGTGATGCGCGTGCTCCCTTTGGAGAACGAGTCTGTCAATGAGTGCTGGCTGGCCGACCGTGACCGTTTTTCGTATGAGGCGCTCAACACCAGCGATCGGCTCACCTCGCCCATGATCAAGCAGGGCGGCCAGTGGCGCGAAGTCGACTGGCAAACCGCCCTGGAGTACGTGGCCAACGGCCTGAACCAGATCCGCCAGGACCATGGCGCGGCCAGCCTGGGTGCGCTGGTCAGCCCACACAGCACGGTGGAGGAGCTGTATCTCGCGGGTCTGCTCATGCGCCGCCTGGGCAGCGACAACATCGACCACCGCCTGCGCCATGCCGAGTTCATGCCCTTTGAATCGGCCCGTTGGCTGGGCACCTCCATTGCCTCGCTCTCGAAGCTGCAAGCCGCTTTGGTGGTTGGCTCCAACTTGCGCAAGGACCATCCGCTGTTTGCCATGCGCCTGCGTCATGCGGCCAAGCACGGTGCCAAGCTCATGAGCCTGAATTCCAGCACGCAGTTGTCTGCCCAGGACGCTTGGGCCATGCCGCTGGCGGGCAGCCTGCTGGGTGCACCGGCCGAATGGCTGGGCATGCTCAGCGAACTGGCCGCTGCCATCGCCCAGACCAAGGGCAGCACGCTGCCGGCTGGCGTGAATGCCCCGGCCCAGATCTCTGCCATGGCTCAGCGCATGGCCGATGCCTTGCTGGCCGGCGAACGCAAGGCCATCCTGCTGGGCAACGCCGCTGCGCACCATGCCCAGGCCTCCAGCCTGCTGGCGGTGGCCCAGTGGATTGGCGCGCAGACCGGCGCCACCGTGGGTTACCTCACCGAGGCCGCCAACACCGTGGGCGCGCAACTGGTGGGCGCGCAGCCCCTCAATGGCGGCCTGCATGCCGGACAGATGCTCTCGGGTGCGGCCAAGGCCGTGCTGCTGCTGGGCACCGAGCCCGAGTTCGATTCGGCCCAGGGCGCCCGCGCCAAGGCGGGCCTGAACCAGGCCCAGATGGTCGTCACACTCAGCCCCTTCAAGGCCAATATGGACTTCAGCGACGTGCTGTTGCCCATTGCCCCCTTCAGCGAGACGCCGGGCACCTTCGTCAATGCCGAGGGACGCATCCAGAGCTTCCACGCCGTGGTCAAGCCCCTGGGCGAGACCCGTCCGGCCTGGAAGGTCCTGCGCGTGCTGGGCAATATGCTGAGCCTGCCCGGCTTTGAGCAGGAATCGTCTGCCGAGGTGCTCGCGCAGGCTCTGGGCCCGGTACCAGAAGGCGAGGGCGCCCGCTTTGCGGCAGCCGACCTCCTGGGTAACCTCACCAAGGCCCAGCCCGCCGCCGCCAGCGGCGTCAGCGAGCCCGTCACGGCCGCCATCTACCAGCTCGATGGCATCGTGCGCCGCGCACCTTCGCTGCAGCTCACGGCCGATGCGCGTACCGCCGCGTCGCTCGAACAACAAGAGGTCAGCGCATGATCGACACCCTCTACCAAGCCGGTCTGGGCGTGCTCGGCCCCACGCTGTGGCCCGTGGCCTGGACCCTCATCAAGATCGTGGCCGTGCTGCTGCCGCTGATGGGTTGCGTGGCCTACCTCACGCTCTGGGAGCGCAAGGCCATTGGCTTTACGCAGATTCGCCTGGGCCCCAACCGCGTGGGCCCCTTCGGACTGTTGCAGCCGATTGCCGATGCGCTCAAGCTGCTGACCAAAGAGATCATCATGCCCTCGGCGGCCAGCAAGGGCTTGTTCGTGCTCGGCCCCATCATGACCATCATGCCGGCCCTGGCCGCCTGGGCCGTGATTCCTTTCGGCCCCGAAGTGGCGCTGGCCAACATCAATGCGGGCTTGCTGTTCCTGATGGCCATCACCTCGCTGGAGGTCTATGGCGTCATCATTGCCGGCTGGGCGTCGAACTCCAAGTACGCCTTCCTGGGTGCGATGCGGGCATCTGCACAGATGGTCAGCTACGAAATCGCCATGGGCTTTTGCCTGGTGGTGGTGCTCATGGTGTCGGCCAGCCTCAACATGACCGACATCGTCATGGTGCA
>JAIXPL010000010.1 GCA_027486255.1 Comamonadaceae bacterium
ATCTGCGGCGGGGCGAGTTTCTGGCCGCGCACTTCCACCCAGGCGTCGCCGTTATCGGCCTTGCTGATGGTGTAGGGCATCAGGTCGATGTCTTTTTGGACTTCCTTCTCGCCGAACTTGCGGCCGATCAGGCGCTTGACCGCATACAGGGTGTTGCGGGGGTTGGTGACGGCCTGGCGCTTGGCCGAGGCGCCCACGAGAATCTCGCCGTCTTCCTGGTAGGCAATGATGGACGGGGTGGTGCGCGCGCCTTCAGCGTTCTCGATCACCTTGGTGTTGTTGCCCTCCATGATGGCCACGCAGCTGTTGGTGGTGCCCAGGTCGATGCCAATGATTTTTCCCATGATGTTTTTCTCCGAGAGATTTGAAATTCGGTCATTCAGCCCGCGAACGGGGTGATGTGGATGATCTTGTGTGAAAGGTGTGGATAAGTTTTAGGACTTCAAGTCCCTGGCCTGGCGCAGCTTTACTTTGGCGCAGACACCGTCACCAGGGCAGGGCGCAGCACGCGCTCGGCAATGGAGTAGCCCTTTTGCAGCACGCTAACCACGGTGTTGGCTTCCTGCTCGGCCGGCACCATGCTGATGGCCTGGTGATGATGGGGGTCGAACTTGGTGCCTGCCGCAGGTGCGATCTCCAGCACCTTGTGGCGCTCCAGGGCACTTTTGAGCTGCTTGAGGGTGGCTTCGGTGCCTTCGCGGATCTGCTGCGCGTTGGCATCCTTGATCAAGAGGCCGGCTTCCAGGCTGTCAGTCACCGGCAGCAGGCTCTCGGCAAAGGCCTCCACGGCGAACTTGCGGGCCTTAGTGATTTCTTCATCGGCACGCCGGCGGGCGTTTTCCGCTTCAGCCTTGGCACGCAGAAAGCTTTCGGCGAGTTCGGCGTTTTTGGCTTTGAGGCTGGCGATCTCGGCTTCCGGGCTCGCCTGGGCTGTGCTGCCTTCGGCCTCGCTGGCGCCGGCCGCTTCAGCTGGCTTGTTGGCGCTAAGGTCTTGATTTGATTGATGTTGTTCGTTGTCTGACATGCTGGAAGCGCTGCGGGTTGATGCGTGATTCCCGTGACTTGGGGGCACCTGGGCGCTTTTCAAGGCAGGCGCTGCGCCTTGGGCCGGCTCATCCCTTCGGTGGCACGGCTGGGCAGGTCTTGGTCAGAGGTAGATCTTCTGCAGCAGACCCATCAGTGTTTTTTGCTGTTGGGCGGTGAGCTTGTGGGCGACGTCCTGCTCCAGGGCCGAGGCGGTCTGCTCGGCCTGCGTCATGAGCGTCTGGCCGGCTTCGGTGAGGTACAGGCCCTGGGCCCGCCGGTCGGTGGGGTGCGCGCGCCGCTCGACCAGGCCGCGGCGCTCGAAAGCGCTGACCATGCCCACCATGTTGGGCGGAAGAAGGCCCAGGGTGTGGCACAGCTGGCGCGCCGTGATGCCGGGGTTGTGGGTGATCAGCGAGAGCGTGGAGAAGTCCACCGGCTTAAGCCCGTAGGGCGCCATGCGCTCGAGGAAGACCTCGATCACGGCCAGCGCGGCCCGCCGGGCGTTGTAGCCAATCAGGCTCTCCAGGTAGCGCGTGTCGACCTCCTCGATGCCTTGGTCGGCGATGGCCCTGGCTTTGGGACTGGACGCTGGGGCACTGGAACGCGGACGCATGGCCTGGCGCGCGCCCGGGCCGGGACTGGGCATCAGGCCACCCCCACGCTGGTGGCGGCCGCTGGCGCAGTGGCTTCACGGCAGCGGCTGCTGATGATTTCCAGCCGCATGTTGAATTCAGGCAGCACGTGGCGTGACAGGGCCTGCGCGGGGCCCTTCCAGCGCGCAGCCTGGCTATCCGGGGCGGCTTGGATCTGGGTCCAGGCCCAGTCCATCAGCACCAGGGCCAGGGCGCGCAGGTAGTCGTCGGCCACCGCAGGGGCGAGCACGGGGTCGTGCAGGCTGGCTTGGGCCAGTTCGGCCGTGATCTCGCGCAGGCGCTGGGCGCGGGCCTGGCCGGCTGCACTCATGCCGGGCAGCAGTTCATTGAGCAAGGCACCCAAGGCCTGCCCGCCGTCGGGCAGCACCTTGCGCACCAGCAGGTCGATGGCCTGGATCTCGTTGGTGCCCTCGTAGATCATGGCCACCCGTGCATCGCGCACGATCTGCTCCACGCCCCATTCGCGCACGTAGCCGTGGCCGCCAAAGACCTGCAGGCAGGCGCTGGCGCCTAGAAAGCCCTGCTCGGTCCAGGCCGACTTGAGCACCGGCGTGATCAGCCCGCACCAGCGTTGCGCGGCCGCTTGGCGACTGGCATTGGGGTGGTGTTTGGCCAGGTCCAGCTCGAGCGCGGTCCGGTAGGCCAGCACGCGGCCTGCGTCGATCCAGGCGCGCTGGGTGTCGAGGATGCGGCGCATGGCCGGGTGTTCGGCGATCAGATCAGCCTGGCCCCGGGCGCTGCCGGGTGCGCGCATTTGGCGCCGCTCCTGGGCATAGGCGTGGGCCTTTTGCCAGGCGGCATCGAGCAGGCCAATGCCCTGCAGGGCCACGTGCAGGCGGGCGGCGTTCATCATGATGAACATGGCGTTCAGGCCCTTGCCCGCCTCGCCCACCAGCCAGGAGCGGGCAGCCTCAAAGCGCATCACGCAGGTGGGGCTGCCGTGCAGACCCATCTTCTCCTCGATGCGCTCGCAGTGCACGGCACTGCGGCTGCCGTCGGGGTAGAACTTGGGACAGAGAAAGAGCGACAGGCCCTTGGGGCCGGGTGGGGCGTCGGGCAGGCGCGCCAGCACCAGGTGCACGATGTTGTCGGTGAGGTCGTGCTCGCCGCCCGAGATGAAGATCTTGGTGCCACTGAGCGCAAAGCTGCCGTCGGCCTGCGGTGTGGCGCGCGTGCTGGCAAGCCCCAGGTCACTGCCCGCGTGCGGCTCGGTCAGGCACATGGTGGCCAGCCACTCGCCGGTGGCCACTTTGGAGAGGTACTGCACCTTGAGCGCATCGCTGGCATGGTGCTTGATGCACTCATAGGCCCCATGCAAGAGGCCGGGCGCCATGGTCCAGCCATGGTTGGCGGCGCTCAGCCACTCGTAGAGGATGGCTTCGAGCACGCTGGGCAGTCCCTGGCCGCTGTCTTCTGGTGCAGCCGAGAGGGCCGGCCAGCCGGCCTGCCAGAAGGCCTGGTAGGCGCTGCGAAAGCCTGGCGGCATGGTGACCTGACCGTCTTTCCACTGCGCACCCACGCTGTCGCCCACGCCTTGCAAGGGTGCCACCACCTCGTGGACGAACTTGGACGCTTCTGCCAGCACCTGCTGCATCAGTTCGGCATCCACCTCTGAAAAACAAGCCAGCTCTTGCAGGGCCGTGTCGGCGCCAGCGACCGTGTTCATCAGGAAAAAGGCGTCTTGCGGGTCCGGGGAGTAGACAGACATGGGGGCCTTAGCAGGGCAGCAGGCAAAAAAAGACATGCACGCCCCAGGCGTGCACCTTGGCCGCCCCTGCGGTCTCACCGGGTGGGTGAGTGCGGGGGCGGCGCTTGGTCGATCAGGAGTCGACCGTAAAGCCGATGCGCTTGATCAGGGGACCCCAGCGCTCGAGCTCGACCTGTGAGCTGCGCAGCTGCTCTGCCGGCGTGCCGCCAAAGGGAATCAGGCCGACCACCGTGAGCGCATCCATCACGCTCTTGTCGCGCAAGGCGGCATTGATGGCGGTGTTGGCGGCCTGCACCACTGCGGCCGGCGTGCGGGCGGGCGCGTAGAAGCCGAACCACTCCTCCACCGTGAGCTCGGGGAAGCCCTGCTCGGCAAAGGTGGCCACATCGGGCACAAAGGGCGAGCGTGTGCGGCCCGAGGTGGCCAGGATGCGCATCTTCCCGGCCTTGTGGTTGGCAATGAAGTCGCCATGGGGGGTGAACATGCAGGCAATCTGGCCGCCGACCACATCGGTCACGCCGGGCACCGAGCCCCGGTAGGGCACATGCTTGAATTCGAAGTTGTTGTTCAAGCCCAGCAGGGCGCCAATGAAGTGCGGTGTGGAGCCTGCGGCCGGCGAGCCATAGCTGGCCAGGGCGGGGTTGGCGCGGGCCCAGGCGATGAAGTCGCGCACGTTTTTCACGCTCTCAGGGACCAGGGGGCCAACCGCAAAGCCGTGGTGGATCATGGAGCTGGTGCCCACAGGCGTGAAGTCCTCAAAGGGCTTGTACTGCAGGTTGCGGAAGATGTGCGGGTAGAGCGAAATGGCCGAGAAGGGCGTCATGGCCAGCACCGAGCCGTCAGCCGGTGCGCTCTTGAGCAGGTTCAGTGCAATTTGGCCACCGGCGCCTGGGCGGCTGTCGATCACGCCTTGGTTGCGCGAGTAGCCGCTGCCCGCAAATTTTTCAGCCACGCGCCGCGCGCAGATGTCGCCAGCACTGCCGGGCGGAAAGCCATACAGCACCTTGACCTGCTCGATCGGCAGGTTGGCCTGGGCCAGGGCCTCGCGAAAGGCGGCGCTGCCCAGGAAGGCGCTGGCCAGCGTGGTTTGCAAAAAGGCGCGACGTTGCGTCATGGTGTGTCTCCTCGTTGAGGTGGTGGTTGGAAAACGGGTGAAAAGGATCGAGGGTTAAAGGCACTTGGCCTTGATGTCCTCGGGGATGGGAATGGCCTTGATGCGGTCTTCGCCGGGCACGCGCACGCAGATGGCGCGGGTTTCGCGGCCTTCGCAGAGGATGTCCTCGCCGCGCATGACCACATGCTTCTGGATCAGCACCTTGGCGCGCCACTCTTCCACGCTGGTGTGCACCTGCAGGCGCTCGCCATAGGTGGCGGGTTTGAAAAATTTGGTGTGGATTTCCACCAGGGGCGTGCCGATGATGCCGGTGGTCTTGACCAGTTCACGCCAGGGCGGCACGCCGCACTTCACGAAGAAGTTCAGCGAGGAGGCGTCCATCCATTTGCTGAAATTCGGGAAGAAGACGATGCCGGCGGGGTCACAGTCACCGAACATGACCTCCACTTCATAGATGACGGTTTTGCTCATGGATTGTTTTTTATGAGGCTTGGAGGTTTTCAATCAGCAGCGCAATGCCCTGGCCGCCACCCACGCAGGCGCTGGAGATGCCCCAGCGCTGGCCGCTGCGCTGCAGTTCGCGCGCGAGGGTGATGGTCAGGCGCACGCCGGTGGCTGCCAGCGGATGGCCCAGGGCAATGGCGCCGCCGTTGACGTTGAGCCGGGTCAGGTCCAGGCCAAGATCTTTGGCCACGGCCAGGGTTTGCGCGCCCTGGGCCTCGTTGATTTCGAAGCGGTCGATCTGGTCCAGCGACATGCCACTGCCTTGCAGCAGCCGGCGGATCGCCGGGGCCGGGCCGATGCCCATGATCTCGGGCGGCACCCCGACCACGGCCGCAGCCACCACACGGGCCATGGGCTTGAGGCCCTCTGCCCGGGCCCAGCGGCCGGAGGTGACCACGCAGGCGGCGGCGGCGTCGACCAGGGCCGAGCTGTTGCCGCCAGTCTGCACGCCGCCCTCGTACACAGGCTTGAGCTTGGCCAGCACCTCGGGCGGCGACAGCCGCGGGTGCGTGTCCAGCGCCACCTCGGCGGTTTTGCCCTGCAGCTTGGTGCCGCGCGGCTTGTAGCCCTCGATCTCGAACTTTTCGCTCACCACCGGCACGATCTCGCCGGCCAGGAAACCGCTTTCCTGCGCGGCCACCGCCTTGGCAAAGGAGGCCGAGGCGAATGCGTCCACCTCTTCGCGGGTGATGCCGTACTTCTTGGCCAGGTTCTCGGCCGTCTGAATCATGTTGATGCCGGCCGCCGGGTCCTTGAGGGCTTCCCACATGTAGTCCTTGAAGCCCACGGGCGCGCCCAGCTTGAAGCCGCTGCGGTGCTCGAAGGCGGCGATGGGGTTGCGCGTCATGCTCTCGGTGCCCACCACCAGGGCGGTGTCCGTGAGGCCCGCCTGGATTTGCTCGCCGGCCTGGCGAAAGAGCTCGAATCCGGTGCCGCAGATGCGCTGGGCCATGAGGGCGGGCACCTGCACCGGCACGCCTGCATACAGGCCAATGTGGCGCGGCAGGAAGAACTGGTCGAAGTCCCCGGGCGCCATGTTGCCCGTGAGCACCGAGCCAATGGCGCTGCCCGAGATGCCTGCACGTTTCAAGCTCTCACGCGCAGCCTTGATGCCCAGGTCGGTGGGTGAGAGGTGGCCGAGTGCGCCGCAGTAGTCCACCATGGGGGTGCGCACACCGCCGAGCATGACCACGTCGTCGAAGGACTGGAACAGGCCCTGGCTCATGCGCTCGCCTTCGCAAGGGTCTTGGCGACCGGCTTCACGATGTGGTGCAGGGTGCCTTCATGCAAGGCGGCCACGGTATCTGCCCGGTGGGCCAGCACGGCGCGCTGGTTGATGGAGCCTTTGTCCGTGACCTCGCCACGGTCGATGGTGGGCGGCTCGGACAGCAGGCACAGGCGCGCGATGTGGTTGGCGCTGCCGGTGCTGGTCTGGGCCAGCTCGTCCACTACCTTCTGGAAGTGAGCAAGGACCGGCGCGCTCTCCAGCACATCGGCCAGCGGCGCGCTGGCCGGCAGGCCGCTGAGGCCGCGCACGGCCGCGGTGGGGAACACCATGGCGCCCACCTCTTTGGTGTTCAGGCCCGTGATCACCACGTCCTGGATGTAGGGGGCGCCTGCGGCAATGATCTTGGCGCGCAAGGGCCCCACGCTCACGAAGGTGCCCGTGGCGAGCTTGAAGTCTTCGGCAATGCGGCCGTCGAATTTCAGGCCGAGGTGCACATCGGTCTCATCGATCCACTTGACTGCATCGCCCGTCTTGAAAAAGCCTTCCTCGTCGAAGGAATCGGCCGTCTCGGCCGGCATGCGCCAGTAGCCAGGCGTGATGTTGGGGCCGCGGTAGCGCACCTCCACCTTGCCATCGGTGGGCACCAGCTTGAGCTCCAGGCCGGGCGTGGGCACGCCCAGGTCGCCTGCGCGCACGTGCGGGTTGGTCACGAAGATGCCGAAAGGCCCGGACTCGGTCATGCCCAAGCCGGTGCCCATGACGATGCGCTGGCCGATCTCACGTTCTTCAGACTCGTAGAGGCTGTCCCAGATGGGTTGGGCCAGCGCCGCGCCGGCGTAGAAGAACATCTGTACGCGCGACAGCAGCGTGCGGCGCAGCAGGTCGTCGGTCTTCATGGCGTGAGCGATGGCCTCGAAACCTGTGGGCACGTTGAAGTACACCGTGGGGGCGATCTCGCGCAGGTTGCGCAAGGTTTCGTGCATGAGCGCGGGCGTGGGCTTGCCGTCGTCGATGTAGAGCGTGCCGCCATGGAACACCACCATGCCGAAGTTGTGGTTGCCGCCAAAGGTGTGGTTCCAGGGCAGCCAGTCGATCAGCACCAAGGGTTCTTCGGCCAGCACCGGCATGGACTGGCACATCTGCTGCTGGTTGGCGCACCACATGCGGTTGGTGTTGATCACCGCCTTGGGCAGCTTGGTCGAGCCGCTGGTGAACAGGAACTTGGCGATGGTGTCTGGGCCGGTGGCCAGGCGGGCCGCTTCCACCCCAGCGGTGGCGGACGTGGCGCACAGCTGCTCGAAGGAGGTGCAGGTGCGGCCCTCGAGCTGGCCTTCAGCCAGCACCACCTCGGTGTCGGTCGGCACCGCAGCAGCGATGGCCTTGGCATAGCGGGCATCGGCGGCGAACACCAGGCCGGGGGTGGTCATGCGCAGCACATGCCGGAGCTTGTCGTAATCCTGGCTGACCAGGGAGTAGGGCGGTGAAACGGGCACAAACGGAACGCCGGCCACCAGGCAGCCCAGGGCCAGCAGGGCGTGCTCCAGGCTGTTTTCGCTGAGGATGGCCACGGGCTTGTCGGCGCTCAGCCCACGGTCCAGCAGGCCCTGCGCAATGCGGCAGGCTGTGGCCCAGGCCTCGGCGTAGCGGACATGGCGCCAGTCACCCAGGCTGCCGTCGGCCTGCTTTTGGCGGCGCGCCATGAAGGTGCGTTCGGGGGCAGCGATGGCCCAGTGCTTGAGCCGGTCGCTCAGTCGGTCGGGGTAGGGGGCCAGGTCCTGCTCGGCGCGCAGGTAATGGTCGCCAGAGGGACCGTCCTTCAGGGCTATGCGGGTGACGCCGAAGGTCAGCGGGCGAAATGTGGGGCTGCTCATGGGTCTCCTCCGGTCTGCTTGTTCTGGGTCTTATGCGCTCAGGCGGACTTCTGGACCTTGCCTGCCTTGCCCTCAAGAAAGGCCCGCACCCGGGCCTTGGCCTCCGGCGCGCTTTGCGCGATGGCGGCCATCAGGGCCTCGGTCATAAAGCCCTGGTCGGCGGGCTGTTCGGCGATGCGCGGCAGGGCGTGCATCAGGGCGTAGTTGGTCAGCGGCGCGTTTTTGGCCACCACCAGGGCCAGCTCCAGCGCCTTGTCGAAGGCCTTGCCGGTCGGCACGAGGTACTGCGCCAGACCGATGCGCTCGCCTTCGGCGGCGTCGTACACGCGGCCGGTGAGCATCATGTCGGTCATGCGTGCCACACCGATGAGCCGGGGGATGCGCACGGCGCCGCCGCCGCCCACGAAGATGCCACGCGAGCCCTCGGGCAGGGCGTAGAACGTGGACTCGTCGGCCACGCGGATGTGGCACGCGCTGGCCAGTTCCAGGCCGCCGCCCACCACTGCGCCATGCAGCGCCGCAATGACCGGCACGCGGCCGTACTGCACACGCTCCAGGGCCGAGTGCCACATGCGCGAGTGGTGCACGCCCTGGCCCGCGTCGCGCTCCTTGAGTTCTGAGAGGTCCAGGCCCGCACAGAAGTGATCGCCCTGGCCATCGAGCACCACGGCGCCCACGCTCTCGGGAAGGTGGTCAAACATGTCCTTGAGGGCCAGCACCAGGCCGTCGTTCAGGGCGTTGCGCTTGGCGGGACGGGTGAGGCGGACAATGGCGACTTCCTGCTGGTCGCCGCGCAATTCGATTTCAAGGTCTTGGGTGCTCATGCTTATCTTTCCGGTTGAGAGCCATTATGGTTATGAAAAATAACGATCTCAAGTTCGGCAGCGAGTGTGCTGATACTCGTTTACCCTAGGTTTCAACATCACATCAAACGAGGAGTTTTCCTTGGATCACGCCAACCTGATCGCCATCGATATCCATACCCACGCCGAAGTCAGCTGCTGGAACCCCTTTGACAACTACGGCGAGGAATACGACCGCGCCGCCGACAAGTACTTCAAGAACGGCAAGCGGCCCACCATCCAGGAGACCGTGGACTATTACCGTGAGCAAAAGATAGGCTTGGTGATGTTCACCGTGGATGCCGAGTCCAAGCTCGGCCGCCGGCGCATTCCCAACGAAGAGATCGCAGAAGCTGCTCAGAAGAACAGCGACATGATGATGTGCTTTGGCAGCATTGACCCGCACAAGGGCAAGATGGGCGCGCGCGAGGCCGAGCGCCTGATCAAGGAGCATGGCATCAAGGGCTTCAAGTTCCACCCCACGGTGCAGGGCTTCCATCCCTACGACAAGATGGCCTGGCCGATCTACGAGGTGATCAATGCACACGGCCTGCCGGCGATCTTCCACACCGGTCACAGCGGCATTGGCTCAGGCATGCGCTGCGGCGGAGGCCTGCGCCTGGAGTACTCCAACCCCATGCACCTCGATGATGTGGCCATCGACTTTCCCGACATGCAGATCGTCATGGCCCACCCGAGCTTTCCCTGGCAGGACGAGGCACTCTCCGTGGCCACGCACAAGCCCAATGTCTGGATCGACCTCTCGGGCTGGAGCCCCAAGTACTTCCCCAAGCAGCTGATTCAGTACGCCAACACCCTGCTCAAGGACCGGGTCTTGTTTGGCTCGGACTACCCGCTGATCACGCCCGAGCGCTGGATGAAAGATTTCCAGGAGGCCGGATTCAAGCCCGAGGTGATGCCCGGCATCCTCAAGGGCAATGCGGTGCGCCTGCTCGGGCTCGACAAGGGCTGAGCGCCCATGAAAAAGCCCGCGGCCTGGACGGCGCGCGGGCTGAAGTGGCTGAGGCGCGAGAGCGTTACAGCGTGTCGATGAAGCTGCGCAGCTTGTCGCTGCGGCTGGGGTGCTTGAGCTTGCGCAGGGCTTTGGCCTCAATCTGACGGATGCGCTCGCGCGTCACGTCAAACTGCTTGCCCACTTCTTCCAGGGTGTGGTCGGTGGACATCTCGATGCCAAAACGCATGCGCAGCACCTTGGCTTCGCGCGGCGTGAGGCTGTCGAGGATGTCCTTGACCACATCGCGCAGACCCGCTTGCATGGCCGCATCGAGGGGCGCCGTGTTGGTGCTGTCCTCGATGAAGTCGCCCAGGTGGGAATCGTCATCGTCACCGATGGGCGTTTCCATGGAGATGGGCTCCTTGGCGATCTTCATGATCTTGCGGATCTTGTCCTCGGGCATTTCCATCTTGGCCGCCAGGATGCCGGCGTCCGGCTCAAAGCCGAACTCCTGCAGGTGCTGGCGCGAGAGGCGGTTCATCTTGTTGGTGGTCTCGATCATGTGCACCGGAATGCGGATGGTGCGTGCCTGGTCCGCAATAGAGCGCGTGATCGCCTGGCGGATCCACCAGGTGGCATAGGTCGAGAACTTGTAGCCGCGGCGGTACTCGAACTTGTCGACCG
>JAIXPL010000012.1 GCA_027486255.1 Comamonadaceae bacterium
CATTGAGCGCCTGGTGCTGCCCCACACGCTGAGGCTGCGCGAAGCCTTCAGCCGGGCCGGCCGGCCGGTGTTGCATGTCACCGTAGGCGCCGCCCTGCCCGATGCCACTGATGCCCCCCTGCACATGCGCAAGCTCTTTGCCGAGGTGAAGAACCACGTGGGCAGCCGCGAGCACGAGATCCTGGACGAGCTCAAGCCCCTGCCCGGCGAGCACGTGCTGCGCAAGACCACCGTGGGCGCTTTTGCATCGACCTCCATCGACAGCCTGCTGCGCTCGCTGGACTGCGACCAGCTCTACCTGTGCGGCATCTCCACCAACATGTGCGTGGAGTCCACAGCCCGGGAAGCGGCCGACCGCGGCTACGCGGTCACCTTGGTGGAAGACGCCTGCGGCACCACCCACGAAGACTTGCACCACGCCACCATGCGCAATTTCCAGCGCCTCTTTGGCCGCGTGCGCAGCACCGCCGAGACCGAAGGCGAGATGGGTGGCCGCCATGGCTGAGCTCAAGCCACCCCGGCGCGTGCTGGTCATCGTGCCCTTTGCCATGACGGCCGAGAACCTGGCCCTGCGCGAGCAACAGCTGCAAGGCCTTCAGTTCGGCCCCGACATCCGCTTTGAGTACCGCGCCGTGCGCGCGGGCCCGGCCAACTACGCCAGCCACCACGACTTCGCCCTGGCCGACGTGGCCAACTTTGAAGCCGGCTGCCGCGCCCAGGCCGAAGGCTTTGATGCGGTGTGCATCGACACCATGAGCGACTCAGGCGTGGCCGCGCTGCGCTCGGTCCTGAGCATCCCGGTGTTCGGGCCGGGCAAGGCCTCCATGCTGATGGCCTTGATGCTGGGCGACCGCTTTTCCATCCTGACCATGGCCAGCCGCTGGAAGCCGCTGTACAAGAAAGCACTCGATGAACTGGGCCTGCACCACAAGTGCGCCTCGGTGCGGGCCATCGAAGTGCCGCCCGACAACCAAGCCCTGCTCTCGGGGAAAGAAGACGATGTGTTTCCCCTGCTGGAAGCCGCCGGCCGCAAAGCCATCGAGGAAGACGGCGCCGAGGTGCTGATCCTGGGCTCGACCACCATGCACCAGTCCCATGCCTGGCTGCAGGAGAGGCTGCCGGTGCCCATCATCAACCCCGGTCCCCTGAGCTACAAGCTGGCCGAGACCGCGCTGGCCCTGGGCCTCAATCACAGCCGGGTGGGCTACCCCGCCCCCATGCATCCGCGCCTGGGCATGCTCCAAGCCATGTTCGATGCCGCCAGCACTCACAAGGAGACCTGATGCCCAAGCTGCTCACCCCTGAACAGGTTCAAGGCTACGAGCGCGATGGCTATGTGTGTCCCATCGACGTGCTCAGCCCCGAGGAAGTGCGTCAAGCCCGCGGCGAGCTCGAGGACTGGGAGCGGGCGCGCGGCCAGTTGATCGACTTTCCGGAAAAGTCCAAGTCCTACCTGCTGTTCGACTGGGCCGACCGCCTGGTCCACCACCCCCGCATCCTGGATGCGGTGGAAGACGTGATCGGGCCCGACATCCTGGTCTACCACTCCACGCTGTTTGTGAAGGAAGCCCGCACACCCGCCTACGTGCGCTGGCACCAGGACAGCACTTACTTCTACCTGCAGCCCCACCTGCACGTGACCGCCTGGGTGGCGCTGTCAGATGCCAGCGTGGCGGCCGGCTGCATGCACGCCCTGCCCGGCAGCCACCGCTGGGGTGCCTTTGAACACGATGACCGGCCCGACCCCATGAACATGATCCGCCGGGGCCAGGGCATCAGCGAGCGCTTCGACCACGAAACCGGCGTAGCTCTGCCGGTGGGGCCAGGCCAGATGTCGCTGCACCACACCGACCTGGTGCACGCCTCCGGCGGCAACCAGAGCGATGACCGGCGTCTGGGCTACGCCATCAGCTACATCCCGGCCTCGGTTCGGCCCAGCGGACCGGTCCAGCCCTCGGCGCTGTGTGTGCGCGGGCGCGACCACGGGCACTTTCTGCCTGAAGCGCGCCTGGCCCAGGCGCTCTCCAGCCCGGCCCGTGAGGCACACGCCCAGGCGCTGGCGCGATTCAGGGCCCTTCAGGACGCGGGCTTTTCCGCCGCCTGAGCCAGCAGCCAGCCCTTGAAGGCGGCCAGACCCGGCCGCTCCTGGGCCTCTGGGCGCACCAGGTAATAGCCGCGTTGCCCGCGCAAGGGCCGGCGGCAGGCCACCACCAAGTGGCCAGAGGCGAGTTCCTCCTGCACCAGCAGCGTGGGCATGAGGGCCACGCCCAGCCCCGCCTCGGCCGCAGCCGCCTGCATGGAGAAAAGCTCATATCGCGGGCCGGCCAGTGCTTGCTCGGCATCCACGCCCTGGGCATCGAACCACTGGCGCCAGGCCTCCGGCCGGGTGGACTGCTGCAGCAAGGGCAGCCCCGCCAGCTGGGCGGGCGACAGCGCCCGGCTGCCGCGCAGCAGACGAGGGCTGCACACCGGCAGCACCTCCTCGGGCATGAGCCAGTCGGCCTGGGTGCCCGCCCACTGGCGCACCTGCTCGGGCGTGCCGGCAAAAATGGCCGCCTCAACCTGCAGCTCACTGAACAAAAAGGGGCGGGAGCGCGCCTCCAGGTGCACCTGCAATTGGGGATGAAGCCGGGCCAGCTGCGGCAGCCTGGGTATGAGCCAGCGCACCGCAAAGGTGGGCACGGACGCAATGGCGATGCGGTCGCCCTCGCCCTGGCGGCTGCGCACATCGAGGGTGTCGCGCTCCAGGGCGTCCAGGCGCTGGCCCACTTGCCGCGCGTAATCGGCGCCGGCGGCCGTCAGCACCATGCCGTGCTGTGTGCGCTTGAAAAGGGGCACGCCCACCAAGTCCTCCAGGGCGGCCACCTGGCGGGATACCGCGCCCTGGGTGAGGGCCAGCTCCTGCGCGGCACGGGTGTAGCTCTGGTGGCGGGCGGCCGCCTCGAAACACAGCAAGGCCTGCGTGGATGGAAGTCGGCGGCGCATCAGCGAAAGTACTCAGACATGATGAACGATCATATCTGCTTGAGGATTCATCGTTTGCATGTCCGGGACTGAACTCCTAGCATCTACGGCATTCCATTGACCCATTCGAGAGCTGAGCCCATGAAAACCAAAGCATCCTTCTCCTGGTCCGACCCCTTTTTGCTGGACGACCAGCTCAGCTCCGAGGAGCGCCAGGTGCGCGAAGCCGCGCACCAGTACTGCCAGGAACGACTGCTGCCCCGCGTGCAGATGGCTTTTCGCAATGAACAGACCGACCGCGCCATCTTCAATGAAATGGGCGAGCTGGGCCTCTTGGGCCCGACCATCCCCGAGCAGTACGGCGGCTCAGGCCTGAACTACGTGTGCTACGGCCTGGTGGCCAGAGAAGTCGAGCGCGTGGACTCGGGCTACCGCTCCATGATGAGCGTGCAGTCGTCTTTGGTGATGTTGCCCATCAACGAATTTGGCACCGAGGCCCAGAAGCAAAAGTACCTGCCCAAGCTGGCCACGGGCGAATGGGTCGGCTGCTTTGGTTTGACCGAGCCCGACCACGGCTCCGACCCGGGCAGCATGATCACCCGCGCCCGCAAGGTGCCCGGCGGCTACAGCCTGTCGGGGGCCAAGATGTGGATCAGCAACAGCCCGATCGCCGACGTCTTCGTGGTCTGGGCCAAGGACGACGAAGGCGCCATCCGTGGCTTCGTGCTGGAAAAAGGCTGGAAGGGTCTCTCGGCCCCTGCGGTGCACGGCAAGGTGGGCTTGCGCGCCTCCATCACCGGCGAGATCGTCATGGACGGGGTGTTTTGCCCTGAGGAAAACGCCTTCCCCGAGGTGCGCGGCCTCAAAGGTCCCTTCACCTGCCTGAACTCGGCTCGCTACGGCATCGCCTGGGGTGCCCTGGGCGCCGCTGAAGACTGCTACCAGCGCGCCCGCCAGTACGTGCTGGACCGCCAGCAGTTCGGCCGCCCACTGGCCGCCAACCAGCTGATTCAAAAGAAACTGGCCGACATGGTCACCGAGATCAGCCTGGGCCTGCAGGGCTGCCTGCGCCTGGGCCGCATGAAGGACGAGGGCACGGCCTCGGTGGAGCTGACCTCCATCTTGAAGCGCAACAGCTGCGGCAAGGCCCTGGACATCGCCCGCGTGGCCCGCGACATGATGGGCGGCAACGGCATTTCTGATGAATACGGCGTGGCCCGCCACCTGGTGAACCTGGAGGTGGTGAACACCTACGAAGGCACGCACGACATCCACGCCCTGATCCTGGGCCGCGCCATCACCGGCATCGCCGCCTTCAGCAACTGATGACAGCGCCCCACGCCCTGCCGCGGCCGCTGGCCGGCATCAAGGTGCTGGACCTCTCGCGCGTGCTGGCGGGCCCCTGGGCCGGCCAGCTGCTGGCCGACTACGGCGCGCAGGTGCTCAAAGTGGAACGCCCGGGCGCGGGCGACGACACCCGCACCTGGGGTCCGCCCTGGTGGGGCGAAGGCGAAGACAGGGTGGCGGCTTATTTCCTGTGCGCCAACCGCGGCAAGCGCTCGGTGGCCATCGACATCGCCAGCCCTGAAGGCGCGCAAGTCGTGCGCGAGCTCGCCCGCGAAGCTGACGTGGTGCTGGAGAACTACAAAGTTGGCCAGCTGGCCAAGTACGGGCTGGATGCCGCGAGCCTTCAGGCGCTGAACCCCGGCCTGGTGTACTGCTCCATCACCGGCTACGGCCAGGACGGGCCCATGGCGCACAAGGCGGGCTACGACTTCGCCATCCAGGCCGAAGGTGGCCTGATGAGCATCACCGGGGACAAGGGCGCCGAGCCGCAGAAAGTGGGCGTGGCCGTGGTCGACCTGATGACCGGGGTGTACGCCACCACGGCCATCCTGGCCGCCCTGCATGAGCGTGCGCGCACCGGCCGTGGCCGCGTGATCGATGCGGCGCTCTTTGACGTGCAGGTGGCCATGCTGGCCAACCAGGCCAGCAACCAGCTCGTGGGTGGCATCACGCCCACCCGCATGGGCAACGCACATCCGAACATCGTGCCCTACCAGGTGCTTCCCACGCGGGACGGCCACATGGTGCTGGCCATCGGCAACGACGGCCAGTTCACGCGCTTTTGCGAGGCGGCCGGCCATGCTGGCGTGGCGGCCGATGCGCGCTTTGCCACCAACCCAGCGCGCGTGCAGCACCGCAGCGAGCTGGTGCCGCTGATCACCGGCTGGACACTTCAGCGCAGCACCGCGCAATGGGTGGCCCTGCTGGAGCACTGCGCTGTGCCCTGCTCACCCATTCTGGATGTGGCCCAGGTGATGGCGCACCCGCAGGTGCTCGCACGCGGCATGCGCCTGGCGCCCACCGCAGACAGCCCACCCATGGTGGCCACGCCCATGCGCTTTGATGGTCAGCGCCCCCGCGCACCCGAAGCGCCGCCCCGCCTGGACAACTCGGCGCCAGGCTGGCTGCCCGACTGAGCGCAGCGTTCTCAAGGTAGGAGCCCAGACTCTGGGCGATTCGGGCCTTGAAATCAAGCCTTGTGAAGGCACGAATCGCCGAGAGGACTCGGCTCCTACGTGAAGATTCATGGAGCCCGTAGGAGCCCAGTCTTCTGGGCGATGGTGGGCCTGCACGGGCGGGCTTACTTGCTGTAGCTCAGCGCGGTGCTGACCAGCTTGGAGGTGATGTCCACGATCTGGATCATGCGGTCATAGGGCATGCGCGTGGGGCCGATCACGCCCAGCGTGCCCACCACCTGGCCGTCGACCTCGTAAGGAGCGGTAACCACCGACAGCTCCTGGAAGGGCACGACCTGGCTTTCGCCGCCAATGTAGATGCGCACACCCTCGGCGCGGCTGGAGACATCGAGCAGCCGAATCAGCTGGGCCTTTTGCTCGAAGAGGTCGAACAATTTGCGCAGGCTGCCCATGTCGCTGGAGAAGTCGCTCACCGTGAGCAGGTTGCGCTCACCGGAAATCACCACCTCGTCGCGCGACTCGATGGCCTCCGAGCCCACCTGCACGGCCGCCTGCATGAGGGCGGCAATTTCGCCGCGCAGGGCCTCCACCTCGGTCTTCAGGCGCTCACGCACCGAGTCAATGTCCAGCCCGGCGTAATGCGAATTGAGGAAGTTGGCCGCCTCAATCAGCTGGCTGCCGGTGTAGTCGGTCTCGGTGAAGATCACGCGGTTCTGCACGTCCCCCTCGGGCGAGACGATGATGACCAGCAGGCGCCGCTCCGATAGGCGCAGAAATTCGATGTGCTTGAACACCGACGAGCGCCGGGGCGCCATGACCACGCCGACGTAGTGCGACAGGCTAGAGAGCATGTGCGCGGCATTGCTGATGACCTTCTGGGGCTGGTCGGGGGTGAGCGTTTGCTGGGCCACCATGGACTCGATCGAGCCGGGGCTGCGCTGGGCAGTCAGCATGGTGTCCACGAACAGGCGGTAGCCGCGCGCGGTCGGAATGCGGCCGGCCGAGGTGTGGGGGCTGACGATCAGGCCCAGCTCCTCCAGGTCGCTCATGACGTTGCGGATGGTCGCCGGCGAGAGCTCCAGGCCCGAGGCCTTGGAGAGGGTGCGCGAGCCCACGGGCTGGCCGTCAGCGATGTATCGCTCGACCAGGGCCTTGAGCAGCAGTTTGGCGCGATCGTCCAACATGAAGTGCGATTCTACGAAGCTGGAGCCTTGTGATGTAATTTGCCAATGAAAACACATTTCCGGCATGTCGCCCTCATTGGCAAGTACCAGGCCGTGGGATCGCGTTCTGCGCTGGAAGAGATTGCCCAGTTCCTGCACAGCCAGGGTTGCGAGGTCGCCCTGGAAGCCGATACCGCCAACAACACGGGACTGAACGGCTACCCGGCCTTGAGTGTGGAGCAGATCGGCGCCCAGTGCGACCTGGCCCTGGTGGTGGGCGGCGACGGCACCATGCTGGGCATCGGCCGGCAACTGGCGCAGCACGGGGTGCCGCTGATCGGCATCAACCAGGGTCGGCTGGGCTTCATCACCGACATTCCCTTGGAAGGTTTCCAGGCCACGCTGGGCCCCATGCTGCAAGGCCGCTATGACGAAGAGGCCCGCGCCCTGATGCAGGCACGCGTGATGCGCGACGGCCACTGCGTGTTCTCGGCCACCGCGCTCAATGACGTGGTGGTCAACCGCGGCCCGACTGCGGGCATGGTGGAGCTGCGCGTGGAGGTCGACGGCCGCTTTGTGGCCAACCAGCGGGCCGACGGCCTGATCATCGCCACACCCACGGGCTCGACGGCTTATGCGCTGTCGGCGGGCGGGCCGCTCATGCATCCCTCGATCGCCGGCTGGCTGCTGGTGCCGATTGCCCCGCATACGCTGTCGAACCGGCCCATCGTGCTGCCCGATCAGGGCGAAGTCGCCATCGAGGTGGTGGCTGGGCGCGATGCCAGCGCCAACTTCGACATGCAGTCCCTAGCCACTCTCCTGCACGGCGACCGCATCGTGGTCACCCGCTCGGCGCACCAGGCGCGCTTTCTGCACCCGCAGCGCTGGAGCTACTTCGACACGCTGCGCAAGAAACTGCACTGGAACGAGGGCGGCGTCTGAAGACCTGAAGCTGCGCGCGCGCCAAGGGTACGATCCGACCACAACCAGTCCCCTGCCGGCGGTCTTTCCTGCCATGAGCCTCAAAAGCATTTACCTTCGCGATTTCGTCATCGTCCAGGAACTCGAGCTTGACCTGGGCGCAGGCTTTAGCGTGCTCACCGGCGAGACCGGGGCGGGCAAGTCCATCCTGGTCGATGCGCTGCAGCTGGCACTCGGCGCCCGCGCCGACGCGGGCGTGGTGCGTGAAGGCGCGCAGCGCTGCGAGATCAGCACCACCTTTGAAGTGCCTGCGCCGCTGAAGACCTGGCTGGAAGAAGCGGGCCTGCAGGCAGCAGACGAGCTGCTACTGCGGCGAACCATCGACGCCCAGGGCAAGAGCCGCGCCTGGATCAACGGCAGCCCCGCCACGGTGGCGCAGCTGCGCGAGCTGGGCGACCAGCTGGTGGACATCCATGGCCAGCATGCCTGGCAGAGCCTGACCCGGCCCGAGTCGGTGCGCAGCCTGCTCGACGCCTATGCTGGCCTGTCCACCGACACCCTGGCTGCACGCTGGGTCGCCTGGCGTGAGGCGCAAAAAGCGCTGACGCATGCCCGCCAGGCCCAGGACAGCCTGGCGCGCGAGCAAGAGCGCCTGGCCTGGCAGCTTGGCGAAGTGGCAAAGCTCTCGCCAGGCGAAGACGAGTGGGACGAGCTCAATGCGCAGCACGGCCGCCTGTCTCATGCGCAGGCCTTGCGCGATGCTGTGCAGTCGGCCGTGGATGCGCTGCAGGACGCCGACGAGAATGCCGCCGGGCTCCTGAGCCGCGCCATCCAGGCCCTGCAGGCGCAGTCGACCATCGAGCCGCGTTTTGCCGCCATCGTGGAGGAGCTCTCCAGCGCCCTGGCCCTGGCCGAGGACGCGGTGCACTCGCTCAACAGCTATGCGCGCCACGCCGAGCTCGACCCCCAGCGCCTGCAGGAACTCGACGAACGGCTGGGCCTCTGGGTCAGCCTGGCACGCCGCTACAAACGGCCGCCCGGCGAACTGCCGGCCCTCTGGCAAGGCTGGAAGGACGAACTCCAAAAACTCGACGCGGCCACCGATCTGGCGGCCCTGGAAAAGGCCGAAGCGGCGGCGCACAGTGCCTTCATGGACGAGGCCAAGGCCCTAGGCAAGGCCCGGGCCAAGGCGGCCCCAGCGCTGGCCAAGGCGATCACGCAGGCCATGCAGGGCCTGGGCATGCAGGGCGGGCTGTTTGAGGTGCGGCTGGACAAGCTCGAAGAGCCGCAGCAGCACGGCCTGGAGCAAGTGCAGTTCCTGGTGGCCGGTCATCCGGGTGCCACGCCGCGTCCGGTGGGCAAGGTGGCCTCGGGCGGCGAGCTCTCGCGCATTGCGCTGGCCATTGCCGTGACCACCAGCCGGCTGGGCACAGCCCAGACCCTGATTTTTGATGAAGTCGATGCTGGCGTGGGCGGGGCCGTCGCCGACACCGTGGGCCGCCTCATGAAACAGCTGGGCCAGGACCGGCAGGTCATGGCCGTGACGCACCTGCCGCAGGTGGCCGCCTGCGCCGACCGCCATCTGGTGGTGGCCAAGCAGACCCAGGACGGCACCACCAGCAGCAGCGTGCAGCCCGTGGACGGCGAGCATCGCGTGGCCGAGATTGCGCGCATGCTCGGCGGCGAGCGCCTGTCCAGCACCACACTGGCGCATGCCAAGGAGATGTTGGGCTCATGAGCGCTGCACCTGCCAAGGCCGCCATGGAGATGGTGCTGATCACCGGCATGTCGGGTTCGGGCAAGTCGGTGGCCCTGCACGCCCTGGAAGATGCCGGCTACTACTGTGTGGACAACCTGCCGCCCGAGCTGCTGGGCAGCTTCGTGGCGCTGGAGCAGCGACATGGCGCGCGGAAAGTGGGCATCGCCATGGACGTGCGCAGCGCCGCCTCGCTGCCCCTGGTGCCCCAGCAGCTGCGCGAGTTGCGCGCGCAAGGCATCCAGATCACACCGATCTTTCTGGACGCCAGCACCGAGACGCTGGTGCGCCGCTTTTCAGAAACCCGCCGGCTGCATCCCCTTTCGCGCATGGAGTTGTCGGACCAGCACCGCGCGCTGGTCGAGGCCATCGAGCTCGAGCGCGAACTGCTGGGCGAACTGCGCGAGCAGGCCCACGTGCTGGACTCGAGCATGATCCGGGCGGCGCAGCTGCAGGCTTACGTCAAGAGCCTGATTGCCGCGCCCAGCGCGCAGCTCACGCTGGTGTTCGAGTCCTTTGCCTTCAAGCGCGGGGTGCCGCTGGATGCGGACTACGTCTTCGACGTGCGCATGCTGCCCAACCCCCACTACGAGGCCGAACTGCGGGCTCTAACGGGGCGGGATGAACCCGTGGCCGCTTACCTGCGCGACAGCCAGGAAGTGGGCGAGATGCTCGGCAATATCCAGGACTTCATCGGCCGCTGGCTGGCTGCGCTGGCGCGCGACCACCGCAGCTACGTGACCGTGGCCATTGGCTGCACGGGTGGCCAGCACCGCTCGGTGTACCTGGTCGAGGCGCTGGCCCAGACCTTCAGCGCCTCCTGGCCCACGCTCAAGCGCCACCGCGAACTCGACGCCTTGCGCGTCTGAGGGCGCTTCAGGCCACGCTGGCAGCTTCAAGCAGCTTGCGAATCGGTGCGGGCAGGCCCAGGCCCGGCCAGTCAGCCCGCCCAAACCACGCGCCCTGCGCCCCTGCGGGACCCGCTGCCGACCAGGCCAGGCGCACCGGATGCAGGTGCAGATCGCGGTGGGTGAGCACGTGAAGAAAGGGTTCGAGCACCTGGGCCTTCGACCTCTGCCGCGGGGCCAGGCGCTGTGCCAGCGCCGGCTCATCCTCGAACACCGGCAGGCAGTACAGGCCGCCCCAGATGCCCTGCTCGGGCCGGCGTTCCAGCCACACCGCACCGTCGCCGCGCACGGCCCAAAGCAACCACAGCCTCTGGCTTGAGCGCTTGAGCCGGCGGCTCTTGACGGGGTAGCGTTCGGGCTCCCCTTCCTGCAGCGCCATGCACAGGCTCTGCATGGGGCAGAGCAGGCATTGGGGCTTGCGCTGGGTGCAGACCGTAGCACCCAGGTCCATCAAGCCCTGGGTGTAGGCCGGCATATCGCCTGCCTGCGCTGGCACCAGGGCCTGGGCACAGGCCAGCAGCTCACGCGCATGCGCTGTCTGCGCCAGGTCCGAGCCGAAGCCGAGCACGCGCGTGAGCACGCGCTTGACATTGCCATCGAGGATGGCGGCGCGCTCGCCGAAGCAAAAAGACGCAATCGCTGCCGCCGTGGACGGGCCAATCCCGGGCAAGCTGGCCAGCAGCTCGGCCGTGCCCGGAAAGGCCCCGCCATGGACTTCGACCACCTGGCGCGCACAGCGATGCAGATTCCGCGCGCGGCTGTAGTAACCCAGCCCGCTCCAGAGGCCCAGCACCTCGTCGAGCTCGGCTGCAGCCAGTTCAGCCACGCTGGGAAAGCGCTCCAGAAAACGGGCGTAGTAGCCCAGCACAGTACTCACCTGCGTCTGCTGCAGCATGATTTCGGACAACCACACGCGGTAGGGGTCACGGGTGTGCTGCCAGGGCAGGTGGCTGCGGCCATGCGTGCGCTGCCAGTGCACCAGGCGCGCCGCAAATTCGTCTGCGATGCGTGCAGGAAGCTGGGGGGAAGGCGAGCGCACGGCTAGAAGGTCTGACAACGTGGGCAGTAGTAGGTCGAGCGCTGCTGCTGCACCACGCGCTTGATCGGCGCCTCGCACACCCGGCAAGGCAGGCCCTGGCGGTCATAGACCTGCGCGCCCAGCTGGAAGTGGCCGGTCTCGCCCAGCGCGTTGGAGAAATCACGCAGCGTGCTGCCGCCCTTGCGCACGGCCTCGGCCAGTACCTCGCGGATGGCGGCATGAAGGCGCGCGGCGCGGGCGCGGCTGATCTGGCAGGCGCGCACGGTGGGCCGGATGCCGGCCATGAACAGCGCCTCGGAGGCGTAGATGTTGCCCACGCCCACCACCACCTCGCCGGCCAGCAGAACCTGCTTGATGGCGGTCTGACGGGCCTTGAGCGCGCGCTGGAAGTCAGCCAGGTCAAAGCCTTCACCGAGCGGCTCCACGCCCAGTCGTCCGAGCAGCTTGCGAGCCACCGCGTCGTCCTCGTGCGCGGCAAAAACTACGGCGCCGAAGCGGCGGGGGTCATTCAGGCGCAGGATGCCCTGGCTGGTCTGCAGCTCGAAGTGGTCGTGGCGGCCGGGCGGCGGCAAAAAGTCATCGAAAACCACGCTGCCCGACATGCCCAGGTGCATCAGCAACAGGCCCTGGGGCGCCAGGTCGATCAGCAGGTACTTGCCGCGCCGGCGCACGGCTTCAATGCGGTGCCCCACCAGGGCCTGCGGGTTGCAGCCCAGCGGCCAGCGCAGGGGCTTGCCCAGGCGGACGGCCTGAACCTGCGCGCCGGCGATGCGGTCGGCAAAACTCAGGCGGGTGACCTCGACTTCGGGAAGTTCAGGCATGGGGCAACAAGGAAGAGCCTTCCATTATCATGACCTGATGAAAACCAAGCTGATCTGCGCCCTGCTCGGTCTGGGGCTGGCTGCACCTACGCTGCAGGCCCAGACCGCACCGGCAACCTCGACCCGGGAGGCGCGCAGCAATGCCTCGTTCAGTGCGCAGATGTTCTACCAGATCCTGGTGGCCGAGATGAGCGCTGCACGGGGCGATCTGGGCGCGGCCGTCTCGCTCTTGCTGGATGCCGCGCGCAAGAGCGGCGATGCGCAGCTTTACCAACGCGCCGCCGACCTGGCCCTGGGCGCACGTGCGGGCGACACCGCCCTGCAGGTGGCACGCAGCTGGCGACAGGCCCAGCCCCGCTCGCTGGAAGCCAACCGCTACGTGCTGCAGATCCTGGTGGCCATGAACCGCGTGAGCGAGACAGCCGAGCCGCTCAAGACCCTGGTGGAGCTCACCCCCGAGGCAGGACGCGCCGAACTGCTGGACGTGTTGCCCGCCCTCTACGGCCGCGCCAGTGAGCGCAAGCTGGCGGCCAGCGTGGTGGAGCAGGCGCTGGCACCGGCCCTGGCCCAGGCGCGGACCGCGCCCTCGGCCTGGGCGGCGGTGGCCCGCCTGCGCGCCACCGCCTCCGATGTGACGGGCGCCCTAGAGGCGGTGGAGCGCGCCCAGCGGGTGCAGGCCTCGCATGTACCGGCCGCCATCATGGCGGTAGACCTCATGGACAAGAGCCGGCCGCAGGCCGAGCTCATGGTCAAGCGCTACCTCGAAAGCGCCACGCCTCCTGCGCCACAGGTTCGACTGGGCTATGCCCGCAGCCTGCTGGACCTGCAGCGCCAGAGAGACAGTCAAACCCAGCTCGAGCTGCTCACCAGCGAGCACCCCGACTTCCCAGACGGCTGGCTGCTGCTGGGCTCGCTGCAGGCCGAATCATCGCGCCTGGCGCAGGCCGAGACCTCGCTCAAGCGCTACCTGGCCCTCAGCCAGCCCAGGGCCAGCGGCAACAGCCGGGGCATGGCGCAGGCCCAGCTGATGCTCGCGCAGGTGGCTGAGAAACGCGGCGACATCGCCGAGGCCGAGCGCTGGTTGGCCATGGTCAGTAACCGGGAGTTGCTGGTGCAGACTCAAAGCCGCCGGGCCTCCCTGCTGGCGCGCCAAGGCAAGATGCAGGAAGCACGCGAGCTGATCCGCAAGCTGCCCGAACAAGAGCCCGGTGATGCGCGCCTGAAGCTGCTCGCAGAAGTCAATCTGCTGCGCGAGTTCAAACAATTCGAGCCGGCCCTGGAGCTGCTCACCCGGGCCGCCGCGGCTGCGCCGCAAGACACCGACGTGATTTACGAGCAGGCCATGATGGCCGAGAAGCTCGGCCGCCTCGAGCAGATGGAGCAGCTGCTGCGGCGCGCGATCCAGCTCAAACCGGATAACGCAGCGGCGTACAACGCCCTGGGCTATTCCCTGGCAGACCGCGGCCTGCGCCTACCCGAGGCCAAGCAGCTGATCCAGAAAGCCCTGGAGTTCGCCCCGAACGACCCCTACATCCAGGACAGCCTGGCCTGGGTGGAGTTCCGCCTGGGCAACAAGCAAGAAGCCTTGCGGGTGATCGAGATCGCCTACAGGGCCAAACCCGACGCCGAGATCGCCGCGCACTTCGGCGAAATCCTCTGGAGCCTGGACCAGCGCGACCGGGCTCGACAACTCTGGCGCGAAGGCATGGAACTCAACCCCGAGAACGAGACCCTGCTGGAGACGATCAAGCGCCTGCTGCAGGCCAAGCCTTGAGCCCCTGGGCCATGCCGCATCTGCATGACCGCCGCCGCCTGCTGGCGGCCAGCCTGGGTCTTCTGGCTGCCGGCTGTGCGCCGCTGCACCCCCCCACCACCACCTCTGAGCGCTGGAGCGGACGGCTGAGTCTGGCAGTCCGCGGTCCTTCGCCACAGTCCTTCTCCACGGGGTTCGAGCTCAGCGGCAATGCCCTGAAGGGCGAGCTCTTGCTGACCTCGCCGCTGGGCATCAGCCTGGCACAGGCGCGCTGGGAGCCTGGTCAGGCCCTGCTGGACGCCGGTTCAAAGAGCAGGCGCTTTGACTCGATGGAGTCGCTCCTAGAAGACCTGACGGGCGCCGCGCTGCCGCTGGCTGCTCTCTTTGACTGGCTGCGGGGCATCTCCACCCCGGTGGCTGGCTGGGAAGCCGATCTGGCACAGCAGAGCCAGGGGCGGCTGTCGGCACGACGCCTCAGCCCCGCGCCGCAGGTGGAACTGCGCTTGCTGCTCGACCAATAGGCCATAGGTCCGCCGCCATGACCCGCCTGCACGACATCCTGGCCCCGGCCAAGCTCAACCTCTTCCTGCATGTGACCGGGCGGCGCGCTGATGGCTACCACCTGCTGCAGTCGGTGTTCATGCTGATCGACTGGTGCGACCGCCTGCACTTCGAGCTGCGCCGCGATGGCGTGATCAGCCGCAGCGAGACCAGCGGCGAGCCGCTGCCGGCCGATGACCTGTGTGTGCGCGCGGCACGCGCCCTGCAAGCGGCCACCGGCACGCCGCTGGGCGTGCATATCCACCTGGAAAAGAACATTCCCTCCCAAGCGGGCATGGGCGGCGGCTCATCGGATGCCGCCGCCTGCCTGCTGGCCCTGCAGCGCCTATGGCAGGTGAGCCTTCCCCGGCCCGAGCTGCAGGCCCTGGCCCTGCGGCTGGGTGCCGACGTGCCCTTCTTTCTCTCGGGTGGCCATGCCTGGGTGGAGGGCGTGGGTGAGCAGCTCACGCCGATCGCTTTGCCGGCCGGACGTTTCCTCGTCGTCAAGCCCGTCGCAGGTCTGCCCACGCCAGCCATCTTCGGCTCGCCAGAGCTCAAACGCGACTCGGAACCTGCTACAATATTGAGCTTTGCTGCACACCAGCCGCGCCAAATGTTCGAGTTTGGGCGCAACGACCTGCAGCCGGTGGCCCAACAGCTCTGTCCGGACATCACCCAGGCTCTGACCTGGCTGAGAGCCCAGGGTTTGCAAGGCCGTATGACCGGTTCAGGCAGCGCGGTTTTTGCGCCGATTCCTGCGGGGATTGAGCCCAACACCACGGCCCCCGGCCTTCCGGAGGGTTTCCTGGTGAGAACGTGCAGCAACTTGGAAAGTCATCCTCTGGCGGGTTGGTAAACTCCCCGCCTCAGGTTTTCCGAGCAAAGAATGATGGGTCGCCTGCCTTCTATGGCAGGTGTCCTGTGTAGGGGAGTCGCCAAGTTGGTCAAGGCACCGGATTTTGATTCCGGCATGCGAGGGTTCGAGTCCTTCCTCCCCTGCCAAATCTGCAACGGCCTTTGCCGCGTGCGCTGGATGCAGCCACGGGCAAGGGCCTTTTGTTGACCTCTGTCATCCACCTCGCCAGGTCCCGACATGCAAGTGCCCCACTCTGACTTCATGGTGTTCACCGGCAACGCCAATCCCAGCATGGCGCAGGAGATTGCCAGCCACCTGGGCACCTCGCTGGGTGCCGCCCAGGTGGGCCGCTTCTCGGACGGCGAAGTGACGGTGGAAATCCAGCAGAACGTGCGGGCCCGTGACGTGTTCGTGGTGCAGTCCACCTGCGCCCCGACCAACGACAACCTGATGGAACTGCTGATCATGGTCGACGCGCTCAAGCGCGCCTCGGCCGAGCGCATTTCCGCCGTCATCCCCTATTTCGGCTATGCCCGCCAGGACCGCCGCCCCCGCTCGGCCCGCGTGCCGATCACGGCCAAGGTGGTGGCCAACATGCTGCAGGCCGTGGGTGTTTCGCGTGTGCTGACCATGGACCTGCACGCCGACCAGATCCAGGGCTTCTTCGACATCCCGGTCGACAACATCTACGCCTCGCCGGTGCTGCTGGGCGACTTGAGCCAGAAGAACTACACCGATCTGATCGTGGTCTCGCCCGACGTCGGCGGCGTGGTGCGCGCCCGCGCGCTGGCCAAGCAGCTGGGCTGCGACATGGCCATCATCGACAAACGCCGCCCCAAGGCGAACGTCTCGGAGGTGATGCACGTCATCGGCGACATCGAAGGCCGCAACTGCGTGATCATGGACGACATGATCGACACCGCAGGCACCTTGGTCAAAGCCGCCGAGGTGCTCAAGGAGCGCGGCGCCAAGAAGGTCTATGCCTACTGCACGCACCCGGTGTTCTCGGGCCCGGCCATCGATCGCCTCTCCAAGGGCGAGGCGCTGGACGAGGTCGTCATCACCAACACCATTCCGCTGAACGCCACCGCTCAGGCGTGCAGCAAGATTCGCCAACTCTCCGTGGCCCCGCTGTTTGCTGAAACCATCCAGCGCATTGCCAAGGGAGAGTCGGTCATGAGTTTGTTCTCGGACCAGGACCACCTGTTCTGATCGGGGAGCATTAAGCCGGCTGCCGCAAGGCGGCCTTATTGTCACGAGGCGCCAGCTGGTCGCGGCCCGCCTCTACTGGAGAAAACCATGAAATTCGTCGCTTTTGAGCGCAAGCTGCAGGGAACGGGTGCGAGCCGCCGTCTGCGTCATTCGGGCCGCACGCCCGGCATCGTCTACGGTGGCACCGGCCAGCCGCTGGCCATCGAACTGGACCACAACGCCCTGTTCCATGCCATCAAGAAGGAAGCCTTCCACTCGCACATCCTCGAGATGGAACTGGGCGGCCAGGTGCACAAGGTCCTGCTGCGTGACCTGCAAATGCACCCCTACAAGCAACAGGTCCAGCACATCGACTTCCAGCGCGTGGAAGCCACCACCCGCATGACCGTGAAGGTGCCCCTGCACTTCAGCGGTGAAGAGAATTCGCCTGCCGTCAAAGCAGAAAAGTGCCTGGTGAACCACGTGGTCAATGAACTGACCGTGACCTGCTTCCCCGCCGACATCCCCGAGTTCATCGCTGTGGACTTGAGCGGCATGAAGAAAGGCACCTCGCTGCACGTCGATGACCTCACCCTGCCTAAAGGCGTGAAAGTCGTGACCAAGGGCAAGCCCAACCCCGTGATTGCCTCGGTGACCGCCATCGAGGAAGAAGTCGAGGCCGCTCCGGCCGCTGCTGCACCTGCGGCCGACGCCAAGGGCAAAGGCAAGGGCAAGAAGTAATCCTTCTTCTCGCCTCTGGGGCCCATGCACTCGCAAGAGGCATGGGCCTTTTGCTTTGCGGACCCTGCCATCCTCGACAATCTCCCCATGATCAAACTTCTTGTCGGCCTGGGCAACCCGGGCAACGAGTACGAGGCCACGCGCCACAACGCCGGCTTCTGGTGGATCGATGCCCTGGCCCGCGAGCTCAAGCTCTCGCCGGTCATGGACAAGAGCTACCACGGCCTGGTGGCGCGCGGCAACGTGCAGGGCCAGACAGTGTGGCTGCTCCAGCCGCAGACCTTCATGAACCTCTCGGGCAAGTCGGTGGCGGCCTTGGCGCGCTTCTTCAAGATCGGGCCCGAGGAGATCCTCGTGGCGCACGATGAGCTCGATCTTCCGCCGGGCCAGGTGCGCCTGAAGTTTGGCGGGGGGCACGCCGGGCAGAACGGCCTGCGCGACATCCATGCCCAGCTGGGCACGGGCGACTACTGGCGGCTGCGCATCGGCATTGGCCACCCGGGGGTGAAGTCGGAGGTGTCGAACTGGGTGCTGGGCAAGCCCATGCCGGAGCAGCGCAGCGCGATGGAGGAGGCCGTGGCGCGCAGCGTCAAGGCCTGGCCGCTGCTGCTGGAAGGCGACATGGAAAAGGCCATGCAGCAGATCCACACCGCCCTGCCGCCTAGGCCCAAGCCACCGCGCAAGGACAATCCCACCCCGGCCTCCGGCGAGGCCGGCTAAAGCAACTAGAGGCTCAGGACTTGGGGGCGGCACCCACGGGCGTGGCCAGCTGCGCCAGGCTTTGCAGGCGCTGGTACTTGCCCATCAGCTGGCTGCGGCTTTCCACATGATCGGGGCTGACCGGAATGCAAGACACCGGGCACACCTGCACACACTGGGGCTCATCGAAATGCCCCACGCACTCGGTGCATTTGGCCGGGTCGATCTGGTAGATCTCAGGCCCGAGAAAGATGGCCTGATTGGGGCACTCGGGCTCGCAGACATCGCAGTTGATGCATTCGTCGGTGATCATCAGGGCCATGGCGGTACTCCTCAGGCCTTGGAAGCGTGTGCGGCCAGAAGATCTCGGGCAATCGCCGGGTTGACCATCTGGCCCACGTCACCGCCGAGCTTGCTGATCTCGCGCACCAGCGTGCTGCTGATGCACTGCAGGGCCGCCTCAGGCAGCAGGAAGACGGTCTCCACCTGCGGCCTGAGCTTGCGGTTCATGGCCGCCATCTGGGACTCGTAATCGAAGTCGGTGAGGTTGCGCACCCCGCGCACCACGGCCGAGGCCTGCTGGGCCGCGCAGAAATCCATGATCAGGCCGTCAAAGGGCATCACCCTCACATTGGCAAAACCCTGCACGGCCTGCTGCACCTGCTGCACGCGCTGCTCCAGGCTGAACAGGGTTTTCTTGTGGTGGGCCACGGCCACGGCCACGATGAGCTGGTCAAAGAGGCCGGCTGCGCGCCGCACCACGTCCTCGTGCCCAAGTGTGAAGGGATCGAAGGTGCCGGAGTACACGGCAATGCGCGGTGCGGATGAGGCCATAGAACAAATTATGCCCGGCGGGCCTCCTGGGCCCGCACCAGGAGATGAAAGTGAACCGCGCCCGCCCGGCCCTGCCGGAACACCGCCAGGCCCAGTGGCGCCAGGGCGTCTTGGCCCCAAGGCTGGGGGGCCTCCAGGTAGATAAAGCCAGGCTCGGCGACGGCCCGGGCGGCGGCGGCCAGAGCGGGGGCGAACAGCGCAGAATCAAAGGGCGGGTCGAGCAGGATGAGCTGCTGGCTGGCCGGCGCCAGGCGCTGGAGCAAGGCCAGGCCGTCACCACGCTCGACCGTCACGTTCTCGGCACCGAGCTTGAGCCGCATGGCCTGCAGGCGCTGGACGAGTTCGGCATCCTGCTCGGCCATGCGCACCGCGGCCGCGCCGCGCGAGGCGGCCTCCAGCCCCAGGGCGCCGGTGCCCGCAAAGGGGTCGGTGCAGTGCCAGCCCGCAAGGTCCTGGCCGAGCCAGTTGAAAAGGGTTTCGCGCACCCTGTCAGGCGTGGGACGCAGGCCCGGCTTGTCGGGCACCGCCAGCTTGGTGCGCTTGTAGAGCCCCCCGATGATGCGCACTTCCCCGGCAGGGGCCGAAGGGCGCGTGAGCTTGCGCGCCGGGGGGCGGGCTGCAGCGGATTTGTTCAAGGTCCGCCCACCACCAGCGTGAGCATGCGCTCAGGCTGCAGCGCTTTCTGGAAGGCACGGCGAACGTCCTCCACCGTGAGCCGGTCCACCTGCTGTGTCCAGGTCTGCAGGTAGTCCAGCGGCAGGCCGTGCCAGGCGATGTTGGCCACGTTGTCCAGCAGCTTGGCATTGCTGTCCAGGCGCAGGGGGAAACCACCGATCAGGTTGTCCTTGGCAGCACGCAGCTCCTCTGAGCTGGGGCCCTGGGCCACAAAGTCGCGCAGTACCTGGCGCACCACCGAGACGGCCTGGTCAACCTGGTCGCTGCGCGTCTGCAAGCCCACCGTGAAGGCCCCTGCATGCATGCCCGGCGCGAAGTAGCTGTAGACCCCGTAGGTCAGGCCGCGTTTTTCGCGCACCTCGGTGGTCAAGCGCGAGACAAAGCCGCCCCCGCCCAGGATGTAGTTGCCCACCGTGAGTGCGAAAAAGTCCGGGTCGGCACGCTTGATGCCCGGCTGGCCGATCAGCACATGCGCCTGGGTGGCGCGAAAGGGGATGCGCTGCTCGCTGGCCTGCGCCAGGGGCAGCACCTCCGGGATGGCCGTCAGGGGAATGAGGCGGCTGCAGGGCACTGCGGGCAAGCGAGCCAGCAGCTCGCGCACCAGGGCATCGGCCTGCGGGCGGTCGACCGCGCCCACCAGGCTCACGCGGGCGCGGCAGGCGTTCAGGTAGGCCGCATGAAAGCGCCGCATGTCCTCCACGCCCACACGTGCCAGGCTGTCCTCGGTGAGCTCATGGCCATAGGGGTGGCCGCCATAAACCGCTTTGGCAAAGGCGCGGCTGGCCACGCTGGCCGGCCGGGTGTAGGACTCGCGCAGATTGGCCACCAGGCTCTGGCGCTCGCGCTCCCACACGGCCGCAGGAAAGGCCGGCTCGCCCATCTGGCGCGCCGCCAGGGCCACCGCCTGGCGCAGCAATTCGGGCTCAGTCAGGGTGCGCAGGGACAAGCTCATTCGGTCGGCCGACGCGCTGGCGCCAAAGCGCGCACCCAAATCGGCCCAGGCCTGGCCAATGGCGTTTTCATCGAGGGCCGGGGCGCCTTCGCGGGCCAGCACGCCCTTGGACAGCATCCAGGTCACGCCTCCGACCAGCCCCGCCTGCTCGGCCGGCACGCGCCGGCTGCCGGCATCGAAGTCGATCTGCACGTCCAGCATGGGAATGGACGGGCTGCGCACCAGGTACACCTGCGCGCCGCTGGCGTGCTGCCAGTGCTCGATGGCCGGGATTGCATGGGCTGACAGCGCCAGCAAGCTGGCGCTGCACCACAGGACCAGTCGCTTGGGAAAGAATGAATTCACGGCCTCACCTCCGTTCGATCGCGTCTGTGCGCGGGGGTGGACGCTCCCGGGTGGGCGGCCCGTCCGACTGGGGCACGAGCACGGCCATGGTCATCTGCTCCTCACCGAAGTAGCGCTGCGCCACCGACTGCACCTCAGCTGCGGTGATGCCGCGCAGGTGCCGCACCAGGCGCGGCATGGCATCGAGCGGGAAGCCCAGAAGCCAGTTGGAGCCGAGCTCGCGCGCCTGGCTGAACAGGGCATCGAGCTTGTAGGTCTCGGAGGCCACCCACTGGGTCTTGACCCGCTTGAGCTCCTCCTCGCTCACGCCCTGGCGCGCCACCTCAGCCACCTGAGCCCGCAGGGCCTGGGCCAGCTGCTCGGGGCTGCGGCCGGGCACCGGCTCGCCATCGAGCACGAAGATCTGCGGGCCACGGCCGAACAGCCCGTTGTAGGCCCCCACCTCGTGGGCCGCGCGGTCGGGCCCCTGGGTGAGTGCCCGGTCCAGGCGGGCGCCGCTGTAACCATCGAGCACGGCCGCCAGCACCGTCAGCGCCAGGGCGTCGCGGCTGGGGCCTGCAGGCATCACGTCGGCGGCCAGGTCCTGGGGCTGCACCTGCGGGACCTTGAACATCAGACTCAGATAGGCCTGGCTGCTGCGGGCGCGGTGCTCCAGGCGGCGCGGACCGGTCTGCGGCGGCTCGGCCCGAGGTTTGCGCGCGGGCACAGCGCCAGGGGGAATGCGGCCATAGGTTTCTTCGGCCCAGCGGCGCACCTGGGCCACGTCCACATCGCCTGCAATCACCACCGCCGCATTGGCAGGCACATACCAGCGCGTGCGGAAGGCACGGACCTCTTCCGGAGTGAGCGACTCGATGTCGTTCATCCAGCCGATGATGGGGCGGCGGTAGGGCGAGGCGCTGAAAAGGGTGGCTTGCGCCATCTCGTAGAGCTGTGCGCGGGGCGAATCGTCCACGCGCTGGCGGCGCTCTTCCTTGATGACCTCGATCTCGCGGCGAAATTCCTCATCGGGCCAGCTGTTGTTGGCAAAGCGGTCCGCCTCCAGCGCCATCACCTCGCGCAAGCGGTTGGCCGGCACCTGCTGGTGATAGGCGGTGGCATCGCGTGACGTGAAAGCGTTCTCGCGGCCACCGAGGGCCGCCACGCGCCTGGAAAACTCGCCGGGTTTCACGGAGGGCGTGCCCTTGAACATCATGTGCTCGAGCACATGTGCGATGCCCGAGCTGCCGTCCACCTCGTCGATGGAGCCCACGCGGACCCAGAGCATGTGCACGGCGGTGGGCGCGCGGCGGTCGGGCTTGACGATGAGGTCCATGCCATTGCCCAGAGTGAAGCGGTGCACGTCCTGCACCTGGCTGGCGCTCGACGCTGGCTGGGGCGAGGTTGCCGGCGTCCCCTGCGCCCAAAGGACTGGCGCCTGGCACAGGCCGCTCAGGAGGAGGACGTGGACAAACCAGGACAAGAAGTGAGTGGGCATGGCATCAGGAAGGGGTTTCATAGAATAACCAGACTGTAAAGACCTCTTCATGTTCAGTTTCTTCAAGAAGTTGCTCACCCCTGGTGCGCCGCCCTCCCCGGACGGCCCGCCCCAGAGCGAAGCCACCGCACCGGCGCCGCCGGCCCCGGCACCTGGTTCGGCAAGCCTTGCGGCAGCGCCTGTCGATGGCAGCCTGATCGGCAGCGCCCTGGTGGCGCCCATCGGCATCCAGGCCGAAACGGCTGCGGCGCCTGCGCGAGCCCGCTGGCTCAGCCGCCTGAGCGACGGCCTGCGCAAGACCAGCAGCAGCATCGCCAGTGTATTCACCGGCACACAGATTGATGAGGCGCTCTACGAGGAACTGGAAACGGCCCTGCTGATGGCCGACAGCGGCGTGGCCGCCACCTCCTACCTGCTGGCCGACGTGCGGCGGCGGGTCAAAGACAGCGGCGTCACGCATCCCGTGGCGGTGAAGAACATCCTGGTCGACGCCCTGGCCAGCCTGCTGCGGCCGCTGGAACGCGCCTTGGTGATTGGCGAGCAGCAGCCGACCGTGATCATGGTCGCCGGCGTCAATGGCGCGGGCAAGACCACCTCCATCGGCAAGCTCACGCGGCACCTGGCCGACGAAGGCGCCTCGGTGCTGCTGGCCGCGGCCGACACCTTTCGGGCCGCCGCGCGCGAGCAGTTGGTGGTCTGGGCCGAGCGCAACACGGTGGAGATCGTGAGCCAGGAAGGCGGCGATCCGGCCGCGGTGAGCTTTGATGCCGTCTCGGCCGGCAAGGCGCGCCGCAAGGACGTGGTGCTGGTCGACACGGCAGGCCGCCTGCCCACGCAGCTGCACCTGATGGAGGAGCTCAAGAAGATCAAGCGCGTCATCACCAAGGCCGAGGCCACGGCACCGCACGAGGTGCTGCTGGTGATCGACGGCAACACGGGCCAGAATGCGCTGGCCCAGGTTAAAGCCTTCGACGAGGCCCTGGCGCTCACCGGCCTGATCGTCACCAAGCTCGATGGCACAGCCAAGGGCGGCGTGCTGGCGGCCATTGCGCTCTGGGCCGCCGAGCGCCAGAAAAAGCACCCGGACTGGCGGCCGGTGCCGGTGTACTTCATCGGCGTGGGCGAGAAGCTCGAGGAACTGGAAACTTTCAATGCGCGGGAGTTCGCGCAGGCCCTGCTGAGCTGACAGCCCTGGCTTGGGCTTGCATTGACCCCTGCCGTCCCCAACTGAGCCGTACATGTCGATTGCAGACCTCATCACCGGCGCCCTGCGCACCGCGCTGCGGCTCATCCTCTGGACCCTGGCCACCTTGCTGGCCCTGGGTCTGCTCAGCCTGGGCCTGCTGGCCCTGCTCACCTGGGCCCTGGTGAACCTGCTGCTCGGGCGCCGGCCCCAGCTGGCGGTGCGCGGGCGCTTTGAAGACCTGCGGCGCTTCGGCGGGGCCTTCGGGCAGGGTGGTTTCAGCAGAGAGGGCCTCTGGCCCCGGCAGCCTGGTCAGCCACAGGAGGCCGACGCTTCTCCGGCCCCGGACACCCCCGTGTCCAGCCGCCTGCTCAAGTCCCAGCCCGTCTCCGACGTGCAAGCCCGGGACCTGCCGCCCGAACAGCCCCGCCATTGAGGAAGGGCCTTGCCCGAGCGCTCTGGTTGCCGGCCAGGCGCTTTTTTACATGCTCATGCAGGAAGCCTCGGGCCTGTCCAAGCTCCAATAGGGCATCGTCATCTTGGCCTAGGGCCCACCAGGCCCAGGCTCCATCCTCATTAGCACTCAAGACCAGAGAGTGCTAACATCAAATCCATGACCGAAAGGAGTCAAGCATGACGAATACCGCTGTGAATTCGGGTGCCCTGACGCTTGCCAACCCCTGGGGCGGCGCCAGCCTGATGCCCTCGCTGGGCAACCTGGACGCCTACATCTCCGCCGTGAACCGCTTTCCCATGCTCAGCCTGGAAGAGGAGCAGGCCTTTGCGCGGCGCCTGAAAGAACACAACGACCTGGAGGCGGCCAGCCGGCTGGTGCTCTCGCACCTGCGCCTGGTGGTCTCCGTCTCCCGCAAGTACCTGGGCTACGGCCTGCCGCACGGTGACCTGATCCAGGAAGGCAATATCGGTCTGATGAAGGCCGTCAAGCGCTTCGATCCCGACCAGGGCGTGCGCCTGGTCAGCTACGCCCTGCACTGGATCAAGGCCGAGATCCACGAGTACATCCTCAAGAACTGGCGCATGGTCAAGATGGCCACGACCAAGGCGCAGCGCAAGCTGTTCTTCAACCTGCGCTCCATGAAGCAGGGCTTCAAGGACGACACAAACGCGCCCACCCACCGCGACACGCTCACCGAGGAGCAGATCGACTCGATGGCGCGCACGCTCAATGTCAAGCGCGAAGAAGTCATCGAGATGGAGATGCGCATGTCCGGCGGCGACGTGCTGCTGGACCCCACGCCCGCCGACGAGGGCGAGGACAGCTTCGGCCCCATCGCCTACCTGTCGGACGCCAGCCACGAGCCCACCGCGCTGATGGAGTCGCACCAGCGCGATGTGCTGGCCAGCGACGGCATCGCGGCGGCCCTGGAAGAACTCGACGCGCGCTCACGCCGCATCGTGGAAGAGCGCTGGCTCAAGGTCAATGACGACGGCTCAGGCGGCATGACGCTGCATGAACTGGCCGCCGAGTACCAGGTCAGCGCCGAGCGCATCCGCCAGATCGAGGTGGCCGCCATGAAGAAGATGCGCAAGGCCTTGGCCGCCTTCGCCTGAGCTTGCTCAGCCCCCTCAAGAACCCGGCTTCGGCCGGGTTTTTCTTGGCTCGCTCAATGGCCCATGCTGCGCCACAATGCAGCCGCCCCCCTTATTCGATGGATTTCCGCATGACGCTTGACCGCCGCCACGCCTTGTTTGCCCTGATCTCGGGGCTGGGACTGAGCACCTCGCCCCAAGCTGCCGAATGGCCCACCCGGACGCTGCGCCTGGTGGTGGGTTTTCCACCAGGCTCCAGCCCCGACCTCACCGCTCGCCTGCTGGCCGAGCCCCTGGGTCGGGCGCTGGGGCAGACCGTGATCGTGGAAAACAAGGTGGGCGCAGGCGGCAACATCGCCGCCGACTTCGTGGCCAAGTCCACCGACGGCCACACCCTGGGCCTGATGATCAACGGCAACATGACCATTGCCCGCATCCTCAACCCGCAGCTGGGCTACGACCCGCTCAAGGACCTGGCACCCGTCAGCCTCATCGGCTCGGCACCGCTGGTGCTCACCGTGCCGGCCGAGGCACCCGGTGCCACGGCTGCCGCCTGGCTGGCCCAGGCGCAGCAAGCCGGGGCGCAATGGAGCTACGGCTCGCCGGGCGTGGGCACGGTGGCCCACCTGGGCATGGAGTTGCTCAAGGCACGTGCTGGCATGGCGCCGGTGCATGTGCCCTACCCCGGTAACCCGCAGGTGATCACCGCCATGCTGGGAGGTCAGATCCAGGCCGCGCTGCTGCCCCCGGCCCTGGCGGCCGCCCAGGCCCGGAACGGCCGGCTGCGCATGCTGGCCACCACCAGCACGGGCCGCAGCATCCTGGCACCCGAGGTGCCTAGCCTGGCCGAGGCCGGCGTGAAGAACTACCAGCTGGAAATCTGGAACGCGGTGGCGGCGCCGGCGGGCATGCCCCGTGCGCACGTGCACAAGGTGGCTGCCGCCGTGAGCGAGATCGTGCGCGCGCCCGAGATGCGCGCCAGGCTGTTCCAGCAGGGCTGGCAGGTCATCGGCTCGGCCCCGGAGGGCTTGCGGCACCGCATTGAAGCGGATACGCAGGCGCTGGGCGACATCATTCGCCGCCAGAGCATCCAGTAGGAGGCCAGTCCTCTGGGCGACTCTGGGCGACTCTGGTCGATAGCGCCCCCCTGCCCGCAGCAGGACCCGAGGCTTACTGGCCTGCCAGCAGCGGCTTCAAGTCGCCGGCCAAGGCGGCCGCACCGAGCTCGTGCCGGGCAAACAGACGCACGCGGCCCTGGGGGTCGTACACATAGCGACCCGATCCGTGCTCCAGCGTGTAGCTGGTCGGCGTCTGGCCCTCGACCTTGCGGTAGAAGATCTTGAAGTCCTTGGCCAGCTGCGGCAACTGCTCCAGCGTGGGTCGCAGAGCCAGGAAGCTGGGATCGAAATTGACCATATAGGCCTTGAGCACCTCGGGCGTGTCGCGCTCAGGGTCGAGCGTGATGAACAGGCCCTGCAGGCGCGCACCGTCGGCACCCAGGCTGCGCTTGACCTCGGCCAGTTCAGCCATGGCGCTAGGGCAGACGTCGGGGCACTGTGTGAAGCCGAAAAACACCACCACGGCCTGACCCTTGAAATCGGCCATGCGGCGCAGCTGGCCATGTTGGTCGGGCAGTGCGAAATCACGGGCGTAGTCCGCACCGGTGATGTCGATGCTCTTGAACTGCGGCTTGCCCGGTGAACAGGCGGCCAGACCCAGGACGGCGGCTGCCAGCCACCAGCGGCGTGAGGGCAAGAAAGTCTTCATCGGATGTAGTGGTCCAGCAAGAAGGCGGCGAACAGCACCGAGAGGTGGATCAGCGAGAAGCGAAAGGTCTTGCGGGCCAGCTCGTCGGAGTACTCGCGCCAGAGCTTGAAGCCATACCAGGTGAACATGACGCTGAGCACCACGGCCACCACCAGGTAGAGCCAGCCACTCATCTGGAACACAAAGGGCATGAGGCAGGCTGCAAACAGCACCAGGGTGTAGAGCAGGATCTGCAGACGCGTGAACTCGTTGCCGTGCGTCACGGGCAGCATGGGCAGACCCGACTTGCGGTAGTCCTCCACACGGTAGAGCGCGAGCGCCCAGAAGTGCGGCGGCGTCCACAGGAAGATGATGAGGAAGAGGATGAGCGCTTCGGGGCCCACATCGCCCGTCATGGCGGCCCAGCCCAGCACGGGCGGCATGGCGCCGGAGGCGCCGCCGATGACGATGTTCTGCGGCGTCATGGGCTTGAGCACCACGGTGTAGACCACGGCATAGCCGACGAAGGTGGCAAAGGTCAGCCACATGGTCAGCGGGTTGACCCAGACGTAGAGGATGAAGGAGCCCATGCCGCACAGCAGCGCCGAAAAGGCCAGAGTCTGGGTATTGCTCAGTTCGCCCTTGGCCGTGGGCCGCCAGGCCGTGCGGCGCATGCGCGCATCGATGTGCTGCTCCACGATGCAGTTGAAAGCAGCAGCCGCACCGGCCACCAGCCAAATGCCTGCGCAGGCCAGTGCCGCCAGGCGAAGGTCAGCCAGGCTGGGCGCCCCGGGCACGGCCAGCACCATGCCGATGAGGGCGCAGAAGACGATGAGCTGCACCACGCGCGGTTTGGTCAGCGCGTAGAACTGAGACCAGCGCGAGCTCAGGGGCGCGGCCGCCAGGGTGGCAGATTTGGGCGTGGTCATGCGGACAGTCGGGAAGCGTTCAAAGAGTTGGGGGCGCGTGCCGGCACAGCCGACCGGGTGGAGGCGATCGCCCCCGTGAGCAGGATCACCAGACCAGCAGCACCTGCGGTGTGGGCGACGGCGGCCACCAGCGGCCAGCCCAGCACCACATTGCTCAGGCCGCTGGCGAACTGCCAGGCCAACAGGGCCAAGAGCCAGAGGCAAAGGGCGCGCGTGGACGGACCACGCAGCAGCCAGGCCAGGAGCAGCAGGGCCGCCATGACGGCATAGGCCGCCAGGCGGTGCACGTAGTGAATGGCCGTGAGCGCCTGGAAGCTGATGTTCTCGCCGCCCCGACCCTGGCCCAGTTCGCGCCAGAGCGTGAAGGCGGGCTGAAAGTCCATGGCGGGCCAGAAGGAGCCCTGGCACGCCGGGAAATCGGTGCAGGCCAGCACCGCGTAGTTGGTACTGACCCAGCCGCCCAGGGCGATCTGCATCCACAGCAGCGCAAACGACGCCAGCAGGAAGCCGCGCACCGCAGGGGAGAGTTGCACAGGGGCGAGTTCACCGCCGGCCAGCGCATAGCGGGTGGACTGCACACGCAGCAAGGCCAAGAGGCCCATGCCGCCCAGCAGATGCAAGGTGACGATGAGCGGGAACAGCTTCATGGTGACGGTGAGCGCCCCGAAGGCTCCTTGCAGGCAGACCCACACCAGCGTGAAGCTGGGCCACCAGGGCGAGACGGCGGGGCGCCCTCCCTCGGGGCTGCGCTGCGCCTGCCGCCAGGCGGTCCAGCTGGCCACGGCCAAAGTGAGGATGAGCACGCCCACGCCGGTGGCAAGGTAGCGGTGGATCATCTCGATCCAGGCCTTGGTGTGCGTGACCGGCCCGGTGGGCATGGCTTCCTGGGCCTGGCTGATGGCCTGGCGTGCGCCCACCGGACTGGCACTGCCGTAGCAACCAGGCCAGTCGGGGCAACCGAGGCCCGAGTCGGTCAGGCGCGTGAAGGCGCCGAAGAGCACGAGGTCGAAGGTGAGGAACAGGGTGAGCAAGGTCAAGAGGCGCAGGCGCTGGGCGGGCGCGGCGTCGCGGCGGCGCAACCAGACCCAGGCCAGCGGGCCCAGGGCCAGCAGCACACCCATGAGCATCATGCGGCCGGTGGGGCCAAAGTCGTAGAGCGCTTGTTCAGGCATGACGAAGGTCTAAAGGGCTCAGCAGCTCAGGGGCGACCGGGCTGGTCCCAGCTGTTGGAGGCACGCAGCAGGCGATCCAGGTCTTTCTTGGCCTTGGCTGCGGTGGCCAGGTCCAGCCCGGGTGGAAAGCGCATCATCAGGTTGCCCAGGGGATCGACCACAAAGAGCTGCGCTTGCGGCGCTTGGCCGGCAGTTGGCACCAACCAGGCAGCCAGTTGTTCGGCCGGCACTCGCAGAACGATCGCACCGTCCAGGGCCGGCTGCAATGCGTCCACCACAGGCGCGTCATCGCTGATCAGCCACACGCGGTCCAGCCGGTCCTTTTCCCGGCCCAGGGACTCACGCAGCTGGCGCTGGAAGTACAGATTCTGCTGACAAGCGGCAGCACAGTCCCCACCGCCGACCGACACCAGCAACCACTGGTCCTTGAGGCTGCGCAGTGCCACGGGCTTGCCGTCCAGTGCGCGGGCCTGCAGGTCGGGCAGTGGGCGCTGCGGATTGATCAGCTCGCCGAAATTGCGCCGGCCCTCGGGACGGATGACGTAATAGGTCAGGTAAGAAGCGATCACCGGCGAGGCGCATACCAGCAAGATGAACAGCATCTTCCAGCGCCCCATGCGCGTGGGCGGCTGTGCTGCCTGCTCGGGGGCGGGCAGGTCGTGGACGGTCAGGCCCAGCGGCTGGTCCGAAGAAGAGGGCGAGGCAGGGACTTGGGACATGTTCACTCAGCGGCCGGAGGCCGGACTTGCTTTCTTCTCTTGAGGGCCGGTGACAGCGCCTGGAACCAGACGTACAGACCGACCAGCAAGGCGCACAGGCCAAACCACTGGAAGGCATAGCCATGGTGCTTGTCGACCCCACTGTCGGGCGCATCCCACTGGCGCTGCAGACCTTCGCTCGCCGGCCCGGTCTGGACCGCCAGCGCATCCAACAGGTCCAGACCGGTCGCGATGCGATACGACGCGATATCGAGATTTTGCCGGATTGGGCCGCCCTCCTCGCCCTTGAACTCGTATAGCTTGCCCGGCGACAGGGCCAAGCGCCCGGCCACCTCGACCAGGCCCTGCGGTGTCTGCACCGGGGCCAGCCGCGCGCGGTCGGCGAAATCGCGGGGAATCCAGCCGCGCTGCACCAGCAAGACCTTCGCAGTGCCTTCCAGCTCAAGCGGCGTGTAGACCCAGAAGCCGGGCCGCTTCTGCATGGGACGGTTGTCCAGGTAGACCGTGTGCTCGGCCAGCCAGCGCCCTCGCAAGCTGACGCGGCGATGCACATCCGCAGCGAGCACATCACTCTTGAGCAAGGCGCGGTTATCCAGGGGCGGCTGCTGGGCCCGCGCGGCCATGGATTCGGCCAAGCCCTGCTTGTACTCGGCACGGTTCATCTGCCAGCGGCCCAGCGAGGCAGTCAGCGCGATCATGCTCCAGGCAGCCACGGTGAGCACCCAAAAGCGCGCGCTGCGCCAGCGGGCTGGCGCTGTTGAAGATGAAGGTGTCGGCGCAGTCATGGGTTGATAATTCGGCTATGTCTTATTTGATCGCAGCGGCTTTCATCGCCATTCTCGGGGCCCTGGCCAGCGCCCTTTACTTCATGATGAAGGATGGCACCAAGGGCAAGGCCAAGACCAGCCACATGGCTCGTGCGCTGGCCTTCCGGGTGGGCTTTTCCATCCTGCTGTTTATCTGCGTCCTGGTGGCCTACAAGCTGGGCTACATCCTGCCCAAAGGCCTGCCTGCAGGCTAACCCCCGTCTCACGCACTTTGCTTGAACACATGAACAAAAAAGGCCGCGTTGCGGCCTTTTTGCTTGAACGCGCGCAGGGCCAGGGCCCTGACCGACTTACAGCCAGTACACCAGGATGTACAAGCCCAGCCAGACCACGTCGACGAAGTGCCAGTACCAGGCGGCGCCCTCAAAGCCGAAGTGACGTTCCGCAGTGAAATGGCCTTTTTGCAGGCGCAGGGTGATGAACAGCAGCATCAACATGCCCACGAAGACGTGGAAACCGTGGAACCCGGTCAGCATGTAGAAAGTGGAGCCGTAGATGCCGGAGTTGAGCTTGAGGTTCAGGTCGTTGTAGAGGTGGAAGTACTCATAGCCCTGTACACCCAGGAACACCACGCCCAAAAGCACCGTGGCCCACATGTACTGGATGGTCTTGGCGCGGTGGCCCTCGCGCAGGGCATGGTGGGCGATGGTGAGGGTGACACCCGAGGTCAGCAGCAGGGCCGTGTTGATGGTGGGTAGCCAGAAGGGGCCGACGGTGGCGAAAGGCTCCACGATGCCAGCAGGCGAGGCGGTCATGCCGGCCTCAACGGTGGGCCAGATGGCGCGGAAATCAGGCCAGAGCAGGGAATTCTCCAGGCTGCCCAGAGCCGGCACAGAGTGAGACCGGGCCCACCACAAGGCGGTGAAAAAGGCACCAAAGAACATCACTTCGGAGAAGATGAACCAGCTCATGCTCCAGCGGTAGGACATATCGATGCGGTCGCTGTAGAGGCCACCTTCGCTCTCGGACACCGCTTCCTTGAACCACTGGTACAGAACGGTGAGCCACCACAGCAGGCCAAACGCCAGCGAGTAAGCACCCCAGCCGGCGCCATTGATCCACTGCCCTGCGCCCAGGATCACGAAGAAAAGGCCAACCGCCGCCATGAAGGGATGGCGCGATTCGCTGGGCACGTAGTAGTAGGGTGTGGACCCCTGTGTGACTGACGACATACTTTTTCCTCTGGTTCTCAAATCTCTGCGAAAAATTTCGTGCCGCGCACCCCGTGGCGCACAGCTCCTCCGGCTTAAGTGGTGACGATCCAGTTCACCAGGATGATCAGGCCGCCCACGAAAACAAAAACCCCCACCAAACCCACCAGCACCAGGTGCAAGGGATTGATGCTTCTGATGTCCTGCTCATAGCCTTGACGCCCACGCAGGCCCACGAAAGACCAAGCCACTGCCTTGGTGGTGCGCCACACTGAAGGCTTGGGAGCACGGTCCAGCATCACGCTCATGTACCCGCTCCGGCGGCCTGGGGCGGCTGTAGCAGCACAACTGGCGCGGACATGGTGACCGTACCCGCCGGTGCGGACGGCACTTTGCCCCCCACCTCAAAGAAGGTGTAGGACAACGTGATGGTGGTCACGTCCTTGGGCAGCTTGGAGTCGATCACGAAGGCCACTGGCCACTGCTTTTTCTCGCCCGGCGCCAGGGTGTACTGGTTGAAGCAGAAGCACTCGAGCTTGTTGAAGTGAGAGGCCGACTGCCTGGGGGCATAACTGGGGATGGCCTGCGCCGCCATGGTGCGGTCTTGCACGTTCTGGAACTCGTACATGACCGTGGTGAGTTCACCCGGATGCACCTGCACAGAACGCTGGGCTGGCTTGAACTGCCAGGGTCCGCGGACGTTGGCGTCGAACTCCACAGTGATCACCCGGCTTCGGTCAACCTGGGTGTTGGCGGCCTGGACCGAACTGGCACCGGGAATGAGCTTGTCCCCCAGAGCCAGCACATTGATGCCGGTCATCTCGCAGATGGCCAAGTACAGGGGCACCAAGGCATAGCCGAAAGCAAACATGCCCAGCACGATCACGCTGAGCTTGCCCATCATCCGAAAGTTTTCCCGCTTCAGACCCATGTCAGGCTTTCTCGAAGGACGGGGCCACTCAGCTGCCGAGCAGGACCAAGCGGACCATGAAGCCGACAAAGAAGATGAGCGCCACCGACCCCAGGATCCAGCCCAGGCGTCGGTTGCTCTTTTCTTGTTCAGGTGTCATGGCCGTGGATACCTTGCGTCCATTCAGCCGACCACTTTGGTCGCGGTGGCGTCCAGCTTGGGCGGTGTTTCAAAGGTGTGGAAAGGTGCCGGAGAAGGCACTTCCCATTCCAGACCTTCGGCCGCTTCCCAGGGCTTGGCCGGAGCTTTTTCGCCGACGCCGCGCATGGTGGGGAGCACCACGAAGATGAAGAAGTACACCTGGGCCAGACCGAAGGCGAAGGCACCCACGGAGGCCAGGGCGTTGAAATCGGCGAACTGCATGGGGTAGTCGGCGTAGCGACGCGGCATGCCGGCCAGACCCAGGAAGTGCATGGGGAAGAAGGTGACGTTGAAGGAGATCAGCGTCCACCAGAAGTGGATCTTGCCGCGCGTCTCGTTGTACATCACACCGGTCCATTTGGGGACCCAGTAGTAGAAGCCCGCGAACATGGCAAACAGCGAGCCTGCCACCAGCACGTAGTGGAAGTGAGCCACCACGTAGTAGCCGTCCTGCAGCTGGATGTCGATCGGTGCCACCGACAGGATCAGACCGGTGAAGCCACCCATGGTGAACACGAACAGGAAGCCGACCGCGAAAAGCATGGGGGTTTCGAAGGTCATCGAACCCTTCCACATGGTGGCGATCCAGTTGAACACCTTCACGCCGGTGGGCACGGAGATGAGCATGGTCGAGTACATGAAGAACAACTGGCCCGTCACCGGCATGCCGGTGGTGAACATGTGGTGCGCCCACACGACGAAGCTCAGGATGGCGATGGAGCCCGTGGCATACACCATGGAGGCGTAGCCGAACAGGCGCTTGCGCGAGAAGGCCGGAATGATCTGGCTGACGATGCCGAAGGCCGGCAAGATCATGATGTAAACCTCGGGGTGGCCGAAGAACCAGAAGATGTGCTGATACATCACCGGGTCACCGCCGCCGGCGGGGTTGAAGAAGCTGGTGCCGAAGTGGCGGTCGGTCAGCGTCATGGTGATGGCGCCGGCCAGCACGGGCATCACGGCGATCAGCAGGTAAGCGGTGATGAGCCAGGTCCACACGAACATGGGCATCTTCATCAGCGTCATGCCGGGCGCGCGCATGTTCAGAATGGTCACGATGATGTTGATC
>JAIXPL010000061.1 GCA_027486255.1 Comamonadaceae bacterium
AGGCGCCCAATGCCCCACCGGGCAGCTGGACGCGCTACGTCTCAATCAACACGATGCTCCTGTTCTAAGCGAAGAAACTGCGGAGGCCCAAGCAGACGTTAAGCTGTCCACCCATCGCCGAGCGGGGTCTGCCGAAAAGCCGGAGGGCGGCTTTAGCTCTTTCCGAGCCAAGACCGGTCATTCAGGCCGGCAGATGCCGGCACTCAGACAGCGGCAGGCTCTTGGACGGTCTTGCGACCACTGGAACGGCCTTACGAGGGTGCAAATCCGTCAACCGATTTCCCCTCACCCCAACGCCACCCGCGCCCCTGCGTGCCGGGTCAGCGCGCCTTCCAGTTCCAGGTCCAGCAGCACGCTCGCCACCTGGGCGGCGGGGAACCTGGAGAGGCGGATGAGTTCGTCCACGTGGACGGGCGCCGGCGAAAGCAGGGCGAGGATGGCGGTGCGTGCAGCCGGATCGGGCGTGAGGGCGGGGCCGAAGTCTGGCAGGGGGAGCGGCTCGGCGACGGTGAGGGGGAGCGCGGGCTGGCCGGAGAGGGTGGAGAGCGCCTCCAGCACGTCGGCTGCCGTTTGAATCAGGGTGGCACCTTCGCGAATCAGCAGGTTGCAGCCCTGCGCACGCGGATCGAGCGGGCTGCCGGGCACGGCCATCACTTCGCGGCCCAGATCGGCCGCGATGCGCGCCGTGATCAGGCTGCCCGATTTGGGCGCGCCTTCCACCACGATGGTGCCGGCCGAAAGCCCCGCGATGATGCGGTTGCGGCGCGGGAAATGGCGGGCCTGCGGCTCGATCCCCGGCGGCTGTTCGGCGATCACCAGGCCTTGTTCGGCGATGCGCGCCATCAGATCGGCGTGATCGGGCGGATAGGCGACATCCACCCCGCCGGCGACCACCGCGATGGTGCCGCGCTCCAGCGCCGCCGCGTGCGCCGCCGCATCGATGCCGCGCGCCAGGCCGGAAACGACGACATAATCCGCCTCTGCCAGATCAAGCGCCAGTTGCCGGGCAAAGCGCGTGCCCGCCGCGCTGGCGTTGCGGGCGCCGACGATGGCCACCGCGGGCCGATCGAGCAGGGCGAGGTCTCCACGGGCATAGAGCACGGGCGGGGCGGTTTCGGTGCCTGAGAGCAGGGAGGGATAATCCGGGGTGCCGAGGAAGAGCAGATGCGCGCCCAAGGTGGCGGCAGTTTCGAGTTCGGCGAGCGCTTTGGATTCGGGGTGCAGGGCCAGCTGGCGATTGCCGCGCCGGGCGAGATCGGGCAGCGCCTTCAGCGCCGTTTCGGCATCGCCAAAGCGGGCGATGAGCTGGCGATAGGTGACCGGGCCAATCGAATCGGTGCGGATCAGGCGCAGCCGCGAAACGGCATCACCCGGCAGGCTCATTTGGCCTTTTGCCCGATTTTCGATTCGGTGCCGGCGGCGAGGCGGGAGAGATTATCCCGGTGCTGGAAGATCAGCAGCGCCGCGAGCGCCGCCAGGTGCGTGGCCCAGCCGAGATTGCCGGTGAGGAACCAGACGGCGATCGGGCAGGCGATGGCGGCCAGCATGCCGCCCACACTTGAGTAGCGCGTGGCCAGGGCACCGCAGGCCCAGGTGGCCAATGCGATCATGCCGGCGAGGGGGGCGGCAGCCAGAGTTATCCCCAAAATCGTGGCGACGCCCTTGCCGCCGCGGAAGCGAAGCCAGATCGGAAAACAGTGGCCCACGAAAGCCGCTGTGCCGGCCACGATCCCGCCCATTTCGCCACCCAGCCACCGCCCGATGGCCACCGCCGCCACCCCTTTGCCAGCGTCCAGCAGCAAAGTGGCCGCCGCCAAGCCCTTGTTTCCGGTGCGCAAAACATTGGTGGTGCCGATGTTGCCGCTGCCCACCTGCCGGATATCGATGCCGATCATCCGGGTGAGCAGCAACCCGAACGGGATCGAGCCGAGGAAATAGCCGATGGCGAGAGGAATCCAGTCCATAGCGGCAGCCTAGCGGGCGGGCCGGGCTGCGTCTATGCTGGAGGCCAAGAGGGGGAAGTGCATGAAAACGTTGATCGCCATCGCGCTGGGCCTGCTGGCCAGCACCGCAAATGCCCAGATGAAGCCAACGCCGCCGCGCGACACCGCCATGGCCGCCGGGCCGTATGAAACGCTGGTGATCCGCGGTGCGACCATCATCACCGGCAATGGCGGGCCTCCGTACGGACCGGCTGATATCATTATAAATGGCGGAAAAATCACGGATATTCGCGCCGCCGGCACGCCGGGCCTGCCGATGAAGACGGGCCGCGCGCCGCAGAACCCCGCCCGCGAAATCGATGCGACCGGCATGTATGTGCTGCCCGGTTTCGTGGACATGCACGGCCACAACGGTGATCCCGACAAGATGGACGACCCCAGTTACGCCTGGCGGCTGTGGCTGGCGCATGGGGTAACGACGGTGCGCGGCGTGTCGTTCTTTGGCGGCGACGTTTCGCGCGCCCTTGACGAGCGCAAGCGGGCGGCGGCAGGCGAGATCATCGCACCGCGTCTCTATGTTTATCAGACACTTGGCAGTGGTGCCAACGCCGGCTGGAAGGGCGGGCGGGTAACCACGCCGGAAAAAGCGCGCGAGTGGGTGCGCTGGGCGGCAAGCGTGGGCATCGATGGCATCAAGTTCTTCAACCGGGGCGACGAAACGCCAGAGATCGACCGCGCCGCCATCGCCGAGGCGAAGAAACTGGGGTTGGGCACGGTCGCCCACCTGAGCCAACCCAACATCGCCGAGTTCAACGCCCGCGATGCCGCTGCTGCCGGCCTGGGCACCATCACGCATTTTTACGGGCATTTTGAAAGCATTCTGGACGGCCGCCGCGTGCAGGACACGCCGGCCGATTACAATTTCAACGACGAACAGAAGCGTTTCGGCGGCATCGCCGAGATCTGGAACCAGATCCACGAACCCGGCGGGCCGGAGTGGGTGGACTATCTGAAGGCCCAGAAAGCCAGCGGTGTGGTGTTCGATCCCACCTTCAACATCTACAGCGCCAGCCGCGATCTGATGCGCGCCAAGCGGGCGGAATGGCACGATCGCTACACGCTGCCGAGCCTGACCGGATTCTTTGAATCGAACCGCGACAACCACGGCAGCTATTTCTTCGATTGGACCAGCGAGCGCGAGTATGAATGGCGGCGTTTCTACACGCGCTACATGCAATTGGTGAATGATTACAAGAATATGGGTGGGCGGGTGACGACGGGCAGCGACCCGGGTTTCATCTGGCAGACCTGGGGCTTTGGCTACATCCTGGAACTGGAACTGCTGCGCGAGGCCGGCTTTGCGCCGCTGGAAGTGATCCAGTCGGCCACCATCAACGGCGCCCGCACGCTGGAAGAACCCAAGGGCCGCGAGCCGGACTTTGGCCTGATACGGGTGGGCATGCGCGCCGATCTGATCGTGGTGCCGGAAAACCCGCTGCACAATCTGAAGACGCTCTATGGCACCGGCTTTGCCCGGCTGGACGAGGCGACGCAGAAGACCGTGGTGAAGGGCGGCATCCGTTGGACCATCCGCGATGGCATCGTGCACGATGTGCCGGCGTTGCTGAAGAGTGTGGAAGATCAGGTGGCGGCGGCAAAGGCTGCGCGGTGACGCTGGCCAGCGTCGCCGATTATCGGGCAGCATCCCGGCGGCGGGTGCCGCGTTTCCTGTTCGATTACACCGATGGCGGCAGTTATGCGGAACAGACGCTGGCGGCCAACATGACTGATCTGGCGGCCATCCAGCTGGATCAGCGGGTGCTGGTCGATGTGTCGCGCATTGAAACGCGGGTGAAACTGCTGGGGCAGGCGCTCGCCATGCCGGTGGTGCTGGCGCCGGTCGGGCTGGGCGGGCTGCATGCGCGGCGCGGCGAGGTGCAGGCGTGGCGGGCGGCACGGGCGGCAGGCATCCCGATGGCGCTCTCCACCGTTTCGGTGTGCAGCCTGCAAGAGGTCACGCATGGCGCTGGCGCTGCGCCGTGGTTCCAGCTGTATCTGACCAAGGACAAGGCCGCCAACGAAGCCATGATCGCCACGGCGCGGGAGCAGGGCTGCCCGACTCTGGTGCTCACAGTCGATCTGCCGACGCCGGGCGCTCGCTATCGCGATGTGCGCTCCAGCCTCACCGGCGCGCCGGGCCTGGCCGGCTGGCTGCACCGCGCGGCGCAGGTGGCAGCGAGGCCGGGCTGGGCGGTGGATGTCGGGCTGATGGGTGGACCGATTGCGATGGGCAATCTCACCGGGTTGGTGGG